>CAYTVN010000042.1:0-15207 GCA_964441655.1 uncultured Verrucomicrobiota bacterium | reverse complement strand
TGCGCGTAATCGGGAATGAAGTTCGGCTGTTCTCCTCGCCGTGGCATGGTGAAGAGCGAGAGGTAAAAGCGGGTAACGTGCCGCTGGCCGGTTTTTTCCATCTTTCCCAGGCTGCGGACCACCGCCTGACCCCCATCGCGGGTGCACTGGCGGGCGCCCGCCTGGTCGCCACCGCCATCGCCCCCTTCTACGCCGCCGACGGCATAGCGCTCCTGCTGGAACAAGTCGACCACCTTACCCGACTGGCCCCCTCCTACGACCTGGCCTTCGCCCGCGCCCCCTCCGTCATCGATCTCTGCCTAAGCGAGCCGGAAAGGAGCCGGGGTCGAGTCTTGACATTTGACAATTAGCATAATAATTAACGGCAAGTAATTAGCTTATAGTTAAGTCGTTGCGTATATTTGTCAAATGTCAAGACTCGACCCCGATTCTTCTTATTACTTCTTCTCGTCTGCTTTGACGGCTTCCCACACCACGTCCAGTTCGGCCAGAGTGCAGTCGGCCACGTTGCGACCCTGCGCGTGCACGCGGGCTTCGAGGGCGTCAAAGCGGCGGGAAAACTTGCGGATGGTCTGCTCGAGCAATTCCTCCGCGTTTTGACCAAAGAAACGCGACACATTGACGGTGGCAAACAACAGGTCGCCCAGCTCCTCGCGCACGTGCTCCTGATCGCCGGCCGCCACCGCCTCGCGAATCTCGGCCACCTCTTCCTCCAGCTTGGCCAGCGCACCCTCCACGTGGTCCCAGTCGAAGCCGACCCGGGCCACGCGCTTCTGGACGAGGTTCGCCTTGTGGAGCGCGGGCAGGCTTTTCGGGATACCCTCGAGGGTGCCGCGGGTCTGGTGCGCCTTCTCCTGCTTCTTGATGGCTTCCCAGTTCTTCAGCACTTCCTCCGCGCCGCTGACCTGGATATCACCAAACACGTGGGGATGACGGCGGATCAATTTCCGGGCGATGCCGTCGGCCACATCATCAAAAGTAAAGGCACCCTCTTCGCGACACAACTGGGCCTGAAATACCACCTGCAACAACAGATCGCCCAATTCATCACACAGCTTGCTGCGGTCACCGCTGTCGATGGCATCCAGCACCTCGTGGCTTTCCTCGAGCAGATGCTCCTTGAGCGTTACCAGAGTTTGCTTGTGATCCCACGGGCAACCCTGCGGGGAACGCAGGATGCGCATGATTTCCACCAGCCGCACAATGGGCGGTAATTCAGGCGACGGCACCGCCGGGCGCGGTTCCGTGGAGGGTGCGTCAGACATGGGGCCGAACCGCGGTGGATTAGCTGACCAGCGGAACCACGGCGTCCAACAGTTCGTTGGCGCTCAACTCGTCCCAGGATTCGAGGACGATGTCCGCCCCGCCGAAATCGTGGAAACTGGTGAAGCTGTCGGGGGCCACCACGCAGCGCATCCCGGACGACAACGCGGTTTTGGCGGAGACCTGACTGCTGGTAACCGCCACGCAGAAGCGGGCCGACTTGCCCATGGCCTTGGCCACCTTGAGCCATACATCGGCGCGGGGGAATCCGCTGGTCTCATCATCCTTGAACGCGAACACGCGGACATTGGCGGCGGTCAAACCCAGCCGGTCGGCCGTGGCCTTGGCCAATTCCTCGGGCAGAGAGGTCAGGACGGCCACCGGCAATCCGCGCTGATGGGCGGCTTTGACCAGCTTCTCCACGGCGGGATTGATTTTGGTCAGGCCGGCCAGATGGGACTCCAGGCTGGCGGACAGGCTGGCGGACAGGGCGTCGGCCGTCAGGCCGGACACCTCGAGATTTTCCACCAGGCTCTGGGCGATGACCGGGACGCTGGCGTGCAGACCGTAGCGGGCGAAGAGTCCATGATTCAACTTGGTGCCGGCCTTTTTCAGCGCCGCGGTGGCCGCTTCGCACAGAAGGGTGCGGGTGTCGATAGCGACGCCATCCAACTCGATGATGAGGGCGGCCAGGGTGGTGGATTCCGCAACGTCCGCGGCGGCATGAGGATCAGCGTGTGTAGTCATAGATGGCATGCGCTCCTTGTTAAAATCAAATCGAGCGGGGGAGCATAGGGAGGCGCACCCCGTCGGTCAAGCGGTGGTTCTGCGGGGTCCGACGATCAGTCGAACTGATCTTTCCACGCCGCGATGGTATGGCGAACGGTAATATCGCCGCCCGGTCGCACTTCGTGATTGCCCGGAATGACTCCGTCCGTGCCGACCGCTTCCGTGCTCCAACTGCCCCGGGTGAACTTGTATTCGATCACGTCACCCACCGGCAACTGGGCCTGGGCCGACCAGGCATTCTCGCCCATGCGGGTAAGCGGCAGGGCATCCGCCCGCCACGAACCGAGCATCTTCTGATTGCCGGAAACAAAGATTTGTTGTCCGACCGACAGGGGTTTGGTGGTGCGCACTTCAAACGAGATGGTGCGTACGGTTTTCCGACTTTTGCTGACCGCCATGGTGAATCCTCCGAAAGATGGCCACAAGATAACCCGCGTCCCCGCCGCTGGCCAGCGGGAACGAACGGTGAGCCGGGCTGCCCCCTTCAAGCCCGTCCGCGTTCGGCGCGGTGCAGACGGTAATAGCGGCGATGGATGCGGCGACGGCGCGCCACCAACCGGCCATCGGCATTGCGTTCCACCAGCAGCAAGCCGCCGGCCACATGATGCCCGGTGCCGAAGGTGGAAGGGCAGACCACGGGACGAAAGGAATCCCACGAACGCACGCCGGCCAGACCCCGGGCGATGATGCGGGCCACCGGATAACGCGGATTCAACTGGCGACCCAGCCGGGCGGCCCGCCGGGCCAACCACAGCAGGGTGGGACTGTGCAGATGACCGATCACGGTCAGCGCAATCTGAGGCAGGCGCCGCTGCACCACCGGCAGGCGGGCCAGGGCATCCAGCGCGCTGGGATCGTGACAGAACAACACCACCTCGGCGGACCGCGAAAGTCGCGCAAAGGCCTCCTCCACTTGTTGCAGGTGCACGTCCCGACGACGCTGCAGCTCCGGTACATCCTCAACCAGGGCTTCGGGCAGAAACAGGTCGAGGGTAAACAGGGACGAATTGACGCCGATGAGATGCACACCCTCATCCACTTCGTGCCAGAACGAGGGAATGCCGAGCTGGCTCTCCCCGCGCTCCAGGCTGTCCAGTCGAATGCCACCAGAGCGTAACACCGTGCTGTATTTGCCCAGATCGTGGTCGCCAAAAACAAAACGGGCGCGTTCCGGAAAGCGCTGGCGAATCAGCCGCACCACCAGGGCCGCGCTGTCATAGGTGGCCTCGTTGCTGAGCCCCACCCCGCCGTAATCCCCGCCGTAGTCGCCGTTGGCGATAATCCATTCGGGCTTGTATTCCTCCACCTCATCCAGCGCGCGCAGGAAGGCGGTATGCCGCCACTCCAGGTGTCCGTTCCACAGGCGGCGACGCACCCGGTACAGACCGCGCCGGAACCGACGATGCAGGGGATGCTGCCCCGCCCCCAGATCGGCGAAGGATTGATTGGCCCGCGCGATTTCCGTGGGACCCAACACATGCACATCCGATACCACCGCCAGCCGCATGATACTCTCCGTTACAAAGCGCCGCTCAGACCCAGCCCCACCACCAGGGCCTCCTCCACCGACCGATTGGGCTCCGCCCCGCCGAAATCAACCGAGCGCTGAAACACGTAACCCAGCTCCACGCGCAGACGCAACGCCCCGGCCAGCGGCGCCTCCACCCCCGCCACGACCCGCGTATCCTCAAAACGGAACGTCCGGCGGACCTCGTCGTCGTCCAGCCAGAACTCGTTTATCGGATCGTTACGAACAAGGGCATAGGCCGCCCAACCTTCCCGGTTCATCCAGGCCAGGCGCGATTCCGGATAGCCCACATCCGCAGTCCAGGCATCACTGATCGCATAGCGGAGTCCAAAGCGTGGGTCGAAGGCGCGGGTGAAGCCGGGGTAAATAGCCACCCCCAGTTGACCGGACAAGCGGGGCCCCAGGACCTGAATACCGAGGACTTCGAACGGCACGCGAAGTGCATCCGCCTCCCAGGCCCCCACCTCGCCGTAGAACCCGGGCCGGGCGCTGAGCTGAAGCGATCGTCCGTCCCAATGCCGCCACAGATAGCCGGCCTCCAGGTGCAGGTCGGCAACCGCATCGGGCATGCTGATCCCGCCATTTCCTTCAAAGGCATAAACCGCATAGGCGCCGCCGAGGCCCATCGAACCACCGGGCACATCCGCGTAGAGCAGGCCGCCGCCGCCCGTCACCTCGAGCGCAGAAAAGGAGCGGCCCTTGTCCCCCTGCACATCGGCAGAACTTATCGCGCTACCCTGCACCTGCCAGGCCGGTTCGTCCGCGCGATCCAGGTACTGGCAGTAAGGGACATCGCTTCGCTCAGCGGCCAGCGCCGGGATGCTTATCAGGGAAAGAACGGCAAAGCAGACGCGGTTATACATGGCCCATCAAGGAGTGAGGATGCGCGGGGTGACCGTGAGATCAAGGGAACCCGAGGTTTGGTGTGCGGAACGGCCGACAAGAAAGTGGTTCATGACGTCGTTGGCCTGGGTGAGCCCGGCCAGGGGATAAGGCTGGCCCTCCGGCACCACCACCTCGGTGGTGGCCGCGGCGAAGCGGACCGCGCTGGACCGACCCCCGGTGAACCCGCGCAACTCCGGCGTGATGCGGAGGCGGATGGTTCGCTGATCCAGCACCCACGGCTGCACGACCAGAAAAGCGCCCACCTGCTGCCAGACCACCCGCTCCCTCAGCAAACCCTGGTTCAGGCCGTACTCCATCAGCCACTCGAGCGCGGGCACTTCTTCGCCCACGCTGAGCAAGGCTTCGCGACCGCTGGCCACCACCAGCACCTGCTGCACATCGGACGACGAGGTGGTGAGCTCGTTTTGGATGCGGGGCTCCACGCGCACCGTGGTGTGGGTGAGTCCGGATTCGCGATGGACCCCCACGCCACCCTCCAAGGAAAACCCAGTGTCCTGCTGACGGGCCTGTCCGCAGTAACGGACCTCAATACGCACATTGACCGGCGCGGGCGCGGCCTCGCGCACCAGCGCAGCCACACGTTCCTGTGTATCCGCCGGGGCCAGCACAAGCAGGCGCTGCTGACGCGCATCATACGTGACGGTGGCCTCGGGTCCGGCGACGGCTTTGACGGCCTCCAGCAACGCTTCGGGATCGGCGGCGCCCACCGCATAGGTATCAAATGTCTGGTTGGCAGGCGCCGGGGCCGCCATCACCAGTGGTGCAGCCAGCAGAACGACGACGCCCCAGCCCGCAACCAGCCACGAAGACCAACCTGATCGACAAACAATCATGAGGGTAAGTATGCGGCCATCCGGATCGAAAGGCCAGCGCAGGCTGAGCAGGAAAGTCGTCCCCACCCGCACAATGGGCTGGCCGTGGGCGCCGGAGCGCGCTACAAAACATCAACCTCATCCACAGGAGAATCGCCATGCGTACGTTACTAGCCGTTCTGGTCCTGGCCCTGTTCAGCTTTGTTTCGCCGGTTCGCGCCGATGGCAGCGCCGCCATCAAAAACATACGCTACGCCGCCACCGAGCAGGTGCTCACCGTAACCTTCGACGATGGCACCCGCTACACCTACGCCGGCGTGCCCGCCGCCGTGGCCGAAGAACTGGAAAAAGCCACTTCCAAGGGTGAAGCCTTCAACCGGCTCATCAAGGGCACCTACACCGGCACGAAGGTTGTTATCGAATAACGCCGCCCCCCCCCGCCTGCCGCAGGTCAGTCTATTCCCAGATCGTTTTCGCAAATTAAGAGTTTTCGCGTAATTCACCTTTTTGTACACGCCGGTTAAACCCTTAAGGTCGTCGCCCGAATTAATTCCGATCGACTTTAGATTTAAGCCCCAGCTATAGGCGTGCCCGGGGCATCCTCTTCGACCGTTTTCCGGACATTATTGACGCAAAACGACTCGAAATCGGCATAAAATCTAGGATAGAACACGAATTTCGCGTAGCGTAACAGGGTTTCCCGCCTGTCTTACGCCCTTTTGACCACCGCTATAGATTGTGGTCCCCGCGCTGTGCCACCCCTGCACAGATGCCTTCGCAAGCAGCAAATCCACCGCTTTTACGGGTATCTAGCGACCCGCTTCCCGCTCGTGGCATGGAACATGCTTAATTTAATCACGCCATGGGAACCAGCCAACAACTTCAGCGCGGAATCCTGGCGGGCGCTCTAATCTTTCTAGGGCTTCTGCCGGTGGCGCAGGCGGCCAATCCGCCCATGGTTTCCCAGGTCATTTCGATGAAGAGCGTGGGCACCGACGAGTTCAGCGAAGTGCTTCAGGGCAATGATCCCGCGGTGCAGTGGTTTGGCCTCCCGTTTGTGGTGGGCGATCTGGTTCAGATTCTGCTGACCTCGGACGGGGCCACACACCCTCCGCTGGCCAACGGCGAGCCGGACGCCCGCGACACCCTGCTGGCCACCACGCGCATCGGAAACGGCGTTTCTCCCAAGCCCGGCAGCCCCGGTCGATTCAGCACCGCGGTGACGCCCCGCCCGGGCGGCGGCGCCCAAATTTACGTGCGGGTATTCAACGCCCCCGAACTGGGCGCGGCCTCGTTCTACAGCGACTCGCAACTGTTCACCGTAAGCTCCACTTATTCCGAGCTGTTCGTACCGGTGTTCAGCAACGGCATGGTCGCCATAGACCACGACGACGCCGACGGCGACGGCTTGAACAATTCCTGGGAAACCAGCTATCAATCCGACCCGAACCAAATGGATTCCGATGGCGACGGCATGACCGACGGAGACGAAGAAATAGCGGGTACCGGCATCACCGAGGAAGATTCGTTTTTCGGCGTGGCGGACATTGACCGCATTTCCGCGGACACCCTCCGGGTCAGCTGGGCCTCCGAACTGTACCGGACCTACACCCTGCAATGCGTGAGCCTGGACGGCGTGACCCCGCCCCAGACCCTGGCCGAAATGAACGGAACCGGGCAGGAGCAGGAAAAACTGGTCTCGGTTGCCGACATGCCATGTGCCATATTCCGACTGCTCGTGAAGAAGACACCGCCTGCGGAGTAAGCCGAAAATTATGTCAGACTTCTCCATGCGTTTGCGTCCATTGTACCTGGCCCTACTGTTGACCCTGGGCGCGCCCGCCCTGGCGCGCGCACAAAACGTGGTGCAGACCTTTTTCATTCCATTCGACGAGGAAGAGGTTCACCTCGTCCTGAACACCATTGATAACTTCGGGGGCAATATCGGCGCCTCCGTCCGCAGCACGATCTCCGTGGTGGCCGGCACCACCAACACCGTTCTCTACTGGGATCACTGGGAGGACGGCTACGAAGCCAACCTGCTTGCCCCCACCCAGGCCAGCACACGGATCTGGGGCGACAACAATCCGGCCAACGGCATACCGCCCGGCTTTGCCGCGGACCGGGTCGGCGAAGGCAACATCATCACCCTGGTCAACGACATCACGCTCCCCCGCGTAGCCACCAACATTTACTACGACGGCCGGGACAAGGTTTCGGTGACGCGCTGGGTGGCCATCAGCCGCTATATGTTTGCGCCCGATCCCGGCGAAGTGCTGGCGGACTGCGCCCAGACTTACGACCGCGGCAAATACGGCTTCCGCTTCCGGGCCCCGGTCGGCATCAACACCGGCACCAACCAGATGTTTGAGTATTCGTCCATTCTGGTCTCCGCCGGCTACAACGACACGGTGGTACGGGTCGACCTCAATGCCGACGGCGCGGTGGATGAAACGGTCTTCCTGGACGAAGGTGAAACGCGCGCCTTTCGCTATACCTCCGCCGGGGCCTCCGTCGTAGCCACCAAGCCGGTGCAGTGCTACATGGTCACCGGCGACATCGGGTCCAACTACGAAATGCGCTGGTTTGAAATGTTCGCGGACAACCAGTGGGACACCAACTACTACACCTCCGCCTGCACCATCGGCGGCCTCCCCACCGAGGTCTATCTGTTCAACCCCAACAGCAACAGCATCGTCGTTTCCTGCGCTTCCCGTTATTCGGTTCAGGCGCTTACCGTGACCGCCAACAATGTGGTGAGTTACCTGATGCCGACCAACACCGGGGCGAATTTCTACACCACCAACAGCCAGACCTTCATCGCCGTCTCCGCCGCAGATGCCCGTCAGGCCATCTCCGGCAACCAGGCCTATGATTGGGGCCATGCCCTGGTTCCGGCCAAAGCCCTGACCACGGTGTGCATGGTACCGTGGGCGCCGGGAAGCGGCGGAACGCCCATCACGGTGAATGGAAGTCCGGTGTGGGTGACCGCCGAAACCAACACCACCCTGTACGTGGACCTGGACGGCGACACCGCCACCGGCCCCCTGATTGACGCCTTCGGGCGACACTACAATTACAGCACCAACATCACGCGCCTGCAATCGCTACGCATTTTCGACACCACCGACAACGACCAGACCGGCATGCGCCTGTACACCCTGAACGGCGTGCGCTTCGTGGCCGTGTGGGGCGAAGATCCGTCCGTCGCGCCGTCCGGCAATCCGTACCTCGACATGGGCGCCGCCATCTTCCCCTTCCCCGCCGTGCCTGCGGTGAAAGAGTGGGCCCTGTCCAACGACCTCAACACCAACGGCGTCGTGAATCCCGGCGACGATGTGACCTTCAATATTTATGTGGTTAACATCAGTTTCGCCGATGCCGACAATACCGTCGTGTTCGATACCGGCGCCTCGAACTCGACTTACAAGCTGGGGTCCACCTATATCAACGGCACCAATATTCTGGACGATGTCGTCCCGCCGGCCGCCACGGCCTTCCCGATTGATGAACTGGGCTACAACCTCGGCACGCTGGCCGTCGGACGCACCGGCGTGGTCACCTACACGGTCACCGTCAACGATCCTTTCCCCACGAACGTGGACGGTTTGGTAAACGGCGTGTATGTGGATAACCAGACCCAAGTGTTTGTGCCCGTGCCCATTCCGGGCTTCCGACTGACCAAGACCTCTTCGCCCACCAATCCGGTCAATCCCAACGACATCATCACCTACACCATTGATCTGGTCAGCACCGCCAACACGTACCAGGCCGGCGTGCGGGTGGACGATCCGCTGCCCGATGGCCTGTCGTGGGTAACCAACAGCACCATGGTTTCCGTGCCCGGCCAGTTCAACGCCTCCTTCATCGACCAGTTCATCCTGAACGACGAGTTCTACGGCGACGACGGCGCCCTTCCGTGGGCCAGCGACTGGTTGGAGTCGGGTGAATCTGACGGGCCCGGCCTGGGCGACATTCAAGTCATGGCGGATAGCGGCGGCTTCGGGGATCCCTATATGTTGCGGGTGCAGAACGGCAACCGGGGCGCCTGGCGCCGCGCCAACCTCAGTCGCTTCACCAACGCCACCCTGCGGTTCGACTACCGCCGGGACAGCCTCGATTCCTCTAGTGAATCGGTGCTGGTACAGGGCTCCTCCAACGCCGGCACCAACTGGACCACCCTGCTCACCCTGAGCGGCGCAGGCACCGACGCGGCCTATATCACCACCAACGTCAACCTCAACTCCTACCTGGCCACCAATGCGGCCATTCGTTTCATCGCCAACGGCTCGCTTGACACCACCGACCGCATCTACTTCGACAACGTCGAAATTGAGGTGGGCGCACGCGGCATCACCAACGCCGGCTTTGCGCCGCCCACCCTCATCCGCGGCTACGGCCTGTCCTCCGGGGAAACCATCCGTATTACCTTCCAGGCCCGGGTCGACGGCAACATCAGCGTGAGTTCGGTGGTCAACCGCGTCACCGCGCAAAGTTATCAGAGTCCGGCCCCGCGCGAGGCGGCGGTGACCAACATCATTCTGTTGCCCGAGCGTTCCCGCATTGCCGGTCAGGTGCGCCACGATCTGGATGGCGACGGCGACCTGCTGGATGCCGACCCCGGCGTGGCCAACGTAACCCTGTCCCTGTTCAGCGACCCGAACGGCGATCGCAGCCCCGCCGACGGCATCATCCTCGCCTCCACGACTTCGGATGGAAACGGCTACTACGAGCTGGGCTTCTTCCTTTCCAACAACTACGTCATCGTGGAAACCGATCCCTTCAACTACAGCAGCACCGCAGACAGCGACGGCGGCAATCCCAACCTGATCGGGTTCACCTCCGCCAACGGGATCAACTTCACCAATAATATTTTCCTGGATACCCGGCTGGCCACCATCACGGGGCAAGTGCGCGTGGACGGCGATGGCGACGGCGACCTGACCGACACCGACGTCGGCCTGGCGGGTGTCGTACTCTCCCTCTATACCGACCCCAACGGCGACGGCAACCCGGCGGACGGCAGCGTCGTATCCACCCGGGTCTCCAACGCCACCGGCGATTTCGTCTTCAGCCGGGTCACCACCGGCAATTTTGTGCTGGTGGAAACCGATCCCGCCGGCTTCTTCAGCACGGCGGACAGCCAGCCCCCCAACGACAACCAGGTCATCATCTACATGGCGGGTGGCCTGGATGCCGGGCCCTATGAATTTCTGGACGCCAACAGCGGGTTGACCATCACCAAGTCCGCCGTCCCGCCCGGAATCTGGTTCCCGAATCTGCTGGCCCGCTACACCATTTCCATCGTGAACACAGGCGCCGTCACGCACACCGGTCTCGACGTCACCGACCCCATGCAGAACGGGGTGGACTACGTGCCCGGCAGCACCTTTATAACCGCTTACTTTGTGGTGACGAATGAGGTGCTCGATACCTTCTCCAGTGTCAGCTATAGCAACGACTACGGAACCACCAACTGGGTGGGCCCCTGGGTGGAAACGGATGCCGCGGGCGGCGGGGCCAGCGGCGGCTCCATCATGGTCATCAGCAATCAGCTGCGCATCATCGGCACCGGCTCCCCCTCGCCCAACATCTATCGCCGGGTCAACCTGACCAATGCCACCTCCGCCACGCTGAGTTTTGACTACACCACATCGACCAACGTGACCACCAGCGACACCGTGACGCTGGATGTTTCCACCAACGGCTCGACCTGGATCGGCCTGGCCAGCTTCAAAGGGCGAATCACCGGCACCACCAACATCAGTCTTCTGTCCTACCGAAGCGCGGGCACCTATGTGCGCTTCCGGCCTTCCACCAACTACAACACCGCCGGAAAATATTTCTACGCGGACAACATTCAGGTGACACGTATCGTCGACGGAACTCAAACGGTGGCAGGTGCCGCCGCCCCCGATTTCTTGACCGACTACACCCTGCCCCCGGGCAGCTCCATCTCCATTGTTTTCACCGGATCCATTGACTCCGTGTATGGCGTCACCAACACGGCCTGCGTCTCCTCCGACCAACTCGCTTCCGAGCTTTGCGACACCATCGTCAACACGGTGGACCCCGAGGCCAACCCCGACCGCATCAGCGGTCAGGTTCGCTTCGATTCCGATGGCGATGGGGATTTGAACGATGCAGACTTCGGACTGCAAGGGGTCGCGCTCGCCGTCTACACCGACCCCAACGGCGACGGCAACCCGGCGGATGGCGTGCAGCTGGACTCCACCTCCACCGATCCTTTCGGCTATTACATTTTCGGCAACCTGACCTCCGGCCGTTATGTGGTGGTGGAAACCGATAACACGGGCTTTACCAGCACCGCGGACAGCCAGGGCGCCAACGATAACCGGATCGCGGTCTATCTGGCCGGCGGCGTGGATAGCCAGGATAACATCTTCCTGGATTGGAGCATTTCCGGCCTGGTCATTCAGAAGTCCACCACCGCATCGCCCATCGTGCTGCCAGGCGAACGCATCGTCTATTCCATCATGGTTTCCAATCCCCGCGTGCTGGCCGCCACCGGCGTGCTGGTCAGCGACTACCTGCCCACCGGCATTGTCTATGTGGCGTCCAGCGCGTGGACCGTGGTTTCCTCGCTGTCCGTTTCGAATATGGCCGCCGATTATGTAAACGCCGTGGCCTGGACCAACAATGACGGCAGCCAGCCCTGGCTGACCGACTGGCAGGAAACGGGGGACGACGGCGCGGCCAACGGCAACGACGTTCGTATCACCAACAACCTTGGCACCCTGCGGATCGTTATTCGCGATGACAACAACATCCTCACCCGCTCTGTCGACTTAAGCGGTCTCTATACCAATGCCCAGTTGAGCTACTATTTCAAGCGCATCGGCCTGGAAGCAGGCGAGTATGTCATGACCGAGGTGGCCACCAACGACACGGGACCCTGGACTGAAGTGGCGCGGCACGCCAACGACGGCAGTTTCTCCACCACCGACGGCTCCTTCAAGTACACCAACATCAATATCTCGGCCTTTATCAGCACCAACACGTCCATTCGCTTCCGATCCGCGGCCGGCACCATGACCGACAGTGACCAGGTCTACTTCGACGATATTGAAGTGAGCTTCGACTACACCACCAGCCTGGCCACCAACCGGGCCCCGCCGGTCTTTGTCAGCAACCTGACCCTCAATGCCGGCGCCTACATCAATATTTCCTTCACCACCGATGTCACCTTCGCGAACTGGGTCGTCAACACGGCCCGTGTCACCACCGCCCTGGACCCGGCCGGCCTGGTGTCCGTGGTCAGCAACTTCGTGGGCGACATCGCCATGACCCAGGGCATGGTGGTGGGCCAGTCCGGCAACCTGGGGATTTGTACCGCTTGGACCGCCTACACGAATCAGGACGGCACGGTGAACAAGGATTACGATCTGCTGTGCGCGGAGTCCTCGAGTATCGGCTTCAGCATGGCGCTGACCAGTTCCTGGGTGTGGGCCGGCACCATGCGCGACAGCATGTTTGTGGACACCGGCAGCGCGACCCGATTGCCTCCGGAGCAGATGGGTAATGCCATGCGCTTCTACCGGGCCTCCTTCTACAACACGTGGGGTCCGGACAAGGGCCAGCGTTTTGCCACCCGCGAAATCTATGTGGCCAAATGCATCAACCTGCTGGAAGGCGAGAATTTCATGTCGCTCTTCATGCTGCCCGATGTGAACCAAGTGGCGGCCATCTTCGGCACCAACCGCCTGCCGGCCGGGGAAACCATGGATGAGGCCACCCGCATCGAATGGTACAACTCCACCGCCCAGAGCGAGGCCACAAATATCGTATGGCTGTCCGACGCCGGCGTCTGGATGTACATGACAGGCGGCGTGGCCAACACCATGCCCGTCCCCTACAGCCAGGGCTTCAACCTGATTCTGCCCCCTGGGTCGGGCTCTCGCAAACTGCTGCTGGTAGGCCGGGTTCCCACCAACACCGCGCCCGCCCTCGGCCACGCTCCGCTCATCACGGCTTACGAATCGTACAGCATCGTCAGCTACAACCTGCCTTATCGCATCCAGCTCAAGGACTGCGGCCTGAAGCAGGCCGGCTTCAGCGGCGTGTCCGCGGGCCAGCCCTTTAATCCACGCTATTCAGATGAAATCCGCATCATGCAAAAAGGCGGGGGCTCCTTCGCTTCGCCCGTCTACCGCATTCTGATGAACTCCAGCGGGCAGTTCCAATATTACAGCGGCGCATCGGGATCGGCGGAAAACCATCCCCTGGAACCGGACGACGCCATCGTGATCTACACCAAGAAGAGCAAAACCAACTTCACCTGGAATATCAGTCTGCCCTACCCGCCCCCGACCAAATACATGACGCCCTGATGCGGCGAGGCGCAGGGCAAGCCCGTGCGAGGCGCAAGGCAAGCTTCACAGATGATCTCGGATCAGGTATCCCTTGGGGCCATGAAATACCGGTTCACCCTGGCACTGTTGCTTTGTCTGGCTGCGGGCTGCGCCACGCCGGCCAGCCGGATCAAAAAAAATCCGGACGTGTTCAATCAGCTGGCCCCCGAGATTCAGACCAACGTGCTGGCTGGCCGTATTGACCTGGGCTACACGCGCGAGGCGGTGGAGCTGGCCCTCGGCCCGCCTCACCGCCAATACACACGCCGGGTGACGGGCGGAAAAAACACCGAGGTGTGGTCCTACACGTCCACCTACACCACCACCGACCGCCAGCGGGTGGATGCCCGGGTGCGCTGTCGCGATGCCAGCGGCCGGACCTATACCCAATCGGACTGGGTTTATGTGGACGTGGACCAGAAGCACGAATACGAACGTCTGCGGGTTGAGTTTGAGAACAACACCGTGGCGGCCATTGAAACCCTGGAGCGCTGAACCATGGATGCCCCGCAACGACGCTGCCCGCGCTGTGCCACCAACCTGGTGCGCGAACAATACGAATCCGTCTGGGCCATGCGCTGCCCGGCCTGCCGCGGAGCATTGATCTCCAGCGATCGCCTGGAACGCGTCGAGCGTGATCCCGCGCGATCCCCCACCCTGCTCAAGCAGGAGGCCCGGGCCGAACACGGCGGCGACTATGCGGACCCCACCGCCTGCCCACGCTGTCACGGCATGATGAAACTGAAAACCATCACGCGGGGTTCCGCGGAACTCCACCTCGATCTATGCCAGGCCTGCGATTTGTACTGGCTCGATGGCGGCGAACTGGCCCTGGTCCAACTGCTGTACGAAACCTCACCCCAGGGCCAGGAAGCCCGAGCTCTGCAGCGACGCGCCCTGGAGGCCAGCCTTTCCCCGGAACGCCAGGCCCGCCTGCACCAGGCCATGGCCAGGCTGCCGGATGATGTGGTCGAGGAGGCGCCGCTGGGCGCGCCCGACCTGTTGACCATCCTGCGCGCCCTGTGGTCACGCTGAAGCTGCACCTCTCCCCGGATGCCCCGCTCTTTCACCAACGGTCTTGCCTTCGCATTGCTGGGCTTCCTGCTGCTGCACGACAGCCGCGCCGCGACCGAAGCGACCCCGCCTCGCATCGCCCCCTCGGATCCAGCGGCCCACCGCACCCCGTTCAGCCTGAGTGATTTTATAGATCGCAAGCATGCCGCGTTGTGCGGGCAGGTGATGGATTTCGGCGAGAGCATGGATGCCTGGCTGGCCGAATCCTTCCGCAAGCCGAAGCCGCAGCCCGCCAACGGACGGGTGGATAAATTCATCAGTGATAAACGACTGGAAGAGGACAACGAGAAATCGCGCATCCGGGTAACCCCCGGCCTGAAGCTACGCGACGCCGAGGGGCTCGACTTCACCATCCGCGTGAACGGCAAACTCCGCCTGCCCCGCTTTGAAGACCGCGTGGACCTGATCTTCAGCAGCATCGACGAAGACGAGTCGGTGCTGGGCGAGTTGGATCGCCAGCTGA
>CAYTVN010000041.1:0-15222 GCA_964441655.1 uncultured Verrucomicrobiota bacterium | reverse complement strand
GGTTTTTGCCGCGCCGCTGGTCGGGGATGCCACCACCAGCAAGTTCGTCATCGTGATCGAAGCCACCGACCCGAAGTTCAGCCTGGAGGGCACGCAGGCCCTGCTGCGCGGCAGCGGGGCCGAGCAGGTGGCGGTGGCTCCTTTTGAACCCTCGGGCGAAGGCCAGAACGACGGACCGTTGATGAACTGATGTTTATGCGCACGTGGATGACCATAGGTTCGGCATTGTTGCTGCTGGGCAGCACGGGTTGCGAAATCCGTAAAGCCATGTATGACCAGCCCAAGTATCGGACCCTCCAGCAATCCGACTTCTTCGGCGACGACCGGGCCAGCCGTCCCCTCATCGAGGGCACGGTGGCGCAAGGCCATCTGAATGAAGACACCCACCTGATCCAGGGCGTGGTCAACGGTCAGCCTGCGGAAACGTTCCCGGAACCGGTCACCCTGGAGATGCTGCGTCGCGGGCACGAACGCTTCAACATTTTCTGCGCGCCGTGCCACGACCGGGCGGGCACGGGCAACGGCATGGTGGTGCAGCGCGGGTTCAAGAAGCCGGTCTCCTTCCATGATCCCCGCCTGGTGGCGTCACCCGTGGGCTATTTCTACGGCAACATCACCAAGGGATTCGGCTCCATGCCCAGCTACGCCGCCCAGATCCCGGTGGCCGACCGCTGGGCCATTGTGGCCTACATCCGTGCCCTCCAATTCAGCCGCAAGGCCAGCTTGAACGATGTACCGGAAGCGGAGCGTGCCCGTTTGACGGCCACGACCGCGCATTAAAGAACGTATGAACGAAGCCCTGCAAAAGATGAAGCGTCCCGCCCTGCTGGCGGCGGTGGTGGGATTGGCCTCCACCGGCGTTGGCTATTTCGTGGCTGGCCGCGAGCAATTCTTCCAGTCCTATCTGATGGCGTTCCTCTATGTACTCGGACTGGCCTGCGGCAGCCTGGGCTTCCTGATGATCCATCATCTGGTGGTGGCGCGCTGGGGACTGGTCATGCAGCGTCCGCTGGAGGCCGCCACTCGCACCTTCCCGCTCCTGGTGGTGCTGTTCATCCCGATTCTGCTCGGCATGAATGAACTCTACAGTTGGACCCGGCCGGAGGCACTGCACGACCACATTCTGCAGAAGAAAGCCCTGTGGCTTAACGTCACCGGTTTCCACGTGCGTTCGGCCATCTACTTCATGATCTGGCTGGGGTTTTCCTACCTGTTGTCCCACTGGTCGCAGATTCAGGACCAGCACCCCGACATCGCCAAGAGTCTCGAATTGCGGATGCGCAAGCTGAGCGGCATCGGGTTGGTGATCTTCGGGTTGTCCATTACCTTCTCCGCCTTTGACTGGATCATGTCCATCGAGCCCAAGTGGTACTCCACCATCTTTGGCTCCTTGATCATGGTGAGCCAGGGCATCAGCGCCTTGTGCCTGATGGCGCTGGTTCTGCACCGGTTGCGCGGGGTCGCGCCTTTTGACCGGCTGGCCACCCAGCAGCAATTTCACGATATCGGCAACTTCATGTTTGCGTTCACCATCCTGTGGACCTACATGTCGGCCAGCCAGTACATCATCATCTGGTCATCCAACCTGCCCGAGGAAATTGAATACTACCTGCACCGCGGCCACGGCGGGTGGCCCCAGTTCGCCGGTGTCATGGCGGTGCTGCTGTTCGCCATACCTTTCCTGGTCATGCTGTTTAAGAGCAACAAGCGACGCTCCGGCGTGTTGGCCGGCATCGCCGTCTATCTGCTGTTGCTACGACCCATGGATTTGCTGTGGATTGTGACCCCGGTGTTCCGCCACCACGTGCATCTGCACTGGCTCGATGGGGCGGCGTGGGTGGGGCTGACCGGCGTCTGGATGGTGGCTTTCCTGCGGCAACTGGGAGCGCGACCGCTGGTCCCGCAGAACGATCCCCGCTTCAAGCATATGCTGGCGCATCCAGAGGAAACAGACGAAGGATGGGAGAGCGACGCCTCCAATGCATAACAACGATCCAGTTTCAGGTGAACGTGATTACGCGGACCGGGATATCCCGGTGGGCAAAATCATGATCTCCGGCTTGTACATCACGATTTTCACCATTCTGTCCTTCGTGGGCGTACGTTTCCTCTTTCTGTATCTGAATGCATCCCACGAAAAGGCCCAGAAGGCGGTGTCCGCCTATGTAAGCCAGCGCACGCTGCCCCCGGCGCCGCAATTGCAGGTGGATGAACCCAGAACGTGGGCTCATCAGCTGGCGATCGAGAAGGAGCAGACGGAGACCTACGCGTGGGTGGACGAAAAAGCCGGGGTGGTTCGCATCCCGGTGGAGCGGGCCCTGGAACTGGTGGCGGAACGCGGATTGCCGGCTCGAAGCCCGGCCGCAAAACCCTGAGTCAATCAATGAAGGCATGGATCATGGCGCTGGTGTGGATGGCGGGTGCAAGCATGGCTTGCGCCGGCACGCGCAGCATGCCGGGCGAAAAGCCGGTTACGGATCCCATACGGCCCGAAGCCTTGAACCGCGCCGGATTCGATCAGAAGCTGAATGCCCAGTTGCCCTTGCAGCTTGAATTCCGTGATGAATCGGGGGCTACCGTCAAGCTGGGTGATTACTTCGGGCAGAAACCGGTTATCATCAACTTGTCCTATTTCAACTGCCCCATGCTGTGCACCTTGGTTATCAACGGGGTGGTGGAGGCGGCCCGTTCGCTGTCCTTTGCGCCGGGGCAGGAATACGAGATCCTCACCATCAGCTTTGATGCCCGGGAAGGACATGAGCTGGCCGCGGCGAAGAAAGCCACTTATCTCAAAGAGCTTGGCCGGCCCGGAGCCGAGCAGGGGTGGCATTTCCTCACCGGCGACGAAGCTTCCATCAAGGCCCTGACGGATGCGGTGGGATTTCGCTTCGCCTGGGACGAAAAGAGCAAGGAATTTGCCCACGCCAGCGGCATCATGGTGGCCACTCCGGGGGGACGTCTGTCCCATTATCTCTATGGAGTGGTCTATCCGTCCCGCGATGTGCGACTTGCCCTGGTGGAGGCGTCTGCGGGTCGGATTGGCAGCCCGGTGGATCAGCTGATGCTGTTTTGTTTTCATTACGACCCGGTGGCCGGTAAGTTCAGCGCCGCGGTCTTGCGCCTGGTGCAGGCGGGTTGCGTGGCCACCGTGCTGGCCATGGGTGCTTTTCTTGTCCTGATGTTCCGGCGCGAGTTTGGGCAGCGGCGGTCCGGCAAAGCCGAGATGCGACCGGCCCAAGCCTGATGCGACGGAAGGGATGATACGGATCTAAGCGAATGAACAACGTGTTTAAATTGTTGCCCGAGCAGGCCTCCACCGTGGCAGGTCAGATTGATGCGCTCTACCTCTTCCTGGTGGCCATCAGCGTATTCTTCACCATCCTGACCGCCGTGCTGGTGGTACTGTTTGCCGTCAAGTACCGTCGGCGCTCCGACGCGGATGTGCCGGAGCAGCCGCACGAAGACAGCACGCTGGAGATTCTGTGTGGCAGCGCCCTGCTGGTCCTTACGCTGGTCATCTTCGGCTGGGGCGCCAAGGTGTTTTTTGAAAACAACCGCCCGCCCGCCGACGCCATGGAAATTCTGGTCGTGGGCAAGCAATGGATGTGGAAATTGCAGCACGCCAATGGCAAACGCGAGATCAACACCCTGCACGTGCCGGTCGGACAGCCGGTCAAGCTCACCATGACGTCGGAAGATGTCATTCACAGCTTTTTCATTCCCGCGTTCCGGGTGAAGCAGGACGTAGTACCCGGGCGCTATACCCAGTTGTGGTTCGAAGCCAACAAAGCGGGCACCTATCACCTGTTTTGCACCGAATACTGCGGCACCGAGCACTCGAAAATGGTGGGCAGCGTGGTGGCCATGGCACCCGCCGACTACGAGCGCTGGCTGCGCGGCGCCTCCGCCACGGCGGAAACTCCGGTGGAAACGGGCACCCGCCTGTTTACCCAGCTGGGCTGCGCCACCTGCCACAATCCGGGCTCCGGCCAACTGGGTCCGAGCCTGGCCGGTATTGTCGGACACAATGTCAAGCTGGCCGACGGCACCGAAGTGATGGTGGATGATGAATATCTGCGTGAGTCCATTTTGAATTCCCAAGCCAAAATTGTGGCGGGCTTTGCGCCGGTCATGCCCTTGTTTAAAGGGATGATTACCGAGGATCAAACGCTCGCCCTGATCGCCTACATCAAGAGTCTTTCCCCGCCCGCCGGAGGCACCAAGTAACCTATGAGTGATGCGCGCCCCATGGACCGCTCGGACGATCCGCCCAAGCACTATATCAACAACGGAACCACCATCCGGTCCTGGCTGTTGACGGTGGATCACAAGCGCATTGCCCTGATGTATCTGGTCAGCCTGACCATTTTCTTCATTCTGGGTGGGGCGGCGGCGGCGCTGTTCCGGCTGGACCTGATGACGCCCCAGGCCGACCTCGTGCAATCCGAGACCTACAACAAGCTCTTCACCATGCATGGTATTGTGATGATCTTCTTCTTCCTGGTCCCCTCCATTCCCGCCGTCATGGGCAACTTCCTGGTCCCGGTCATGATCGGGGCCCGCGATGTGGCTTTTCCCCGCCTGAACCTGCTCAGTTGGTACGTGTTTATGCTGGGTGGCATTCTGGCCCTGTCCGCCATCGTGCTGGGCGGTGTGGACACCGGATGGACCTTCTACACGCCGTACAGCAGCATGTACGCCAATTCCAACGTGATTCTGGCCGTGGCCGGCGCATTTATTGCCGGTTTCTCCTCCATCATGACCGGCCTGAATTTCATCGTCACCATTCAGAAAATGCGGGCCCCGGGGCTGACCTGGTTCCGCCTGCCGCTCTTTATCTGGGCCATGTACGCCACCAGCCTGGTGGTCATTCTGGGCACCCCCGTGGTGGCCATCACGCTGGTCATGATCTTCGCGGAACGATTCCTCGGTTTCGGCATCTTTGATCCCAAGCTGGGCGGCGATCCGGTTTTGTTCCAGCACCTGTTCTGGTTCTACTCCCATCCCGCCGTCTACATCATGATCCTGCCCGGCATGGGCGTGATCAGCGAATTGATCGCCTGCTTCAGCCGTCGCCGGGTGTACGGGTACACCTTCGTGGCCTTTTCCAGTCTGGCCATCGCGGTGATCGGTTTTTTTGTGTGGGGCCATCACATGTTTGTCAGCAGCCAGTCCATCTATGCCGGCCTGGTTTTCTCATTCCTGACCTTCTTTGTGGCCATTCCCACCGCCATCAAGATCCTCAACTGGATCATGACCATGTTCAAGGGCTCCATCTCATTTGATGCGCCCATGCTGTATGCGTTTGGTTTCCTTGGTCTGTTCACCATCGGCGGTCTGACCGGTCTCTTTCTGAGCACCATGGCTACCGATATTCACCTGCATGACACCTACTTCGTGGTCGCTCATTTCCACTACGTCATGGTGGGTGGCGGCGTGATGGGCTTCCTGGGTGGACTCCATTTCTGGTGGCCGAAAATGACGGGACGCATGTACTCCGAAGGTCTGGCCAAAGTGGTCGCCATTATCATCTTCATCGGCTTCAACCTGACTTTCTTCCCGCAGTTCCAACTCGGCTATCACGGCATGCCGCGCCGGTACCACGTGTATCCCGAAGAGTTCCAGGTGCTGCACATCATGTCCACCGCCGGCGCCTCGGTCATGGGGGCGGGTTACCTGCTGATGGCGAGCTACCTGATCTGGTCGCTGTTCAAAGGCAAGAAGGCCAGTGCGAATCCCTGGCAGGCCCGCGGGCTGGAGTGGGAGACGGCGTCCCCGCCACCCACCGAGAATTTCCTGACCACCCCGGTGGTCACCCAGGAAGCCTACGCATATGACAAGCCTTCGGTAACTGCCCCGGTAACGCCCGTGGAGAACAAACGTGTCTGACGCCCATTCCTCTCACGTCGCCCACCAGTTCGACAGCGCCGAGCAGCAGCGCCAGTCTTCCACGCTCGGCATGTGGATATTCCTGGTCACGGAAGTCATGTTCTTCGGCGGCCTGTTCGCCGGCTACACCATCTACCGCGGCCTTTATCCCGAGGCCTGGGTGGTGGGCAGCCATATGCTTAATATCGGCCTGGGTGGCTTCAATACCGCGGTCCTGCTGGCGTCCAGTTTGACCATGGCGTTGGCGGTGCATGCGGCCCAGACCAACAAACGAAATGCGACGGCCATTTTTCTGGTGCTGACCATGATTCTCGGGCTGGTCTTCGTGGGCGTCAAAGTGGTCGAGTACAAGGGCAAGATTGATCATCACCTGGTGCCGGGCAAAAACTTCCATTTTGATCCCGCCCACATGGGAGATCACGGCGCCCAGCATGCGCCGTCCATGGCCGGTGGAACGGTGCATAACTTCACCCAGGCGTTGGAAAAGGCCAAACCCGGCCCCATCCAGCTCTTCTATTCCTTCTATTTCACCATGACCGGCATGCATGCCGTACACATGATCATCGGGGAAGGCATCCTGCTCTGGTTGCTCATCTGCACCCTGAAGGGCCGGTTCACCGCCGACTATTATGGGCCGGTGGAAATCACCGGCCTGTACTGGCACTTTGTGGACATAGTCTGGATATTTCTCTTCCCGATGCTGTATTTGATTGGCAGGCACTGATGAATCAATCCCACCATCACATCGTTCCGTTGCGTGTGTATTTCACCATCATCACCACGCTCTTCCTGCTGACCGGCCTCACCGTCTGGGTGGCCTTTCAGGATTTCGGTATCTTTAATAATTTGGTGGCCCTGACCATCGCCGTAATTAAAGCCCTGTTGGTGGTCATGTTTTTCATGCATCTCAAGTACTCGGCCCGCATCCTCTGGCTGTACGCCGGTGCGGGGGCCGTATGGTTCATCATCATGATTGCCCTTATGCTGAGCGATTATCGCACGCGCGCGTGGTTGCCCCGACCCCAGCCGTGGGAAACCCCGCCCGCAGCGACCGCACCCGCCGGCCATTAATCCGGTCCGGATGCAGGCTTGCACTCCGCGCAGGGTGGGGCACATTAGCAGTCCTGAAATGAACCAGCCTTCTCCAGCGACGGGACCAGAAACCCGCGGTCAGATCGCGTTGCGACGTTTCTCCAAATTGCTGGCCTTGTCCACGCTGGCCTTGATCTTCATCGGCGGGCTGGTGACCAGCACGAGTTCCGGACTCTCGGTGCCAGACTGGCCCACCACCTACGGACACGGGATGTTCAGCTACCCGTTGTCCCAGATGGTGGGCGGAATTTTGTACGAACACGGTCATCGCCTGGTGGCCTCGGGGGTGGGCCTGCTCACCCTGATCATGGCGCTCTGGCTGCCGATGGTGGAAAAGCGTTCCTGGCTTCGCATCCTGGGTTTCGCCTGTCTCAGTGCCGTATTGTTGCAAGGATTGCTGGGCGGACTCACCGTGCTGCTGGGACTGCCCACCGCTGTATCCATGGCCCATGGCGTACTGGCTCAATCCTTTTTCTGCCTCACCCTGGTGCTGGCCTACGGTTTGTCGGTGGAACGCCGGCGTCGGCTGGCGGGCGAACTGCGGCTGGCGGCGGGCAAACCCATACAGATCGCAGCCGGCTTGGTGGTCCTGTTTGTTTTCCTGCAGTTGCTGGCCGGGGCCCTGATGCGGCACAGCCATTCCGGGCTGGCCATACCTGACTTTCCCCGCAGCGGCGGGGCGTGGGTTCCGCTGTTTAACCAAGCCATGCTGGACCAGGTGAACAGCCAGCGCGCTGCCATGGGCTACTCGGGCGTGACCCATGACCAGTTGCTTATCCATGGCGCACATCGTCTTGGCGCGCTGCTGGTCAGTGCGGCCATCATCCTGCTCGGCTGGCGCGCCCGGCGTGACGCGACCCTGGCTCGCCCCCTGCAGCGCAGCATCGGCTTGCTGGTCGGAATGTTGATCCTGCAAATCACGCTCGCCGCCTTCACCATCTGGACTCGCAAGGAGCCCTGGATCACCAGCGCCCATGTGGTGACCGGCGCGGCCATGCTGGGCCTCTCCTTCCTGATTCTGTTGCGAACCCTGCCGGTGCGGCGCGGTGAAGCGGTACTCGCGCCGGTGACGGACGCAGCCCCGATGGCATCCCTGGCTTCGCCCGTATTCAACCGCAGCACGTTGCAGGCATTCGTGGAGTTATCCAAATTGCGCATTGTGTCCATGGTCCTGATCACCACCAGCATCGGTTACTTCCTGGGCGGAGCAGGGGTGACCAGTTGGTGGAATCTGTTGGTCACGCTGGTCGGCACCGGTTTGGCCGCCGCCGGTTCCGCCGCCTTGAATAATTATCTGGAACGGGAAACGGACGGACGCATGCTGCGCACCCGCCAGCGCGTCTTGCCCGCGGGCCTGCTGGATCCCGGCCTGGCCCTGACCTATGGCGTCTCCCTGGTGCTGGGGGGGGTATCCCTGCTGGTGTGGTCCGTAAATCTGCTGGCCGGCTTCCTGGTGCTGCTCACCGCCTTCCTCTATGTGCTGGTCTATACTCCGCTCAAACGCGTCACCTGGTTGAATACACCCATCGGCGCCATCCCCGGCGCGTTGCCCCCCATGGTAGGGTGGGCGGCCGCCACCGGAGAGCTTTCGGCCGGAGCCTGGATTTTATTCGGCATTCTCTACGCCTGGCAGCATCCTCACTTCTACGCCATCGCGTGGATTTTCCGCGAAGACTATCGCTCCGCCGGATTCAAGATGTTGTCGGTGATTGATCCCTCGGGCCGCCGCATGTTCCGCCAGTCCATCCTGTTTTCCCTCGCCCTCATCGCCGTGTCGATTCTGCTGTCCCTGCTCGGCATCACCGGCCGTCTCTACCTGTACGGGTCCCTCCTCATCGGCGTGGGCATGCTGACCAGCAGTTTCATGCTGGCCATGCAGCCCAGCCTGCGCGAAGCCCGTCGCGTGCTGCTGACCTCGGTGATTTATCTGCCCCTGCTGCTGGTGCTCATCGTGCTGGATGCCGGCCTGGCCCGCTTTTTTCCAACGATTGGAAATTAACCCCGGCGCGACTTCCAACGATTGGAAATATCCATGAACGATGTCATCGCACGGCGCTTGATTTGGACCGTATCCGCGACCGTACTGCTGGCGGTGGTCGTGATCTACCAATTGCCCAAGGCGGACCACATTCCCGCTTTTGTGTCCTGGTTGCCCCGGTTGAATGCACTATTGAATTCCACCTGCACCCTGCTGCTGCTGGCCTCCTTCGCTGCCATCAAGCGCGGGCAGGTGCTTGTTCACAAGCGTCTCAACCTGTCCGCTTTTGTACTTTCCTCGCTCTTCCTGCTGTCCTACGTGACTTTCCACACCTTCGGAGTGGAGACCCGTTACCCCGTCGAAAGTCCGTGGCGCCCGCTCTATCTGGCCATTCTCATTTCTCATATTTTACTCGCCATGGTTGTGCTACCTCTGGTGCTGGTAACGTTTTACCGGGGTTTATCGGGCCAGGTGGCGCAGCATCGTGCGGTGGCAAAATGGGCGTTCCCCATCTGGCTTTACGTCACCACCACGGGGGTAATCGTCTATCTGATGATTTCACCCTACTACCGGTTCTAGCGGTACCGTCGCCTCTGTAGGAGATCTCCTACAGGATTAAAGATGGCACAGATCATGCTTATACATCCATCAGAGGTGTAACATGAATGAACCACTGGATATGCTGGAACGAGTTGATGGGCAGAACGATGTGCAGTCGCGGACGCAAGAAATGCGGCCCGCCATGATGACGCCGGTTCATAGTCAGGAGAAACCGGACTTACGCTCCACCACGGATATCTATACCCGGCGCATCTCCACGGATCGCGATGCGTTCATGCGCCGTCGTATTCAGTGGCCGTATTAAACCATTGTAAGGGAGACGCCGATGCGCCCGGTGCGTCGGCGTTTCTTGCCTCCGGGCGGGGCCCTGTTTTATAGTCCCCGCCTCATGAGTGAAACCGGTCAGCGCAACGATTCCGATTTTAACGTGGGCTACCTGGCCCATTTGGCCCGGCTGGAGCTGGCTCCCGCGGAGCAGGGGAAGCTGCAGCAACAGCTGGAACACATCCTTCACTACGTGGAGGAACTCAACAAGGTGAACATCGACGGGGTGTCGCCCATGGCCACCTCGATCACCACTGAAACACGACTCCGCCCCGACACGGTGCAGCCCGTGCTGGATCATGAGACCGTCATGGCGAACGCGCCCGCCCAGCGACACGGCCAATTCCTGGTGCCGCGTATTCTCGACTAATCATGACGGCGCTTCATCAACTGACCATCAGCGCGGCGTCACGCCGCATGCGCGAAGGCTCCCTGTCCTCCCTTGACTTGGTGAACGCCGTGTTGGCGCGCATCCAGTCCGTGGATGAGAAGGTGGGCGCCTATTTGTCCGTGGACGCCGGGGAGGCCCGCCGCCAGGCCATCGCGGCGGATGCCGCCCGGGCCGCCGGACGCTCCGATCCGCTGCTGGGCATCCCGGTGGGCATCAAGGACGTGATGAATGTAAAGGGCCAGCCCTGCACCTGCGGCTCCAAAATTCTGGTGGGCTACACCTCGCCCTACGACGCCACCGCGGTGGCGCGTTTGCGCGCCCAGGGCGCGGTTATACTTGGTCGGCTGAACATGGATGAATTTGCCATGGGCTCCAGCACTGAGAATTCCGCGCATCAGGTGACGCGAAATCCGTGGGACCTCGCCCGCGTGCCCGGTGGATCCAGCGGTGGTTCGGCGGCCGCGGTGGGCGGGCATCTGGCCCTGGCCACCCTGGGCTCCGACACCGGCGGTTCCATTCGTCAGCCTGCCGCGCTGTGCGGATGCGTGGGGCTGAAGCCAACGTACGGTCGAATTTCCCGCTACGGTCTGGTGGCCTATGCGTCATCGCTGGACCAGATCGGTCCCTTTACCAAAACGGTGGAAGATGCGGCGTTGCTACTGAATGCGCTGGCCGGGCCGGATCCCATGGATGCCACCACGGCGGCGGTGGGCCCCATCGATTTTTCCGCCGGACTTGGGCGCGATCTGAAGGGACTCAGGCTCGGGCTCCCCAAGGAGTATTTTCTGGATGGCATGGATGCCGACGTGGAGCGCAGTGTGCGCGCCGCGGTGGACCAGTGCCGCCAACTGGGCGCGGAGATTGTGGAGGTCAGCCTGCCGCACACCGGATATGCCATCGCCACCTACTATATCGTGGCCACGGCGGAAGCTTCGGCCAACCTGGCCCGCTTTGACGGCGTTCGCTACGGCCTGCGGGTGGAAGGTGCGGAGCCCATTGAAATGTACGGGCGGACCCGGGCCGCGGGTTTCGGTGCGGAGGTCAAGCGGCGCATCATTCTCGGCACCTATGTGCTGAGCAGCGGCTACTACGACGCCTATTACTTGCGCGCCCAGAAGGTGCGTTCCCTGATCCGGCGCGATTTTGAGCAGGCCTTCGCGAAGTGCGACGCGCTGCTGACGCCCACTTCGCCCACGCCCGCTTTCAAATTCGGTGAGCGCACCGATGATCCACTTCAAATGTATCTGAGCGATATTTTCACCGTGACCGCGAACCTGGCCGGGGTGTGCGGCATTTCCCTGCCGTGCGGATTCACCGCGGGCGGGCTGCCCATCGGCCTGCAGGTGCTGGGCAACGCGTTTGCCGAGGAAACCATTTTGCAGGTGGCGGACGCGTATGAGCGCAGCACGGAATGGCACCGCAGGATGCCCAGCCTATGAAGTGGAAAACCGACATAGGGCTCGAAGTCCACGTGCAGCTGCGGACCCGGTCCAAGATGTTCTGCGGGTGCCCCAACGTGTATGGCGGCGAACCCAACACCCAGGTCTGTCCCGTGTGCCTCGGTTATCCGGGGGCCTTGCCCGTCATCAACGAGGAAGCCGTCAAGCTCACGGTGCGCACCGGATTGCTGCTGGGATGTGACATTCAGCTGCGCAGCAAGTTCGACCGCAAGAACTACTTTTATCCCGACCAGGCCAAAAACTACCAGATCTCGCAGTACGACCAGCCCCTGTGCCTCGGGGGCGGCCTGGAGATCGAGGTGGACGGCGCGAAGAAATTCATTCGCCTCACCCGTATTCATTTGGAAGAGGACGTGGCGAAGAACACGCACTACGAGGCCGCGAGCGGCATTGATTTCAACCGCGGTGGCACGCCCCTGATGGAGATTGTGACCGAGCCGGATCTCAGCTCGGCCGACGAAACCATGGCCTTCCTGCTGGCCCTCAAGCAGGTGCTGCAGTACGGCGAAGTGAGCGACTGCAACCTGGAAGAGGGCAACATCCGGTGCGACGTGAACAGCAGCATCCGCCCGGATGCCCAGGCCAAACTGGGCGTTAAGGTGGAGCTCAAGAACATGAACACCTTCAAGGGTGTGCACCGCGCCTTGAAGGCCGAGCTGGCCCGGCAGATTCGCCAGGCCGAGCGGGGTGGTACACTGGTCCAGGAGACCCGCCGCTGGAACGATGAAGCGGGTATCACCGAGTCCATGCGGTCCAAGGAACACGCACACGACTACCGCTATTTCCCGGAGCCCGATTTGTTGCCGGTGCAGTTGACCGCGGAGCAGGTGGCGCAGTGGACGACGGAATTGCCGGAACTGCCTGCGCGCCGCCGGGTTCGTCTGGTGGAGCAGTATGGGCTGCCCGAATACGATGCTGCCGTCCTGGTGGCGGACAAGCTGGTGGCGGACTACTTTGAGGCGGTGGCCGGGGCCTGCGGCAATGCCAAGGCGGCTTCCAATTGGGTGATGACCGAAGTGTTGCGGATCCTGTCCGAGCGGGAAATGGAACTGGCTTCGCTCAAGGTGACGCCGGGCGCACTGGCGGCCCTAATCAAGCTGGTGGACCAGAAAGCGATTAACATGCCATCGGCAAAGATGGTGTTCGGCGTCTTGTGCGACGAGGGCGGGGAGCCGGAGGCCATCGTAAAAGCCCGAGGTCTGGCCCAAGTCAGTGATAGCGGGGCCATGGAAGGTTTTGTGGACCAAGCCATCACGGCCAACCCGAAGTCCGTGGCCGATTACCGCGCCGGCAAGCAACCTGCTTTTGAATTTCTCATCGGCCAGGTCATGCGATTCAGCAAGGGCAAGGCGAATCCCCAGGTGGCGCGCGAGCTGTTGCTCAAGAAGTTGGGCTGACGTTGTTGCCGTGTTGATGGGGCAGGACGTCAAGCTCAACTCTGTTTTCCCTCACCTCCAATTCTGTTGCGCGCAGTTCGTTGACACTGCTTGCAGGTGTCCGCTATGGTAAAGAGGATGTATCCCAGATCATCATCCACCTTTGCGAGGTTCTCGCCTTGACCGCCAATGACGAATACATCGTAGAAATCCTGCAGAGCGTGGGGTTGATATCCAATGCCCAGGGCGCGGAAGCGTTGCAATTGGCGCAAAGCCAGGACAAGCCGGTGGTGGATGTGCTGGCCGAGGGGCGGGTGGCGGCCAAGAGCGATATTCTCAAATCCCTGGCCAACCAGTTCGGCATGGAGTTCATCAGCCTCTCCGGCCACGACATCGAGCAGGAGGTCATTGACCTGGTACCTGGCGAGGTGGCCCGGCGCTACAAGATTCTGCCCGTCTACCGCAGCGAAAATTCCATCACGGTGGCGTTGAGCGATCCGCTGGACGTGGAAACCCTGGACAGCCTGCGCTATGTGCTGCGCTGCGGGGTGGAAGGTGTGGTGGCGGTTCCGGAAGAGATTGAAGTTGCGCTGAATCATTACTATCCCGCCACCGGCACCTCGGTGGCCTCCATGCTGGAGGAAATGACCGAGGGCTCGGTGCAGACCGGCGGGGACACCCCCAAGCTGGAAGGCGAAGACAATGTCACCGACGCCGACGCGCCCATCATCAAGCTGGTCAGCTTGATCATTCTGGAAGCATTCCGCAGCCGGGCATCCGACATCCATCTGGAGCCCCTGGAGAAAAAGTTCCGGGTGCGTTACCGGATTGACGGCATCCTGCACGAGGTGGAGAGCCCGCCCAAGCGACTGCAATCAGCCATCGTCAGCCGCGTAAAGATCATGGCCAACATGAGCATCGCTGAAAAGCGGCTGCCCCAGGACGGCCGCATTCAGATCAATGTGATGGGCCGCGATCTCGACTTGCGTGTGTCCTCCATCCCGTCCAACCACGGCGAATCCATCGTGATGCGTATTCTGGACAAGCAGAGCCTGTCCCTGGGCTTGCCCAAGCTGGGCTTTTTCTCGGACGACCAGCAGACCTTCGAGCGCTTGATCACCCTGTCCGACGGCATCCTGCTGGTGACCGGTCCCACGGGCTCCGGCAAAACGACCACGCTGTATGCCTGCCTGAACCATATCAACAAGCCGGACCGCAAGATCATCACGGTGGAAGATCCGGTGGAATACCAGATGGCGGGCATCAACCAGGTGCACGTGCGCACCGAAATCGGGCTGACCTTCGGGGCCGCCCTGCGCTCCATTCTCCGTCAGGCCCCCAACATCATCATGATCGGTGAAATTCGAGACTTGGAGACCGCGGAAATCGCGGTGAATGCCTCGCTGACCGGTCATTTGGTGTTCAGCACCCTGCATACGAACGACGCGCCCAGCGCGGTGACCCGTTTGATTGACATCGGGGTGAAGCCCTTCCTGGTGGCCTCCTCCACGCGGGCCATCATGGCCCAGCGCCTGGTTCGGAAAATCTGCGAGAAATGCAAGACGCCTTACAAGCCCACCGATATGGAATTGCGTCTGCTGGGTCCGGCCGCCCAGCAGGTGGCCCAGGCCCAGTTATATCAAGGGGCGGGGTGTGCGGATTGCAACCACACCGGATTCCGCGGCCGTATCGGCATCTTTGAAATATTTGTCATTAACGACGAAGTCCGGCACATGATTTATGATCGGGTGTCCGCCTCGCACCTGCGCAGCCGGGCGCGTGAACTCGGCATGCGGACGTTGCGGGAAGACGGCGTTCGCAAGGTGATCGCGGGCCAGACCACGTTGCAGGAAATCTTCCGCAGCACCATGGGAGACGCGAACTAGCCATGACCATCCCCGCTGGCGAAGTGGATATGCATGACCTGCTCGACCTGGTGGTCGCGGAGGGCGCCTCCGACCTGCATTTGACCGAAGGGCTGCCTCCGGTGTTGCGCTTGCACGGCCGCCTGCAGGCCATTGATACGGAGCCGCTGCGTCCGGAAGACACCGAGCGGTTGATGAAGGTGATCTCGCCGCCCGAGCACATGGCCCGGCTGCATGATAACCGCGGCACGGATTTTGGTTTCGGGTATGAGGACAAGGCCCGATT
>CAYTVN010000040.1:0-15389 GCA_964441655.1 uncultured Verrucomicrobiota bacterium | reverse complement strand
AGTACAAGATGCGCTCGCTGGTCGTGGTCTTGCCGGCGTCAATGTGGGCCATGATGCCGATGTTGCGGACGTTCGAAAGGGGAATTTCTCTGGACATAAGTACCTCTGCTGTAATCGCCGGCCCCAAGCCGACGTAAAGGGGGCGGAATATGCCGAGCCAGCTGCAGTTTCGCAAGGCAAATCCTGCATTGTCCAAACCGCCCCCAAGGCCTATTCTCGACCGTATGAAAACACTCTGCATCGTGGTGGGTTTGTTTTTTGCCATCGTCAGTGCGCGGGCGGACCTGTGGACCGACAACTACGAGGAGGCGCTGGCCCTGGCCAAGACGGAAAACCGCATCCTGTTGCTCGACTTCACGGGGTCGGACTGGTGCGGCTGGTGCAAGCGGCTGGACGCGGAAGTCTTTGAGAAGAGCGACTTTAAGGACTACGCCAAGGCCAACCTGGTTCTGGTCAAACTCGACTTCCCACGCGGCTTCTCCCTGAAGAAGAAAGTCGCGGAACAGAACGAAAAACTGGCCAAGGAGTTTGGCATCACCGGCTACCCGTCCATCATCCTGGTGGATCCGGACGGCAAAAAGATCCAGAAGACCGGCTACCAGGAGGGCGGCGCCGAAGCCTATGTCGCCCATCTGGAGAAGCTCCTGAGCGACACCCGCAAGAAGCTCGGCCCGGTCAAAACCGCCGCCCCCGCGGTCGCTGCGGTCGGCGGCATGGCCAAACCCGGAGTCGCCCCCGGCTACCGCACGTGGACCTCCTCCTCGGGCAAGACGCTGGAAGCGCGCGTGGAACAGAAAGTCGGCACCAAGCTGTATCTTCGCACCCGAGAGAACAGGTTGATCACCATCGACAGCGCCTCCCTCTCCGCCGAAGACCAGTCCTTCCTGTCCGGCCAGCCATGAATCCCGGCCGCCTACACTGGACCGCAGCAATTCTCGGTCTGCTGGCAGGCGCGCACCCGGCTGTAGCCGACCTTTGGGAGGTGGACCTCGACCGCGCCCTGCAACTGGCCCGGGGCGAAAACCGTGTTGTGCTGATGGATTTCACCGGGTCGGACTGGTGCGGCTGGTGCAAACGGCTGGAGGCCGAGGTGCTGTCCACGGGGGAGTTTGAGGACTATGCCAGACAGAACCTGGTGTGCGTCCGGCTGGATTTCCCGCGCAGTTTCGCCCTGCCGCCGAACCGCGCCCAGCGCAACATGGAGCTGGCCCAGCGATTTGGCGTCAAAGGCTTCCCCACCCTGATTCTGTTGGACAGCGCCGGCGACGAACTAGGGCGCACCGGTTATCAAGCGGGCGGCGCCACCGCCTATATCCGGCACCTCGAGCAGATGCTGGCCCCGCTTCGCAGCAAAGCAACACCGCTGGACACGGTGAAAAAGATTTTTTCCAAATCCGAAGAACCCACCCCCGTCGGCCAGCCGGGAAATCGCCTGTGGCTGCAACAAAACGGGGAGGCGGTGGAGGGCCACCTGATCAAACGCGACGGCGACCGCATTCACGTTCAAACCCGGCGGGGCGAAGACGTGGAGCTGAACCTGAAGGACCTCGACGCCGAAGACCGCGCCTTCGTGGAACAGTCAGGCAAGTAAAAACCAAAGTCGGGATCAAGCTTCGCCTTGTCCGCGATTCGCCACCAGCAGGTCCATCAACTCCGAAGCCTTCATTTTGAGCAGGCGGTCCTGATCCTCGAATACATTGCTGATCTGCCAGCAGCGGGCGGGGGCGAAGCGTTCGGCCAGGGCGGCCTGCACCTTCTTGACGAGTAGCGGAATGCCGTCCTTCCGGCGGCGGCGGTGCCCGATCGGATACTCCACCTCCACCGTGGCCGTGGCGCTGCCGTCCTTGAAGAACACCTGCACCGCGTTGGCAATGGAACGCTTGTCCGCATCCAGATAGTCCCGGCTGTAGCGCGGCTCTTCACGGACCACCATCTTGGCACGCAACGCGTCGATGCGCGGGTCGGCGGCCACCTTGTTTTCATAGTGATCTGCCGTGAGCTGGCCGAAGATCAACCCGATGGCGGTCATGTATTGCAGGCAGTGATCGCGATCCGCCGGATTGTGCAGAGGGCCGGTCTTGTCAATGATCCGGATGGCGGACTCATGCGTGGTCAGTTCCACCCGTTCGATCTGGTCCAGCCGGTCCTTCACCTGCGCATGCAGTTGGAACGCGCACTCCACCGCGGTCTGCGCGTGGAACTCAGCCGGGAAGGCGATCTTGAACAGCACGTTCTCCATCACATAGGAACCCAGCGGACGGGCCAGGGTGATGTTTTTGCCGCGAAACAGCGCGTCCTGGAAGCCCCACGTCCTGGTGGTCAGCGCCCCCGGGTAGCCCATCTCCCCGCGCAGCGCCATTAGCGCGTGCCACACGCCGCGACTGGTCGCGTCGCCCGCCGCCCACGACTTGCGCGAGCCGGTGTTGGGGGCGTGACGGTACACCCGCAACGCGCCACCGTCCGCCCACGCATTGGACACCGCGTTGATAATCTGCTCGCGCGTGCCGCCGAGCAGGCCGGTCACCACTGCCGCAGTGGCGATGCGCACCAGAATCACATGATCCATCCCCGCGCGATTGAAACTGTTTTCCAATGCCAGTACGCCCTGAATCTCATGCGCCTTAACGGCCGCCACGAGAACATCCTTAACCGTCGGCAACTTGGAACCTGGAACTTGGAACCTGGAACTCCCCTCCCCCGTCCTCCCCATCCAATCCGCCACGGCCAGAATTCCGCCCAGATTGTCTGAAGGATGCCCCCACTCCGCGGCCAGCCAGGTGTCGTTGAAATCGAGCCAGCGAATCAGCGCGCCGTTGTTGAAGGCGGACCGCACCGGATCCAGCTCATAGTCCAGGCCCAGCACGCGACCGCCGCCCGGCATCTCCGCCCCCGGCACCAGCGGGCCAAGCATTTTCGTGCAATCCGGATACTTCAGAGCGAGCAGGGCGCAGCCAATGCTGTCCATCAGACAATAGCGCGCAGTATCCAGAGCCTCCGCGCTGGTGATGGCCGTGCCGGCCACATAGTCGGCGATCTGCTGCAACACTGGGTCCGCCGGCGGACGGACATTCGAAATGGGTGCACTCATCGTCTTTTCTCCAGCGGGGGTAAACACAGTTTTAGCACGCGGCGGTCGCGGGTGCGGTACATTTTGAAGTGGCGGTCCAACGTGATGATCTCGGCCCGTGGATGCAGTTCCGCCATGCGCACCAGACAGGCGTCGGCCAGCGACATGGGGAGGTCGGCATAATCTGACATCATTTCGTTCAGCATCATGGTTTCTCTCGTCATCGCGTAGTCCACCTGAACCGCCCCGCGCTCCAGCATGGAAAATAGAGCGCGATGATCTCGTCCGTGACGCCGGAGAATAAACAGCGCCTCCGTCAACACCGGTTCACAGGTGTGCAGAGGAAGCACAACCTCATCCAGAAGTTCACGAATCCACGCGTGCGCGTTTTCCCGGGCTTCGAGGTAAGCGACGAGGGGGCCGGTATCGATGATCGCCCATGCTATCAAGGCCAAGATCCTCCAAATACTTGGGGTTGGTGGAAAGATCACCCGGACCATCCGTAAAGATGCCACAGAGATCCTTGGTGAGTTCGTAAACGCTCAACTTCTTCCGGGCTGGCGCCTCGACCACATAGGTCTCCGCCGCCTCGCGCACCACCGCGCCGAGGGAAACCCCGCGTCGCGTCGCCTCCGCCTGAAGGCGCACGCGCAGGGCGTCGGGCATTTTGACCGTGATGGCTTTCATGGTATTACCTATCTGGCTGAATGGTAATACCTCCGCGGGGCAGCGTCAACGTTGCGCGATGGGGATCACCGGGCGGGCTTCCTCCCCGATGTACTCCGACGATGGCCGGATGATGCGGTTGTCGGCGCGTTGCTCCATGATGTGGGCCGCCCAGCCGGTCAGCCGCGAGAACACGAACAGCGGGGTGAACATCTTGGTGGGAATGCCGCACAGGTTGTAGACGATGGCGCTGTAGAAATCCAAGTTGGGGAACAGTTTCTTTTCCCGGCGCATGACCGCCTCGATGCGCTCCGCCACCGCCATCATGCGCTGGCCTTCCGCGCTGGTCTGGGCCAGGCGCGCCGCCCACACCTTGATCACATCGGAGCGGGGGTCGCAGTGTTTGTAGACCCGGTGCCCGAAGCCCATGATCTTATCCTTGCGGGCCAGCTTGTTCATGATGCCGGTTTCCGCATCCTCGGGTGTGCGATACAGCTGGATCAGTTCCATGGCCGCCTCGTTGGCCCCGCCGTGCAGCGGTCCGCGCAGGGCTCCGATGGCACCCACGATGGCGGAATAGAAATCCGACAGGGTGGACGTGATGGTGCGCGCGGTGAAGGTGGAGGCATTGAACTCGTGCTCCGCGTACAACGTCAGCGACACGTCGAGGGCCTGCTGGTGCAGCGGGTCGGGCACGCGATCATGCAGCATGTGCAGCAGGTGACCGGCCGTGGTGTCGTCGCCGCCCGAGGTTTCGATGCGCAGCAGGCTGGTGGTGAAAGCGTGCCAGTACAGCAGCATGGACGGCATGCAGGCCAGCAGTCGGCAGGCAATGGACAACTGGTTGCGATCCGGGCCTTCCGGCTCTAGGCAGCCCAAAACGGACACGCCGGTGCGCAACACGTCCATGGGGTGGGCATTGGTAGGCAGCTGCTCCAGGACGCGGCGCAAAGGAGCGGGCAGGAACCGCTGCGATTTCAGCAACGCCCTAAAGGCATTCAGCTCGTTCTGGTTGGGCAGTCGACCGTTGAGCAAAAGGAAGGCCACCTCGCCAAAGGAGGCCCGCTCGGTCAACTCATTTAGCGCATACCCGCGGTAGCGCAGGCCGCCCGCCTCTTCATGGATGAGCGAAACCGCGGTCTGCCCCGCCACCACACCTTCCAACCCTTTAGCAAAATCAGACATGGCACACTCCTCCTGACATCATTCGCGAACTGGACGGTCAACCCCCGGAACGTTTCAACTGCTCATCGGCACGACGTTCATATTCATGGTAGCGCAGCACGTCATACAATGCATCACGCGTTTGCATGGCGTCCACCACCGAACCCTGGCCGCCCTCGCGCCGGATGGTTTGGTAAACCTTCAACGCGGCGGCATTCATGGCCCGGAAGGCGGACAGCGGATACAACACCATGCGCACCCCGACCTCACCCAGCTCACGTGTGGTAAAGAGCGGGGTTTTGCCAAACTCCGTAATGTTGGCCAGCAGCGGCACCGGCACCGCCATCGCAAAGGCTTTGAATTCGTCCAGACTGCGCAGCGCCTCGGCAAAAATCAGGTCGGCCCCCGCTTCCACGTAGGCTCGTGCCCGCGCGATGGCCGCGGCCATACCTTCACCCGCCACCGCATCAGTGCGGGCCATGACCAGAAAATCCGGATCGGTGCGCCCGGAGGCCGCGGCCCGCACCCGTTCCACCATTTCCTCCGTGCTAACCAGCTTCTTGTTGGGCCGGTGCCCGCACCGCTTCAGGTCCACCTGATCCTCGATCTGCAGGGCGCCCGCGCCCGCCGCGATCATCACCCGCGCGGTTTCCGCCGGATCGTCCCACCCGGTATCCACATCCACCAGCACCGGCAACGGGGTGGCCGCGCAAATGCGCCGCACATCCTCCGCCACCTGCTCGCGCGTGGTGAAACCAAGATCCGGCAGCCCGAACGACGCGTTGGCCACCCCCGCCCCGGAAACATAGAGCGCCTTGAATCCCGCCCGCTCGGCCAGCATGGCCGCATAGGCATGAATGGCGCCCGCAATCTGCAGCGGACGCTCCGCCGCCAAAGCAGATCGGAAGTTTTCACGCTTAGTCATACATGAGAACCACAGATGAACACGGATTCACACGGATGCGGGAGATGATTGAATCCGTGTCTATCTGTGTCCATCCGTGGTGGTTTCCTAAAAATGATTCGGCTCGCGCTTCACCAGTTTGCCGCGCCCGAGTTTGCCCACAAACTTCCCATCCCTGGCCGCCACTTCGCCGCGCACCGTGACCACAGCCGGCCGCCCGGTGATCTTCCAACCCTCAAACGGATTGTAGTCGATGTTCATGTACTGCTTCCTGGCGGAAATGGTGCCGCGGTACTTGGGATCCCAGATGACCAGGTCGGCATCCGCGCCCACCGACACCGTGCCCTTGCGCGGGAACATACCGAACAGCTTGGCCGCCTGCGTGCTCGCGCAGTCCACAAACTGGTTCAGGCTCAGGCGCCCCTCACCCACGCCCTTGGTCCACAACACCGTCATGCGATCCTCGAGGGACGGAATGCCGTTGGGGATCTTGGTGAAATCCTTCAGGCCCATGTCCTTCTGGCCCTTGAAGTCAAACGGTGCGTGATCGGTGGCCACCGTGCTCACCAACCCCTGGGCCAGCCCATTCCAGAACACATCCTGGTTCTTCTTGTGGCGCAGCGGGGGTGACATCACAAACTTGGCCCCCTCGAAATTCGACTTCTCCGCGTAGGTCATGTCGAGGGTCAGGTACTGGATCAGGGTCTCCACCCAGATCTTCACCCCGCGCTCGCGGGCCCGGATGGCAGCGCGCAGCGACTCTTCGCAACTGGTGTGCACGCAATACACGTGGGCCCCCGTCATTTCCGCAAAGGTGGCCAGGTGATGCACGCCCTCGGCTTCCACCACGGGCGGCCGGCTCCAGTAGTGCCACTTCGGCCCCGTCTTGCCTTCAGCCAACAACTTCTTCTGCAACTCGGCGATCAGGTCCGGGTTTTCGCAGTGCGCGGTGGTGATCACGCCCAGCTTCTTGGCCAGGGCCAGGGTATGGTAGAGCTCCTCGTCCGTGACCCCGAAGAAATTCTTGTAGGCCAGGAAAATTTTGAAGCTGCTGATGCCCGCCTTCACGATTTCCTTCAGCTCGCCCTCGGTCTTCTTGTCGAAGCGGGCCACCCCCATGTGGAAGGTGAAATCGCACGCGCTCTTGCCCTCCGCCTTGCTGAGCCACAGTTCATAGGACTTCAGGGTTTCGTCGGCGCGCGACGGACAGCACATTTCGATCAGGGTGGTGGTCCCGCCCACCAGCGCCGCCTTGCTGGCCGACCCATAATCATCCTTGGCGAAGGAGGCCATGAACGGCAGGTAGATGTGCACGTGCGGATCGATGAAGCCGGGAAACACGTACTTCCCTTTGGCGTCGATCACCTTGGTCCCCTTGGGCACCTCCAAATTCGGCCCGATGCAGGTGATCTGCTCGCCCGCACAATACACATCCGCCTTGTACCGCGAATCCGGAGTTACAATTTCGCCGTTCTTGATGAGGATGGACATACTGCTTCTCCCACTGATCACGGATCACTGATTACTGATCACTTCTCTTTATGCCAGATATCGCCTTCGCCGAATTTGAACCACCGCCAGGTGGTCACTTTCTGGCGGGTGTAGAACATCACACCTTCCCGGCCCTGTAGATGCAAGTCACCGAAGAAGGAATAGTCCCAACCGCTGAACGGGAAGTAGGCCAGCGGCGCGGGCACGCCCACGTTGATGCCCACCATGCCGGCCTTGATGCGGTGCCGGAATTCCCGCGCCGCCTTGCCGGACTGGGTGTACATGCAGGCCCCGTTGCCGAAGATAACCTTGTTGGCGTTTTCGATGGCGGACTCCAGATCTTCAAACCGCATCACGTTCAGCACCGGCCCGAACACCTCGTCCTTGGCGATGGCCATGCCGTCGCGCACGTGGTCCACAATGCTGGGCCCGAGATAAAATCCCTTGGGCTGTTCCGGCACCTTCACGCTGCGCCCGTCCACCACCACCTTCGCGCCGTCTTTTACGCCGGACTCAATCAGCGCCGACACCTTGTCGCGGTGCTGGGGACTGATCACCGCGCCCATCTTGGCCGTGGGATCGCGATCGGTGGCGCCCACCTTGATGGCCTTGACCGCCTCGGTCAGCGGGGGCAATAGCTTGTCCGCCGCCTTGCCGATGGTCACCGCCGTGGAGCCCGCCATACAGCGCTGGCCCGCGCAGCCGAACGCGGCGTCCACCAACCCGGTCACCGAGTTGTCGAAGTCGGCATCCGGCATGATGAATACATAGTTCTTGGCTCCGCCCGCCGCCTGCACCCGCTTGCCGTGCTGGGTGCCGGTCTCGAAAATATATTTGGCCACCGGCGAGGAACCCACAAACGAGATGGCGCGAATCTTCGGGTGGGTCAGCAGCGCATCCACGCACTCCTTGCCGCCATGCACCACGTTCATCACGCCCTTGGGCAAGCCGGCCTTGTCCAGCAGCTCAATCAGCTTGAGCCCGGTCAACGGGACTTTCTCGCTCAGTTTCAGAATGAAGGTATTTCCGCAGGCCAGGGCCAGCGGGTACATCCACATGGGCACCAGGGCGGGGAAGTTGTAGGGGCAGATGCCGACGCAAATGCCGACCGGCTGCTTGATCACATCGCAATCAATGCCGCGCGCGATGTTCTCCAGCGCCTCGCCCTTCAGCAGTTCCGGTGCGCCGCACGCGTACTCCACCACTTCCACACCGCGTCGCACATCGCCGCGCGCTTCGGTCAGGGTCTTGCCATGCTCGCGGGTTACGCTGGCCGCCAATTCCTCAAAATGATCTTCCAGCAGCATCTTGTAGCGGAACAAAATGCGCGCGCGCTCCACCGGCGGCGTCTCCGCCCAATCCAACGCCGCCGCCTCGCAGGCCAGCACGGCCTGGTTGACCGCGTCCGCCCCGCACATGGGCGTCTCGGCAATGACCTCGCCGGTGGACGGGTTGTAGACCTTGGTCGTGGTGGCGGTCTTTGGCACGGACCACTCGCCGCCGATAAAGTTGGGAACGGATTCAAGCTTGCTCGTGTTGCTCATGTTTATGTCCTCTTCAATTGCCAATTTCCAATTGCCAATTGGCAATTTAATGATGCGCGGGAATGGGTTTCATTTTCCCGCTGGCCAGCCCGGCCTGGTAATCTTTCCAGCTCATCGGCTTCTTGCCCGTCTTAACATCCACCATGGTCAGGCAGCCGTCCACCGGACAGACAATGGAGCACAGGTTGCAGCCCACGCATTCGTCTTCCTTGATCTGCGGGATGGGCTTGCCGGGTACACGTCCGGGCCCCAGGTCCACCTTGTCCGGCTTGATCAGTTCGATGGCCTGGTGCGCACCGTCCTCGCAAGCGATGTAGCACAGGTTGCAGCCCACACACTTGTCGTAATCAATGTGGGCGATGCGCTTGTAGTTGAGATTCAACGTCTCCCACTTGTCCACGCTCTGCACCGCCTTGCCACTGAAGTCGGCAATGGTCTTGTAACCCTTCTCGTCCATCCACCCGCTCAGCCCGTCGATCATGTCCTCCACGATGCGGAACCCGTAGTGCATGATGGCCGTGCAGACCTGCACCCCGGTGGCGCCCAACGCAATGAATTCCGCCGCATCCCGCCAGTTCCCGATGCCGCCGATGCCGGAGATGGGCAGCCGGACCTCGGGGTCAGCCGCACAGGACTGCACCATGTTCAGCGCGATGGGTTTCACCGCGGAACCGCAGTAGCCGCCATGCGTGCTGCGCCCGGCCACATACGGCTCCGGACACATGCGGTCCAGATTGACCTGGGTGATGCTGTTGATGGTGTTGATCATCGAGATGGCGTCCGCCCCGGCCCGCTTGGCCGCGCGCGCCGGCTTGGTGATGTCCGTGATATTCGGGGTCAATTTTACGATGACCGGAATCTCCGCCACCTCCATGACCCAGCCCACAATGGCCTCGATGACATCGGGGTTCTGGCCCACCGCGGAACCCATGCCGCGCTCGCACATGCCGTGCGGGCAGCCGAAATTCAGCTCCACCCCGTCCGCCCCGCAGTCGCGCGAACGCTTCATGTAATCATGCCAGTTCTCGCGGGTGTCGGTCATCAGGGAGGCAATGATGGCCCGGGTGTTACCCCACACCTTTTTGCATTCCGCGATCTCCCGGAAATTGGTCTCCGGGGAGCGGTCGCTGATGAGCTCGATGTTGTTGAAGCCCACCATGCGCTGCCCGTTGAGGTTGAGCGACGAATAGCGCGAGCTCACATTGACGATGGGGTCGCCGATGGTCTTCCACACCACCCCGCCCCAACCCGCCTCAAAGGCGCGGTGGCACTGGTAGGCCGTGTTGGACGGCGGCGCAGAGGCCACCCAGAACGGATTCGGTGATTTGATGCCCGCCAAATTGATGGATAGATCAGCCATATGCTTGCTCCTTGGTATTCAAATCGGGGTCGGGGTCGGTATCGGCAGCGTAGCGATCGGTATCGAGAGTTACGCCGCCTTCGCGCACTATATAACCGCGCTGTCCAAGCCTCGTAAGCATGGCCACGATTCGATCCAGAATCGCTTTTGCCGCTTCGCTTTCCTCAATCGTTAGTGCACCGCAAACCTGCAACACATCCTGCACCGCACCACATTCCAGGGCGGACCCACGAGCTATTTCAAAATAACGCCGGCGGTCGCCTTCCGTTGCTTTCCCGTTGCCCTCCGCAATATTCAAGGGGATCGCCTGCGATGCGCGCAAAAGCTGATCCTTGGCATTGCGATGGCCCGGCAATGACTCGCAAAATCGATAGGCCCAACCGACGTAGTCGATCGCAGCGCGATATACATCCAGCTTTTCGTGTCCGAAACTCATGTGCAAACTTTCGATTCCGATAGCGATTCCGACCCCGACCCCGACGGCATGATTTAGGCCGGCTAATTCTTCTTCGCGTAATACTCCGCTTCCAACTCCGGAATGCGCACCGGCTGATCGAAGCCGGACCCGGACGGTTTTCCCTTCACGCCCAAACGGGTGCCCTGGACCGGCCCCGCCACCTCTTCGCCCAACAGGAATTTGTGTATGCCGCGCGCCGCCTTCTTGCCTTCGGCCACCGCGTTCACCACTTCCCGGCCGCCGTTGACGCAATCGCCGCCGGCAAACACATGTTTCACGCTGGTCTGGCCGGTGGCGGCATCGCGCACCACGGTGCCGTCCTTGTCCAGCTTCACCTTGGGAAACAGTTTCTGCATCAGCTTGGCCTGCGGCTCCTGGCCCAAGGCCTTGATGACCATGTCGAAGCTCTCCACCGTCTCCGATCCCTTGATGACCTCGACCCGGCCTTGCGCGTTGATTTTGGTGCGCGCCAGCTTCAGGCCGGCCATGTGGCCCTTCTCCGCCACCACCTCAACCGGCAGGGCGTGGAACAGGAAGGAGCAGCCGTCTTTCTTGGCCAATTCGTATTCGTACGGATAGGCGGGCATGTCGGCCTCGCCGCGCCGATAGATGATGGTGGCGTCGGTCGCGCCCAGCCGCTTGGCCTGGGTCACCGCGTCGATGGCGGTATTGCCGCAGCCGATCACTGCCACCCGCTTGCCCACCGGCACCTTGTCCAAGGGCCGGGTGTGCAGCAGCTCGATGAAATCCAGCGCCTCATACACTTCGGGCAGGTCCTCGCCGGGGATGCCCAGCCGGTAGGTGCGACCCAATCCGAAGCCCACGAAAATCGCGTCGTACTGCTTCTCGAGCTGGGCCACCGTCACATCCTTGCCCACCTCGACCCCGGTGCGGATTTCCACGCCCAGGCTCTTCACCAGCGCAACTTCAGCCAGGCTGGTTTCCGGGGTGAGTTTGTACATGGCAATGCCATAGGTATTGAGGCCGCCCGCCTTCGGCTTCTTCTCGAAGATGGTGACGGCGTGTCCCAGTTGTGCCAGTTCGGCCGCACACCCCAGACCGGCTGGACCGCCGCCCAGCACGGCGATCTTCTTGCCGGTCTTCTTGGTCGGGGCGGTCAGCACCTTGATCTTGTTGTCAAATACGTGGTCGGTGGCATAGCGCTGCAGGCGTCCGATCTTGATCGGCTTCTCGTCGCGGTCCTGCATCACGCAGCCGCCCTCGCACAGGGCGGAGGTGGGACACACCCGCGCGCAGCTCGCGCCCAGCGGATTGGCCTGCAGAATGGTGCGCGCAGAGCCGGTCAGGTTCCCGCTGGCGATCTTCTTGATGAAGCCCGGGATGTCGATGCCGGTGGGACAGGCCATGATGCAGGGGGCATCAAAGCAATAGAGGCAGCGCTCCGCCTCCACCAGCGCCTCCTGCGGCGTGTACTTCGGTTCAATCTCGGCCAGGTTTTCCCGGGCCTTCTTCGCGCTAATCAATGGTTTCAGTGTCATAGAATTTTTCTTTCAACCGCAGATTCACGCAGATAGACGCTGATGGCCATCTGCGTTCATCCGCGTCCATCCGCGGTTAAACTTTCCACTCCTGATACGGCAACCCGGTGGCGTCGGCCACCGCCTTGTACGTCACATACCCCGCGTGCGTGTTCAAGCCGGGCACCAACTCCGGCACCTGCTGCAACGCAGGCGCAAAACCAAGGTTGGCCAGCTTGACCGCGTACGGAATGGTGGCGTTGGTCAGGGCCATGGTGGCGGTGCGCGCGTAGGCGCCCGGCATGTTGGCCACGCAGTAGTGCACAGTGTCCTCTTCCACGTAGATGGGATTTTCGTGCGTGGTGGGACGCGACGTCTCCGCGCAGCCACCCTGGTCGATGGCGATGTCCACAAACACGGAACCCTTCTTCATGGCCTTCAGCATGGTGCGGCTGATCAGCTTGGGCGCCTTGGCCCCCGGCACCAGCACCGCGCCGATCAGCAGATCCACCTTGGGCAGCATATCAATCAGGTTCTGCTCATTGGAATACAACGTGTGCGCGCTCCCGTGCAGGCTGATGTCGAGGTAACGCATCTGCTGCAGGTCGACCTCGAGGATGGTGACTTCCGCGCCCATACCCGCCGCCACGCGGCCCGCATTGATGCCGGAGGTACCGCCGCCGATGATGAGCACGTTGCCGGGCAACACGCCGGGCACGCCGCCCAGCAGCACGCCTTCGCCGCCCTGCGCCTTGCTCAGATAGAACGCGCCCACGATGGCACTCATACGTCCGGCGATTTCGCTCATGGGCTCGAGCAGCGGCAACCGCCGTCCGATCTGCACCGTCTCGTAGGCGATGCCGGTGGTCTTGGACTTCACCAATTCCTCGGTGAGTTTCTTGTCCGCGGCCAGATGCAGGTAGGTGAAGAGCAGCAGATCCTTGCGCAGGTACGCGTATTCGGCGGCCACCGGCTCCTTGACCTTGATCACCATCTGGGCCGCCCACGCGTCGGCCGCCGTGGGCACCAGGCGCGCGCCCGCCAGCGTGTATTGCTCGTCGGTGAAGCCGCTGCCATCGCCCGCCGACTGCTGGACCAGCACTTCGTGCCCGGCCTGCACCAGCATGCGTACACCCGCGGGGGTGCAGGACACGCGGTTCTCTTTGATCTTAATTTCTTTGGGAATGCCGATTTTCATGGGTTCAACCTTCCGACAGCGCCGTGTCCATTACCGCGAGCAGAAAATCCAGGTCCGCCTTGGTGATGCACATGGGCGGGGTGATACGAATGATGTTGCCGTTCAGGCCACCCTTGCCCACCAGCGCGCCCAGGTCCTTGCAACGCTCGAAGAATTGCGCACAGGCTTCCTTGGCCGGTTCCTTGCTGACCCGATCCTTCACAAACTCCATGGCCACCATCAGCCCGGTCCCGCGTACATCGCCGATCACCGGGTACTTCGCCATCAGCTTGCGCATGCCGGCCAGCAGGTGGTTGCCCAGCTCGAGGCACTTGGCCTGCAGGTGCTCGCGATCAATGGTCTCCAGCACGGCCTTGCCGATGGCGCAGGACACGGGATTGCCGCCGAAAGTGTTGAAGTGGATGCGCTGGGCCAGGGTGGCCGCGATCTCCGGCGTGGTCACCACCGCGGCCAGCGGGGCGCCGTTGCCGATGCTCTTGGCCATGGTCACGATGTCGGGAATCACGCCCTGGGTCTCAAAACCCCAATAGTGCGTGCCCGTGCGGCCGAACCCGGCCTGCACTTCGTCCGCGATGCACACCCCGCCCGCCGCGCGCACAATGCGGTAGGCCTCCTGCAGGTAGCCGTCCGGGAACACCACCACGCCGCCCACGCCCTGGATGGATTCCGCGAAGAAGCCCGCGATCTTGCCCGGGGTGGAGTATTGGATCAGGTCCTTGATGTCGGCCGCGTATTTCTTGCCCGCGTCCTTGTCGTCGCGCCCGTATACCCCGCGATAGGTGTCGGGCACGATGGCGTGGTGCACGCCGAAGCTGTGCGGGTAGTTGAATTTCCATGTGCTGTGTGCGGTCAGCCCCATGGCCGAAGCCACCCCGCCGTGGTAACAGTTGCGCAGCGCGACCACGTCGTAGTTGCCGGTGTAGAGCCGGGCCATCAGCAGGGCCAGGTCGTTGGCCTCCGAGCCGGAATTCACGAAGTACACACACTTCAGATTGCCCGGCATCTTGGCGGCCAGCGCCTGCGCATACTCGGCGATCTGGTTGTTCAGGTAGATGGTGGTGGTGTGGGCGATGGTGTTCAACTGGTCCACCGCGGCCTTGGTCACCGCGGGGTGGCAGTGGCCCACGCTCACCGTCACGATGCCGCCGAAGGCGTCCAGGTAGCGCCGGCCCTTTTCATCCCACAGATACTGCTGCTTGCCCTCCACGATCATGATGGGGTTCTTGTAGTAGAGGAACAGGCCGGGCGACAGGTACTGCTTGCGCAGGGCCATGGTCTGGGCGAAATCGGGCCCGGTGTAGGGCTGGGGCTTGAGATCGGTGGCGGGCATCTGCGGTTGATTCGTCATTTCTTTCACTCCTGAGCATCTGGGTAGCGCGGGCGCTCCGTCGCCCGCCGCGGACGGCACGGAGTGCCGTCCCTACCTGGTTGATTGTGTCGTTGCGTTCGTTTCCTCGGGCCGGTAACCGGCCATCAGCACATAGTAAAACACGAAGGCGATCAGGAACCCGATGAACCACGCGTAGTGGTAGATCCCGATCCAGAATTCGCTGGGCGCCATCAGGCCGAGGTTGATCAGGAAACCCGGCACGTTGGGGGCCACGGCCAGCACCAGGGCAATGAGCGCGCGCAGGTTCACCCCGCCCTGATAGGCATAGGGCCCGCGGGCGTCATACAGCGCGGCCAGGTCCAGGGTGCGGTTGCGAATGACAAAGTAGTCGCACACCATGATGCCGCCGATAGGCCCCAGCAGCGCCGAATAGCCGATGAGCCAGGTGAAGATGTAGCCGCTGGGGTCGGCCACCAGCTTCCACGGCATCATCACGATGCCGATCAAGCCGGTCAGCACCCCGCCCATACGCAGGCTGATGGCTCTGGGCAGGAAGTTGGAGAACGATGTGGCGGGCGCCACCACGTTGGCCGCCAGGTTGGTGGTCAGGGTGGCCAGGGTCAGGGCGAACATGGAAACCAGCATCAGCCCCACGCTGTCGAACCGGGAAAGCAGTTCCACCGGGTCCCAGATGGCCTCGCCAAAAATCACCACGGTGGCGCTGGTCACC
>CAYTVN010000039.1:0-15552 GCA_964441655.1 uncultured Verrucomicrobiota bacterium | reverse complement strand
CGCCAGTTTCAACCGCGTGTGGACGCAGGGGGGGCGGGTGTTGTCGGCCCATCGGGGTCGGTATCGGAATCGCTATCGGTATCGATTCCGATTCCGATACCGATAGCGACGCCGATTTCATGGCGGGCGGACCCACCCCTGTGTCCCCTCCTTGGAGGGGAGATTGAGTTGCAGGTTTCGGGTTGCGCGTTTTGGACGTTACTTCGGTGGCAGGCCGGCGGGATGTTGGGGGATGGTGTCGCAGATGTCATGCCACGGCGCTTTGGCGCTCACCCAGAAGTGGTGCTGCGGGCGCAGCGGCGGGTCATCATCCAGCGAACCGGCGCGGACGAAGATCATTCCGGGCCGGTGTGCCGCCTTGGAAAAGAGGTGACAGCCGCAGGTGCCGCAGAAACAGCGCTCCTTGCCCGGCGAGGATTCGAAGCGACGAAGCTGATCTGAGCCGGTGACCAGTTTAAATCCGTCCGCCTCGGTGACCAGCACCGAGGAAAAGGCCGAGCCGGTAAACTTGCGGCAATCCGGGCAATGGCAGTTTGCAAAAAACAGCAACTTGCCGCGGATCTCGTAGGTGATGGCCTTGCAATAACAACCCCCGTGCAGGATGGTGGCTCCGCCGTGCAAGGCTTTCTGCACCGACGCCAGAAACGCGCTTTCCCGCGCTTCCATGCCATCGGCGGCCAGCACCAGGTTCAGCATTGCGAGGGCGGTTTCGCGCGCCTCCGGCGATTGCAGGGCGGCGCACTGGGCGGCCACAAAGGCGTCCCCTTCGGTGGCCAGGGTTTTGCGAATGCGGGCCGCTTCGGTGACGGCAAAAAAATGCCGGTCGTGCTCGCCCTGCCAGGGCAACGTGGCCATCTGCTGCTCGAACACTTCGCCTTCGGCCAGAGACACCTTGCCGTCGCGGCAACGTCCGGCCAGCACCAGCCGCAGGATGGCTTCACTCTCCGCCTGACTAATATTTTTCATGCCGGGCTCCTAAACAAACTTGCCGTTCTTCTGGAAGAGCTTGCCGTCCACATAGAGGGCGCCGTCCTGGCGCAGGTCCTTGATCATGTCCCAGTGCAGGGCGGATTTATTTTTTCCGCCGGTTTCCGCGTAGGACTCACCCAGGGCGAGGTGGATGGTGCCGCCGATCTTCTCGTCGAACAGGATGTTCTTGATGAAGCGCTGGATGTCGTAGTTGGTGCCGATGCCGAGCTCGCCCAGGCGTTTGGCCCCGGGGTCCATCTCCAGCATTTTCCTGAGGTAATCCTGGTTTTTCTCCGCGGTGGCCTCGACCACCAGGCCCTTCTTGAAGACCAGCCGGATGCCGTCGATCTCGCGTCCGCCCTCGCACACCGGGAAGTCGTAGCGGATGTAGCCCTCGGCCGAGGTCTCCACCGGTCCGGTGAAGATTTCGCCGCTGGGCACGTTGTGGGTGGCCACGGAGGGGATGAAGGTGCGGCCCTTCACCGACATCTTTAGATCGGTGCCGGGGCCCACGATGCGGACTTCATCCGCGTTTCTTAGTTTGCTTATTAGTTTCTTCTGCTTGACCTCCTCGGCCTGCCAGGCGGCCACGGGGTCGTCGAGGTGCAGCAGGTTGGCCCGGTACACAAACTCCTCGAACTCGCGCAGGCTCATTTCCGCGTCCTGGGCGTAGGCCTCGGTAGGGAAGAGGGTGAGCGACCATTTTTTCGCGAGCAGGATTTTGCGCACGGGTTTGCGGGCCCTGGCGAAGCGGGCCATACGGGTGGGATCGGTGCTGGAAAGGGCGCGCGTATTGTTGCTGCCCATGACGCGGATGGTGCCGTTTACGGCCCGGGCATAGGCCATTTCAAAGGCGGGCAGGCGGTCAAAATGAATGTCCTGCCCGTGTTTCATGAAAATTTCCGTCAGTCCCACCGGGCTCATGCGGATGACCGGGAACGCGCCGACGCGCAGCAACTCTTCGTAGACCGCGGCCATCAGCGGGGCCGTGGTATCGGGGCCTTCCACGCCGATGGTTTCGCCTTTTTGGGCGTAAATCGAATAGCGCACCAATAATTTCGCAAAATTTTCCACCCGCGGATCAGCCATATTTCGTTCCTCCAAGTTTGCGCGCAAACCCTACGATGCAACCGGGTTTGAATCCAGTTAGGAATTTTCTCATGAATGGGAACCGGTTGTGCAGTAGGGGGTTCCGGAGTTATCCACAGGACCCTTGGTGGGGCGTGTGTCAAGGGGTCAAATTCAGCCCCACGTGAAGCCTGTTTTCCCGGGGTTTCGGTCGAAGACTTAAGCGACTGGTAATCAGCTGGTTATAAATCGGATAAAAAAAGACATAAATCGCTATTGACCCCGGGTGGGTCAAAGTGGTTTAAGGTGGGGCATAGGTCAGCTAAATGACGGCAAACGAACAGAGCGGTGGAGGAACGGCGGGCATGCTTCAAGGCGTGTTCGTTGGGAACTACCGGCATCTGTTGGATCCGAAGAAGCGGCTGACCATTCCCTCGGTTTGGCGCGAGCAAGTGGGGCTGCCGGCGCAGGTCTATGTGATTCCCGGTTTGAACCAGCCGTTTTTGTCGGTTTATCCCGCCCGCGAGATGGCGCGTCGCACGGAAAAATTCCGCGGCCTTTCGCAGGCGGATGTGGTGGGTCGGCAATTTCTGCGCGCCATTGCCTCCCGCTCGGATCTGGCGGGCTGGGATGCGCAGGGTCGAATTCGGGTGAAGGATGAGTTGATGGACTTCGCGGGCATTACGTCCGAGGTGGTCCTGGTGGGTGCGTTCGAGTGTTTCGAACTATGGAGTCCGGAAAAATGGAAACAGCAACAGGAATCTTCCGCAACCAACTCGGATCTTGGCGAAGCAGCCCGGTACGTTGGCTTCTAGACCGGGTGAGCCATCTGGCCCGCAGTTCGGATCCGGTTCAGGCCGTATCCGCGGGGCAGGATCGCTGGCAGGAAATGTTCTGGACGGAGGCCGGCCGCCAGACGGCGGGACGGGGCCGTGGTGATTTGTTCGAGCAGGCCGAGTTGTGGAATGCCGCGCCGGTACGGACGGTGGCCCCGGCGGCCCCGCGCGAAGCGGCTCCGGTGCGCCCGGCGGCCACGCCGGTCAGCCGCGCCCAGCCGGCTCCCCGCGGAGTGTCGCGCCGCACGCCCGCCTCCGCCATCTATGCGGAGCGGGGGCGCCAGGTGTGTCGCGAAGACATTGCCCGCTATTTGCAGGTGAACAATGCGGTGTACGGACGTCTGGTGCCGGTGGCGGACCTGGCGCTGCCCCGGCAGTCGTTTAATGCCGAACTGAAGCTCTGGAAAGGGAGCGAGATCGGCACGCCGTTTGTGACCGGGTGTTGAAGACGGAGGCGCCGCTTGCTCCTCCGCCACCGCCCGGAAGGGATGCCGCTATGCATCAGCCGGTTTTGTTGAGTGACGTGGTGGCCGACCTGGTGGTGAAGCCGGGCGGCTGCTACCTCGATGGAACACTGGGAGGTGCCGGACATGCGAGAGCGTTGTTGGAGCGGGCGGGACCGCAGGCGCGGCTGCTCGGCGTGGACCGCGATGACGTGGCGCTGGAACGGGCGGGCGCGCGGCTGGCGGACTTCGGGCCGGAACGGGTCGTCCTGGCCCGGGGAAATTTCTCCGACATGAAGGCGATGGCCGCCCAGCACGGTTTTGATCGGTTCGATGGCATCCTGCTCGATCTGGGTGTCTCGTCCATGCAGCTGGATACGCCGGAGCGCGGGTTCAGCTTCCAGCACGACGCGGAGCTGGACATGCGGATGGACCGGCGGTCCGGGCCGACCGCGGCCGACCTGGTGAATACGCTGGGGGAAGCGGAGCTGGCGGATGTGATTTGGGAGCTGGGCGAGGACCGCGATGCGCGGCGGATCGCCCGGCAGATTGTAGTCGCGCGCGACCGGGCGCCGCTGCGCCGGACCGGCGAGCTGGCGGACCTGGTCGCCCGCGCGAAAGGTGGAAGGCGGGGGCGGATACATCCGGCCACCCAGACCTTCCAGGCCCTGCGCATGAAGGTGAACGGCGAGTTGGAGGCGGTGGCCCAGGGCCTGGTTTCGGCCCTGGATCTGCTGGCTCCGGGCGGTCGGCTGGGCGTGATTTCGTTTCACAGCCTGGAGGACCGGCTGGTGAAGCAGACCCTGGCCGCCCACGTACCGCGCGAGGAATCGCTTCCCCAGGGCGGCTCTCGGCGGGTGGTACAGCCGCCCGAGGTGCGGTGGGTGGTGCGCAAGCCGGTGACGGCGGGCGAGGAGGAGCGGGCGCGGAATCCGCGCGCGCGGTCGGCGAAGTGGCGGGTGGTGGAAAGGACGGATTGAGGAAGTATGGCACGGAATCGTAATCGCAATTACCGGAAGCAGGTGCGGGCGCGCCTGTTGCCGGGCTGGCTGGTGGTGCTGGTGGTCGGCGCGGCCGGCTTTGGATTTACCTACCTGTGGTTGGGGGCGCGCTGTGACGCCCTGGGCCGTCGTATCAAGGCGTTGGAGAAGGAGCGGGTGGAAGTGCGGCGCCAGGTGGTGCACGAGGAGTTCAAGTGGTCCAACTTGACCACCTTCGAAAACATCACCCGCCTGCTCAAGAAGCATCAACTGGAGATGGAGTGGCCGAAGCAGGCCGACGTGGTGCGCCTGCGCCGGCCGGAGCGTTCGCCGGAAGACCCGGCCATGGCGAGTAACTAGGGATGATGGATGACGGAGATTGGTCAACGCATTCGCATGCTGGTGGTGGTGGGCATCCTGGCCCTCATGTGGCTGGGCCTGGGCACCCGGCTGTGCTTTCTGCACCTGGGTGACAACGACCGACTGCTGACCCGCATTCAGAAAAACCGCGAGGTCGAACAGGATCTGGTGGTATCGCGCGGGCGTGTGCTGGACCGCAACGGCAACATCATGGCCCTGGATCTGACCCTGCGCAAAGTGGCGGTGGACCCCAAGTTCATGCAGGAAAATGGTCACCCGCGTTTTACCGGCCTGCAACTGTCGCGTCTGCTGGAACTGGACCCGGCCATGGTCTTTGCCAGCATCAACCGCCCCGAGAGGGAATATGTCGAGTTGAAGGAGGAAGTTGCGGAGGACACGGTGCGGCAGATCGAAGCCATGCGCCTGCCCGGCGTGCGTTGTCCGGAATATTCCCAGCGCCACTATCCGCGCGGCAACCTGATGAGCCATGTGGTGGGTTATGCCAATGCCGAAGCGGTGGGCAGCGCGGGTATTGAGCAGCGCATGGAGCGGTACCTGCGCGGCGTGCCCGGTCTGCGGGTGAGCGAAGTGGACGGCAAGCGGCGCGAGGTCTACACGCGGCGGGTCATGGAAATCGAGCCCCAGCCCGGCGCCGATGTGCAGCTCACGCTGGACCAGAATCTCCAGTACTTTGTGGAGAAGGCGCTGGAGGACGCCTTGCTTACCAACGGGGCCAAAGGCGCGTGGGCCATCGTGCAGAACGTGCGCACGGGAGAAATCCTGGCCATGGCTTCCCGGCCCGACTACGACCTGAACAAGTTCAACGCGGTGGATGCGGACAACCGGCTCAACCGGGCCATCGGCTACACTTTCGAGCCGGGTTCGGTGTTCAAGGTCATCGTCTATGCGGCGGCCTTCAACGAAGGCATCCTGACCCCGAACGAAGTCTTCGATTGTGAAAACGGCCTGTGGCATTACGCGGGCAAGCCGCTCAAGGATTACCATCCCTACGGGCGCCTGACCGCGGCCGATGCCCTGAAAAAATCCAGCAACATCGCCGCCGCCAAAATCGCGCTGCGCCTGGGCGAGGACCGGCTGTACCGCTATCTGAAGCTGTTCGGCATCGGCACGCCCACCGGCATTGCCCTGCCCGGTGAAGAGGGCGGTATTTTGAACGCGCGTTCCAAGTGGACCAAGCTGAGCGTGACGCGCATTCCCATGGGCCACGAGGTGGCGGTGACCTCCATGCAGATGCTGCAGGCCATGAGCGCCATTGCCAACGGCGGCGAGCTGATGCGCCCGCTGGTGCTGAAGCGGGTGACCAATACCAAGGGTGAATCGTTGCACGTGCCGGAGCCGGAGGCGGTCAGCCATCCCATCCGGCCCGAAACGGCCCGCCTCATGGCGCGTCTGCTGACCGGGGTGACGGAGGACGGCACCGGCAAGCGGGCCAAAGTGGAGGGCTTTTCGGTGGCGGGCAAGACGGGCACGGCGGAGAAGCCGGGGCCGGGCGGTTACGATCATCTCCGGAACCTGGCCTCCTTCATCGGGTTCCTGCCCGCCGAGAATCCCGAAATCAGCATCATGGTTACGTTTGACGAACCCCAGGGCGGGCCCAACCAGCGCACCGGTGGCGCCGTGGCGGCGCCCGTTTTTCGCGCGATCGCCGAACAGGCGGTTCGTTATCTGGATATTCCTCCGGTGCCGGAAACGCAGCGGTTCACGTATGCCGGCGGGTCGGAATCGGTTCATCAATAAAGGAGCCGGGGTATGATACTGGGCAAGCTCTGTATGGAAACCATGCGTCTCGAGTCCATTACGCGCATCATTCAGCCCCTGACCGTGCGGGGCCCGTTGACCTTCGACATCGAAGGCATTGCCTACGATTCGCGGCAGGTCCGCCCCAACTATCTGTTCGTGGCCCTGCGCGGCGCGAATCAGGACGGGGCCCAGTACATTGAGGACGCCCTGCGCCGCGGCGCGGTGGCCATTGTGTCGGATGAGGATCGCTGGCCCAAGCGCACCGCCGCCCACATACGGGTGGAGGATGCCCGGCTGGCCCTGGCCGAAATCGCCTGCGCGTTCTACGATCATCCCTCCGAGAAAATCGAGGTGGTGGGCATCACCGGCACCAACGGCAAAACCACGACGTCCTTCATGGTGCGCGATATCCTGGCCGCCGAAGGGCGTACGCCCGGCCTCATCGGCACCGTCCGCTACGAGGTGGGCGGGCGCGTGATCCCCGCCACCCGCACCACGCCCGAGGCGCCGGATGTGCAGTTCATGCTGGACCAGATGGCGCGTTCCGGCTGCCGGAGCGCGGTCATGGAGGTTTCCTCCCACGCGCTGGAACAGAAGCGGACTTACGGTACCGACTTTGATGTGGGGGTCTTCACCAACCTGACCCGCGACCACCTGGATTATCACCAGGACATGGCGTCCTACTTCGGGGCCAAAATGCACCTGTTTCAGGGCCTGGGCCAGTTGCGGAAATCCGCCGCGGCCGTCGTGAATCTGGACGATCCCTGGGGTCAGCAGCTGGCCAATACACGAGGGCTCAAGGCGCGATTGCTGACCTATGGCATGCACGACGCCGCCGATGTGCGGGCCGAGGATGTGGAATTGGATGCGCGCGGCACCCGCTTTACGGTTCATTCCCCCTGGGGCAGCACGGACGCCCACCTCCGCCTGCTCGGACGATTTAACGTGAGCAACGCCCTGGCCGCCATCGCCACCGCGGGCACGCTGGGCATCGCGCCCGCCCGCGCGGCCGCCATTCTGGCCGGCATGGGTGCGGTGCCGGGCCGTCTGGAAGAGGTGCCCAACGACAAGGGCATCCACGCCTTCGTGGACTATGCGCACACCGACGACGCGCTCTCCCATGTGCTGACCAGCCTGCGCGAACTCAAGCCCCGCCGCCTCATCGTGGTGTTCGGCTGCGGCGGTGATCGCGACCGCACCAAACGCCCGGTGATGGGGGCCGTGGCCAACCGCCTGGCGGATTATGCCATTGTGACCAGCGACAACCCGCGGCGCGAAGATCCGCAGGCCATCATGGATGAGATCGGAGCCGGCATGCCGCACCGCGAGCGGGTGGAATTCCAGGTGGACCGCGAGAAGGCCATCGCCCGCGCGGTGGAGGTGGCGCGGCCGGGTGACCTGGTTCTGGTGGCCGGCAAGGGTCACGAAATCTATCAGGAATTTTCCCACACCATGGTGCCCTTCGACGACCGCGAGGTGTTGAAGAAGTACCTCCAAGGTTGAACGCGGCGAACCAACATGCCCGAACTTGATCCCTTGGACGTTGCGCGCTGGTGTGATGGCGCGTGGACGGTGGTGCCGGCGAACCCGCTGTGCGGCGCGGCCCTGGATACCCGCGCCCTCAAGCCGGGTGAACTTTTTATCGCGCTGCCCGGCGAAAAAACCGACGGCCACCAGCACCTGGCCGCGGCCCAGGCGGGGGGCGCCGGGGGGGCGTTGGTCCGGCGCGGCACCGTGCAGCCGGGACTGCCCTTGCTGCAAGTGGACGATCCCAAGGATGCATTGACCCGCCTGGCCGCCGGACATCGCGCTCGCTGCCCGGCCTATTTCATCGCCGTGACCGGCAGCACCGGCAAAACCACGGTGAAGGAAATGCTGGCCGATGTGCTGTCCACTCGCGCACCCACCGCGCGCACAAAGGGAAATTGGAACAACGACATCGGTCTCCCCCTGAGCCTGCTGACCGTGGAACCCGGAGACGCCTATGGTGTTTTCGAGTTGGGCATGAATCATCCCGGCGAACTGGATCCGCTGTGCGATTTGCTGAAGCCGCACGCCTCCGTGGTCACCTCGGTGGGACCGGTTCACATCGAGTTTTTTCCCGACGAGGAAGGCATCGCCCGCGAAAAGGCGGCGGTGGTGCGCGCCGTGCCTGCGGACGGTCTGGTGTTTTTATCCGCCGATGATGTGTGGTTCGACGTGCTGCGGAGTTTTGCGAAAGGACGCGTGCTCACCACGTCGTTGCGCAAGCCCGCCGATTATCAGGCCTTCCCCGGCGACGGTCTGTCCTTTCAGGTGCTGGAGCGCGCCACGGGCGAGCGGGCGGAATTCACCGCGCCCTTCCCGGGTGATTTTATCGTGCACGACGCGCTGCTGGCCATCGCCGTGGGCCGGAGCCAGGGCCTGGCGTGGGATGCGATGGTGACGGCGATTGCAAACTACCAGCCCGTGGGTTTCCGCTGGCGGCGCGAGCAGGTGCAGGGCGCGCTGGTCATCAACGATGCATACAACGCCAATCCCATGAGCATGCGGGCCGCCTTGCAGGCGTTTGCCCGTACCTCGGTGCCCGGGCGCCGCTGGCTGGTGCTGGGTTCCATGCGGGAGATGGGGTCCCATGCCGAACGCGCACATCTTGCGCTCGGGCGCGAAATTGCCCAAGGTGATTGGGCTGGCCTGCTGGCTCTGGGCCGGGAAGGCGCGTGGTTTGCGGAAGGCGCACGGGCGGCGGGCTGGCTGGCCACCCGCGCGCGGGTCTGCGCCAGCGCGGCCGAGGCCGCGGAGCTTTTGCAGGGTCAGGTGCGGGCCGGGGATGCCGTCTTGCTGAAGGCATCGCGGGGCGAGCGCCTGGAAGAAGTGATAAAATGTTGGCAGCAGCGGTTGGGAGAGGCGTGAGATGTTTTACTACCTGTACGAATGGACCGACCTTTTCACCCCGCTGCGGATTTTCCGCTACATCACGTTTCGCGCCCTGATGGGGGCGGCCACCGCCTTCACCCTGTCGCTGATCTTCGGGCCGCTGGTCATCGCGTGGTTGCGCCGCCTGAAAATCGGCCAGCAGGTTCGCACCGATGCCGTGTTGCGTGCGCACCTGCTCAAAAAGTCGGGCACGCCCACCATGGGCGGCGTGCTGATCATCGGCTCTGTGCTGATCTCCACCCTGCTGTGGGCGGTGCCCACCAACGGCTATGTCCTGCTGGCCCTCGGTACCATGCTGGTCATGGGGGCGATCGGTTTCTGGGACGATTACCTGAAGGTCTCGCGTAAAAATCCCAAGGGGGCCAGCGGTCGCAAGAAGCTGGCCTGTGAAATTGCCTGGGCCCTGGTGGTGGTGGCCATCCTCTTTGCCTGGACGCCGTCCCGCGAGCAGGTGGTGAAACTCATGGTGCCGTTTATGAAGGATCCGGTGGTGCAGAACCTGGGCCTGCTCGGCGCCTCTCTCTTTCTGGTTCTGGTGCTGGTGGGCTCGGCCAATGCCGTCAATTTGACGGATGGCTTGGACGGGCTGGCCATCGGGTGCAGCAATTCCGCGGCCGCGGCCTATCTGGCGCTCGCCTATGTGGCGGGTCACGCCGGATTCGCCGGATACCTGCAGGTGCCGTTCATTCCAGGCGCGGGCGAACTCGCGGTATTCTGCGGCTGCCTGCTGGGGGCGGGCCTGGGTTTCCTGTGGTTCAACTGCCATCCCGCCCGCGTTTTTATGGGCGACACGGGCAGCCTGGCCCTGGGCGGCTCCATCGCCATGGTGGCCATCGCGGTGAAGCAGGAACTGCTGCTGGTCATCGTGGGCGGCGTCTTCGTGATGGAGGCGGTGAGCGTGATCCTGCAGGTGGCGTCCTTCAAGACCACGGGCCGGCGCATCTTGAAGTGCTCGCCCTTGCACCATCATTTTGAAGTGCTGGAAAAGGAGCGCGCGGAGGCGGAGAAGCGGGATCTCGAAGTGGTGGAAACCATGATCGTGACGCGCTTTTGGATTCTCTCCATCATTTTTGCCCTCATCGGCGTGGCCACCCTGAAGTTGCGTTGAAAACGAATGTACAACAGGCGGTCGTGCTCGGGCTGGGCGCGAGCGGCGCGGCGGCGGCCCGCTTGCTGCGCGGCGAAGGCACCGCGGTCACCGTGGTGGATCGCGAACTCGGACCCCGCCAGGCCGCGGCCGGCGCGGAGCTGGAGCGGGCGGGTGTGCGCGTGGTACAGCATTCTTCCGAACTGCCCGCGGGGTCCTTTGATCTCTGTGTGGTGAGTCCCGGCGTGCCGGTGCAGTCACCGTGGATTCGGGATGCGCATGCGCGCGGCATTCCCGTGGTTGCAGAGTTGGAACTGGGCTGGAGCCGGCGTGGACCCGGGACCCGTACCGTGGCGGTGACCGGCAGCAACGGGAAAAGCAATGCGGTGAAGTGGATGGCGGAGTCGCTGGCCGAGGCGGGCTTCTCCGTGGCCATCGCCGGCAACTACGGACCGCCCGTGTGCCGTGTGGTGAGCGAGCAGCGCGCGCTGGACTGGCTGGTGCTGGAAGTCAGCTCCTTTCAATTGGAAACGGTGCGGGAATTTCGGGCCGAGCTGGGTCTTCTGTTGAACCTGGTTCCCAATCACCTCGACCGCCATGGCGACATGGCCACCTACCGCCGGGCCAAGGCGCAGCTGTTCGCCCGCAGCGGGCCGGACGATATCTGCCTGGTGCACGAGGTGTGTGCCGACGAGGTGCGCGCGGAGGCGGGTGGGGCGGGGCGCTGGCTGACCTTCGGCCTGCGTGCGACGTCGACGTTTTTTTATCGCGATGGCCGGATCTGGGAGGGCGACCGCGAACGGGCGGATCTCCGCAGTAGTTATTTCGGCAACGAGGTGCTGGGCGCCAATGCCGCGGGGGTGATCGGTGCCCTGGCGTCGGGTGGCCTGGAGGTAGCGGCGGCGGAGCGGGTGGCCCGGGTCTTCCAGCCGCTGCCCAACCGAATGGAGTTGGTGGCGGAGGCGCGCGGAGTCCGCTGGGTCAACGACTCCAAGGCCACCACGCTGACCGCCCTCGGCGCGGCCGTGCGCATGTGCGGAGGACCGGTGCGTCTGATCGCCGGTGGATTGCTGAAGGAAAAGGACCTCACATCGGTAAAAGAAGTGCTGGCACAGCGTGCCGCGGGGGTCTACCTTATCGGAAAAGCCTCGGAAGAGATGGCGGCCGCATGGTCGGGGATCGTTCCGTGTTACGCGTGCGAAACCCTGGCGATGGCGGTGCAGAAAGCTGGGCGCGAGGCGCAACCGGGGGAGACCATTTTATTGTCTCCCGGATGCGCGAGTTTCGATCAGTTCAAGGATTTTGAAGATCGAGGTGAGCGGTTCAGACAATTGGTTAGGCCGTTAGCCGTGGAGTAATAAAATGGACACAAGCAAGTCGTCATGGAGTACAAACATGCAAGCGTCGGATGATCGTCGGAAAAGTGTGAAGGCCCCTCTGCTGGCAGTCGTAGTGGCCGGGTTGCACGTGGTGTTGGTGGGTTCCTTTCTCGTGATTCAGGGCTGTGGCACGCCCCGGCAGGCGACGGTTGAACCGCCTCCGCCTCCCGTCATGCCGCCCCGTCAGGACCTCTCCGCGCCGGCCAATCTGCCCAAGCCGACCTTCCAGCCGCCGGCGGTGGAAAAGGCTCCTGCCTCGTTGGAAGCCGCAGGCAGTCCTTCTTACTATGTGCAGAGCGGCGACTCCCTTTCCAAAATTGCCGCCAAGGTTGGTGTGACCGCGCGCGAAATTGCCGAGCTCAACAACATCAAGGACCCGAACAAGATCAAGCTCGGGCAGAAGCTGGTGCTGCCCAGCTACGCGCAACCCGTGCCCGCCTCGGCCAGCAAGCCCGCCCCGGCGCCCGTGAAAAAGCCCGTGGTCAAAGCCGCGACCGCACCGGCCGTGGCTGGTGATGGTGAATATATTGTGCGTTCCGGCGACAGCCTCTCCAAGGTTGCGGTCAAGAACGGCACCACGGTCAAGGCGCTGCGCGAGGTCAACAACCTTAAGAGCGATATGATCCGCATCGGGCAGAAATTGAAACTACCCGCGGGCAGCAGCGCCAAGCCTGCGGCTCCTGCGGCGGCGGCCGCTCCGGCCCCCGTGGCGACTCCGGCGCCCGCTCCGATTGCCGTTGAAGCCGCGCCTACCGCGGTTCCCGCTCCGGTGGTGGAAGCCACGCCCGCTCCGGCTCCCGAAGCCACGGTGATCACGCCCGCTTCCACCTCCATTGAGGCGCTGGCCCCGGCTGAGGTTCCATTTGAATACACCATCAAGCCGGACGACAGCTTGGAAGCGGTGGCCATGACCTTCGGGGTGACCAGCCAGCAGATTCTCGACGCCAACGGCTTAACCGCGGCTGATTTTTCCGCGGGCAAGAAGATCAAAATTCCGATGCCCTCTCCTTAAAGCAAAACGAATTGTGACCAGGGGTCTTCGGCGCAAGCCCAAGACCCCTTTGTCTTTTTAGCTTCGCGCACCATGAAAACCACCGTAACCATCCTGACCACCATCGTCATGTTGCTGGCCATATTGGGGCTGGTAATGCTGGCCAGCGCCAGTCCGGTGCAGAGCAGTTCGATTCTTCACGATCCCTTCGTGAAACGACAGGCCGGCTCCTTCCTGGTCGGGCTGGCCGCCTTCCTCGTGGTGGCGCGTATTGACTATCGGATCTGGAAGAAGGCGGCCATTCCCCTGGCGCTGATCACCATCGTATTGCTGGTGCTGGTGCTGATCCCCAGCGTGGGTCTGAACATCAAAGGCAGCCGGCGCTGGTTGCCCCTTGGCCCCATCAACATGCAGCCGTCCGAAATCACCAAGCTGGCCCTCATCCTGCTCATGGGCTGGTGGATGAGCCGGGTTCAGCGGAAAGCCTCGCATCCGTTGCACGGCCTGGTGTGGCCCCTGTTGCTGATGGGCTCGCTGACCGGGCTGGTTTTTATCGAGCCGGATTTTGGCACCAGCATCCTGCTTGCCGCGGTGGCCTTTACCATGATGTTTGTGGGGGGCAGCCGCATCGGCCTGCTGCTGGTGACCGGCGTGTTCGGATTCGCGGGATTTTCCATCCTGGTCATGATGGATGCCGAGCGCATGCGGCGCATCATCGCCTTCATGAATCCGGAGAAGTACGCCAAGGACGAGGCCTTCCAGCTGCTCAATGCCATCTATGCCTTTGTGGTGGGCGGTGCCACCGGGGTGGGGCTGGGTGGCAGTCTCCAGAAGCATCACTACCTGCCGGAGGCCCACACGGATTTCATCTTTGCCATTGTGGGCGAAGAAATGGGCCTGATCGCTTCCCTGGCTGTACTGGGACTCTTTATCGCTTTCTTTTTCTGTGGGTTGCGCATCAGCCTGCGCGCGCCCGACAGTTTTGGACGCCTGGTCGCCTTCGGCATCACCACCATGATTGCCTTGCAGGCGGCGCTGAACATGGGCGTGGTGACGGGTGTCCTGCCCACCAAGGGCTTGCCGCTCCCGTTGATCAGCTACGGCGGCACCAGCATGGCCATCACGCTGGTTATGGTCGGCCTGCTGGCCAACATCGGGCTCCAGGTCGGCTCGGAGAAGGGCAATGAACTGCCCGACATCCGCGACCGCGTCCGTCGCCTCTGACCAGCGCTTCTAAAATGACCGTTGCAACGGCGTTGTTTTTGGCTATATTCATTTATCCGCAATAACGGATAAATAGATGAGCGACACGCTGGACATCTTCCGAGCCCTTTCCGACGAGGTGCGTTTGCGCATCCTGGCGGCGGTCATGGGGGCCGAGCTGTCGGTGGCGGAGCTGGTCGAGGTGTTGACGTTGCCGCAATCCACGGTGAGCCGTCACTTGAAGCCCTTGCGGGATGCCGGGCTGGCCGAAACGCGCCGCGAGGGTACATCGGTGTATTACCGGCGCGGGGCGCTGGTGGGTGAACCCGATCTGGCGCCCTTGCTGGAGCATCGTCTGCGGTCTTTGCGCACCTCGGAACGGGATGCGGCGGCGGTGCGGCGGGTGTTGGATTCGCGGCGCCAGCGAAGTCGTGATTTCTTTGAAAAGATGGCGGGCCGGTATGAATCGCTGACCCAGCCGGGCGGCGGATGGGAAGCGCTGGCCGCGGGATTGGCCGCGGGCTTTGCCGGCCAGGATGTAGCGGACCTGGGAGCGGGCGAGGGCGCATTGACCATGCTGCTGGCCCGTTTTGCGCGGTCGGTCGTGGCGGTGGACCAATCTAGGGCGATGTTGCGCGAGGTGCGCGACAAGGCCAAGCGAGCGGGCTTTGGCGATCGCGTGCGCGTGGCGGAAGGCGATCTGGAAAGTCTGCCCTTGAAGGCGGGAAGTGTGGATGCGGTTTTCTTGAGCCAGGCGCTTCATCATGCGGCGAGGCCGGGTCCCGCGGTAGCCGCGGCGGCCACGCTGTTGCGCGCGGGCGGCAAGATGGTGATCCTGGACCTGGTCCGCCACGAGCAGGACTGGGTGCGTGAACAATGGGCCGACCAGTGGCTCGGCTTTGAAGCACGCGAAGTGAAAACGTGGATGGAGCAGGCGGAACTGGAGCCGCTGGTGACGGAGCGGCTCAGCGGAGCCACGCCGGAGCTGGCGGTATTGTTGGCGGTGGGAGTGAAGAAGTAATCAGTGACCAGTGATCAGTAAGCAGCGAAGCAAACAGAGTTTAATCAGGAGACGAACATGGCGAAGAAGACAGCGAAGAAGGCGGATTACATCGTCAAGGACATGAGCTTGGCGGCGTTTGGGCGCAAGGAAATCGAGTTGGCGGAACACGAGATGCCGGGGTTGATGGCCCTGCGCGCGGAATACGGGAAAAAGCAGCCCCTCAAGGGCGCTCGCATCACCGGTTCCCTGCACATGACCATCCAGACTGCGGTGTTGATTGAGACGCTGCAGGCGTTGGGCGCCAAGGTGCGCTGGGCCTCCTGCAATATCTTCTCCACCCAGGACCACGCCGCCGCGGCCATTGCCGAGCGCGGTACACCGGTGTTCGCCGTGAAAGGCGAGACGCTGGAAGAGTACTGGGATTACACGGATCGCATCCTCGACTGGGGCAATGGCTCCGGCCCGAACATGATTCTGGATGACGGTGGCGACGCCACCCTGCTGGTCCACCTGGGCGCGCGTGCCGAGCAGGACCCGTCCATTCTGAACCGCAAGC
>CAYTVN010000038.1:0-15615 GCA_964441655.1 uncultured Verrucomicrobiota bacterium | reverse complement strand
CGGCGGAATCCGCTACTCGGGTGACGTAACCAAGGCCCTGGTAGCGGGGGCGAGCAGCGTGATGATGGGTTCCCGGCTGGCCGGCACGGAGGAAAGCCCGGGCGAAAAGATCATCTATCAGGGTCGCCAGTTTGTGGTGTATCGCGGCATGGGCAGCCTCGGCGCCATGCAATCCAACAAAGGCAGCCGGGAGCGCTACGGGCTGGGCGATGTGGCGCAGGACGAACTGGTGCCACAGGGTATCGAAGGCATGGTGCCTTACGCGGGAACCGTGCGCCAGGTGCTGACCCAGTTCAGCGGTGGTCTACAGGCCGCCATGGGCTTCTGCGGGTGCCGCACGATTGAGGAACTGCGCAGCCGGGGCAAATTCGTCCGCATCTCCACCGCGGGCTCTGCCGAAGGCCATCCGCACAATGTGACCATCACGAAAGAAGCGCCGAATTACCGCTCGTAGCAGTGCGGCGCGGTCTTAGAAAGCCAGTTCGTAACCCAAGCCGGCGATATGCTCACCGTCGCGCGCTTGCGGACTGATCAAGCGAAGCTGCCCGCGTTCCCCCGTGTCGGCCAAAGCCTGCCGCAACAGCTGGCCATCGGTATAGTACAGACGGTCTTCCTGATCCATTTTCCAACCCACATAGACCACGATACCAATCACGGCGCCCAGCAGGCCAAAGGCCACGACTTCATTGGTGGGATCATTCTCCGCCCGCGCGGTCGAGGGCTGGAATAGGGGCATGGCCAGGCTAAGGGCCACGATCAGCGAGCAACGGCGACACCAGGTATGCATGGGATGGTCTCCTAAAATGCGCCAAAGAAAATGCTGGAGAAGGATACGACGGGCGTTGTTTCCCGCAGGTCATCAATGGCGGCACGCGCTTCACCCAGCAATTCATTGAGCTGATTATAGAGCTCATCATTCTTGGCCAGTTTGCCCAGGGTGCCGTCGCCCTTGCTGAGGGCTTGGGCTACATCCTTGAGCGCCGTGACGGTATCGGAGAGGTCGCGGTACAGGGTGTCGTCCTTGGAAAGCAATTTACCCAGCGTGCCTTCGCCCTTGTTCAAACGTTCCGAAATGTCACCGATATTGGAAGAAATCTTCCGCAGCTCATTGTACAGATCGTCCTGGGTCAGCAACCGTCCCACCGTCCCCTCGCCTCGTTGCAAGCGATCCGTGATTTCGCGCAGATTGGCCATGGTGCCTTCCAGGTTGGCCAGAATGCCACCCTTCTCCAGTGAACCTCGAATGGTCTGGGTGGCTTCGGTCAATTCCGCGATGAAATCCACCGGCCCCTGGCCACGAACCAGGGCATCGGCCGCCAGCAATGGATTATCCAGGCCGCCCGCATCCACATCCACATACTTGCCGCCCAAGACGGAAGAAGGAAGCACACGGATGCGGTAGTTATCGCGCAGCTTGATGTCCTGGGAAAGGGACAGGCGGGCCAACACGCCATCAGGTGTGATGCGCATGCTCTTGACCCGTCCCAATTCGACTCCGCTCATAAACACTTTGTCGCCGTTGACCAGGCCCGAGACGTCGTCAAAAAAGACGTCCAGCTTGTAGGAGGTTTTGAACCAGTTCTCCTGGCTCAAAACGATGGTGAAGAATCCAAGGGCGAGCAGAGCCAGAAATAGAAAGGCGCCCACCATGACTTCAACTGCGTTCTGCTGTAGATGGCTTCTCTTCATGTCTGGACCTTGCTTTCCCACGCGCCGCGGCGCGTTATATATTGAGCTTCAAGGAAGTTCCGCACAACTTCGTTGTCCGATTCTATAAAAGCTTCCGGGGTGGCCACTTCCACCACTTTCCCGAAGTACAGCATGGCAATGCGGGTGCCGATGGCCAAGGCGCTGTGCAAGTCGTGGGTCACCACCACGCTGGTAACCTTGAGTTCCTTGCGAAGATTATCAATCAGGGTATCGATGGTGCGCGAAGTGACCGGATCCAATCCCGAGGTGGGTTCGTCGTACAAAATGATTTCCGGCTCGGTGATGATGGCGCGGGCCAGGGCCACCCGCTTGCGCATGCCACCGGAAAGATCGGCGGGCTGCTTGTCATAGGCATCTTCCAACTCCACCAGCCGGAGTTTTTCCCGCACCAGATGCTCGATCTCGTCTTCACCCTTCTGCGTATGTTCCCGAAGTGGCAACGCCACGTTATCGGCCACGGAAAGCCACTGCAAAAGGGCGCCGCTCTGGAACAAGACGCCGAAGCGGGCCCGGATACGCTCCAGTTCCCGGCCCCGGCTTTCGCTCACGCAATCGTCACCCACCATGACCCGGCCGGCATCCGGGGTTAGCAGGCGCACCATGTGCTTCAAAGTGACGCTCTTGCCCATGCCGGACGGACCGCAGATGACGTAGGTCTCGCCCGGTTGGACCTCAAGGTCAATCCCGTCCAGCACGTTGCGGGAACCCAATCGCTTGGTTACTTTTTCAAAGCGAATCATCGGTAGAATATCCGGGTCAACATGTAGCCCAACACCAGGATGGTCAGAAAGGAGATGATCACGGTTCGCCGCGTGGCCTGGCCAACGCCGACCGCGCCATCCGTGGCGGAAAGCCCTTGATGGCAGGCCGTGGTGGCAATTACCACGCCGAACACAAAAGCCTTCAGCAGGCCCACGTAGAGGTCCTTGTTGTCCGCATATAATTGCGCATTGTCAAAATAGGCCTGCATGGATACCCCCAGCTGGGTGGATCCCACCACGGCGCCACCAAAGATGCCCAGGATATTGGTGAAAACGGTGAGCACCGGCATCATGATGGCCAGGGCGACCAACCGGGGCATGACCAGGAAACGCACGGGGTTGATGGACATGATCTCCAACGCGGATATTTCCTCCGACACGGTCATGGTGCCGATCTGGGCGGCGATGGCCGAGCCCACGCTGGCCGCGATGATCAGGGCGCACATGAAGGGCCCCATTTCCCGCAGCATGGTCACGGCCACCGCGGTGCCGATGTTGACCTGCAAGCCAAAGCGGCGCAGGCCCAGGCCGGTTTGCAGAGCCAGGATCATACCCGTGAACAAAGCCACCACGGTGATGACGCCCAGGCTCTTGAGCCCGGTCACATAGAGCTGCTGCAGGACATCCTGCCGGCTGCGCTTGGAAAACATCAAGGGTACGTAAAACGTGGCCTCGCACAACATGAGCATGGACTGCCCCAGGTTGCGGAAGTTAACCAGGATGCGCCGACCGAAGGCGGCAAACGGGTTCAGCGGGGGGTCGTAGAATTCTGGTTCTCGGGTGATAATGGCACAGTCTCCGGTGCGGATCCAAATCGCATAAAGTATAGCACACGCCATTGTCTTTGGGAATCTCGCCCCTCGGTGCCCAGCAGTCCCTTAAGAACAGACCAGCCTCGGACCCCGGTTTCACCCTCCCGGTAGCGTTCATACAGGGGGAAGAGCGACCAATACCGCCCGCCATCGTCACGCGCCGTCTGCCGGTAGAGTCCCCACAGCACTTCCCAATCCCGGTTCCCGCCCTGTTGGGTGCGTGACACCAGCGACCACCAGGGAGCCCAATTGCGCTCCACGGCCGCCGCTTCGGAAAAGGGCCACAGCTCCAGGGTCCGGAAACGACTTTCCTGGCCCACGCGCCGGTAGGAATAGAGCGGCCAGAACTTCTGGGCCCGCACGCGCGGCGGTGCTTCAGGCTGGCTCAGGGACGACGACTTCAAGTTCATCCAGAACGGCGCCACCATAAACCGGTGCTGCACCTCGTCACCGCGGGTTACGTGTTCATCCCAGAAGATGGGCCATAGGTAGAAGGTGCGATCCAAACCACCGATTTTCTTGTGCCCCCACAAAGGCCAGATGAACAACTTTTCAATCTGGCCACTGCTGTACTGGATAAAGGGCCAGGGCGCATACAGGCGGTTCATTTGCTCGCCACGCGTATAGCGAAAGAACGGAGGCACCACCCACCAGGTTTTTTGATCGGACAACAGGGTCTGCCCGTAAAGTGGAAAAAGGATAAAGCCGCGTCCATGGCTTTTCGGATAGTCGTAGCGGGTCTGCGTCCAAAACGGCCACAAAATGAATTTTTTCTCGTAGGCGCCCTGACGGGTATATCTCCCGTACAGCGGGAAGACCCGCTTCATATCCACCCCATCCCCTTTCGTCTTCGAAAAGACCGGCCAGAGCCAGCTGCTGGAGCTGAGATCATTCAGGGTGCTGGTGACGTGGAGCGGGAAGAGGACAAACTTGATTTCATCCCGGCCTGCAAATTCACGAATGGTGCCGCCCAGCGGGAAGATGGCCCGGTATTCCAGTCCATCCTTGTCGCGGCCCTGGAAATAGAACGGCAACAACCAGAATCGGTACCGTCGTTTGCCGGTTTCCGCAGCGGGATCATCGTGCTTGAAATTGAAGAAGATCAGATAGCGGTTCAGGGTTTCATTGCCCCGGGTGCGCCGGGTGACCAGCGGCCAGAGAATATCCTGACCCTCCACCTCTTCGGATGGGAGATGATAGGTGCTGAACACCGGGCGGAACGCGGCCATATGCCAGCCCTGGGTGGAGGTCGAATTTTCCCACAGCGGACCCAGCACCCGGTTTCGCGTGTTGCCATGCACATCGGTGGCACGACTGGCCAGAAAACCAAAATCGTAGTCCGGCCTGGTGCGGGCAGCCAAGGCGGACCCGGACAAGGTCATCCACCCGATCACTCCCGCCAGCACGAGCACGCTATGATGGCCGCGCCTCATCAGCGATTGAGCGCCTGCGTTACCACCGCCACCAGACTTTTCGTGAGTCGTTCCGTCATCTCAACGGTGGGCCCCTCCACCATCACCCGGCACATGGACTGGGTTCCCGAATAACGAATCAGGACCCGGCCCTGATCCTGCAATTCTGCTTCGGCGGCTTGAATGGCTTTCTGGATTTCCGGGATGGTCGCCAGGTCCGGCTTGTGCTTCACGTCCACGTTGATCATCCGCTGGGGGGTGAGCGACATGAGTCCGGCAAGGCTCGACAGGGGTTGCCCCGCCTGCTTCACGGCGGCCAGCAATTGCAGGGCGCTCACGATACCATCCCCGGTGGTGTGGTGATCCAAAAAGATCATATGCCCGGAGGATTCTCCGCCGATGATGGCTGCCTTCTCTTTCATCATCTCCAGCACATAACGATCGCCCACCGCCGCCACTCCGGTTTCAATACCCAGGCGGCGCAAGGCGACATGGAGCCCGAAATTGGCCATGACTGTGGTAATGACCAGGTTGTTCTTGAGTTGCCCGCGTTCCTTGAGCATGCGAGTGCAGATGAGCAGGATGTGGTCGCCCGATAGTTCCTGCCCTTTTTCGTCCACCGCGATCAGGCGATCGCCATCCCCATCAAAGGCCAATCCGATGTCCGCCTTGCTTTCCAGCACGGTGCGGCGCAAATCCTCGGTGTGCTGTGAGCCGCAGTGATCATTGATGTTGAGCCCGTCCGGCTGATCGTGAATGCACGTCACCTGGGCGCCGAGCTCACGGAAAATATCCGGAGCGACCCGGTAGGTGGCGCCATTGGCGCAGTCGAGCACGATTTTCATGCCATCCAGGCTCAGGTGGTCCGGGAAGGTATTCTTGCAAAAAACTATGTAGCGCCCGCGCACATCGTCGATTCTACGTGCCTTGCCGACTTCCTCGGCGGTGGGCCGGATGTCCTTGATGCGCCCGGAGGTGATGAGTTGCTCGATTTCATCTTCCTCCTCGTCCGGCAGTTTGAAGCCATGCTTGGAGAAGATTTTGATGCCGTTGTCCTGATAGGGATTGTGGGAGGCGGACAGCATGATCCCGGCATCCGCCCGCATGCTGCGGGTGATGAAGGCCACGCCGGGCGTGGGCAACGGGCCGAGCAGCATGACGTCCACCCCCATGGAACAGATGCCCGCCACCAATGCGCTTTCCAGCATGTATCCGCTGACCCGGGTGTCCTTGCCGATCACAATGGTGTGCCGTTTTTCCTTATGGTGTTTGCACACGTAGGCGGTGGCGCGTCCGATTTCCAACACCATTTCCGCCGTCATGGGCGCCCGGTTGGCTACCCCGCGCACACCGTCTGTTCCAAATAAACGCGCCATATCAGTCTCCTTCGGCGACCGCGCCGGCCGCCACGGTATGATCCACAATGGCCTGTAACCAGGCCGTTCCGGCTTTCCGCCCCGCGGGGCTCAGGGTGGCCAAGGCCTTTAAATACGACGCACCGGCCGCATCCGACCAGGCGGCGAGAAAAGTCTGTTGCTGTGCCTGTCCAACCCCATCCGTCCCGCGATCCAGCCGCTCCGCCACGGCCGGCCAGTCGCGCACCATGCGCGCCTGCAAACGGGCTTCCCGTTGCTGCGCATCCGTGCCCTCGACCGTCAATTGCCGGGCTGATTCGGCCAGCTTGCCCATCAACTCCGCCAGCCGCTTGCAGCGCTCGGAGTGAATGGCCTCCAGTTGCCGCCGGGCGCCCTCCCAGCACCACCGGTCATGAAGTCCCGTCATCCTGGGCGCTCGCGCATGTTGGTACCAAGCTTGCAGGGCACGGATGTTACCCAGGTACATCAGGTTGTTCCGCAGGATGCGGGCCGCGTCCCGGTAAACCCCAAGGCGGTACGGGCGTGGTCCATGTGTGGTTGCGGCGGACGGATACAGCAGTTGATGGTCTTCGAGCGCATCGCGCCGCCACACGACGCCGGCTGGAATGACACAGCCATAGCCGATACGCGCCGGACCGACCAGTCCGCCCTGGCCACCGAGGAAAATGGGCGGCTGATCCAGCATGACGCCCCGAGGGACATCGCCGATCAACGAAGCGGTCGCCTTGTCCTGATGAGGCGTAAAATTGAAGTGGATATAGGAAGAACCCACTTCGCTGTGATTTTTCCGGCTGGTTCCGCCCGCCATCAGGCAGTCGCAGAAATTGATGAGGCTGCCCGTGGTCACAAAGGGCATTAAAATGGTCTGCTTGAAACCAGCCGTATGCGCTGCGCTGGCCTCTTCTTCCAGGAGGGTTCCGGGGCGGATATGGGCGCCACTGGCGACCTGGGCCCCTTCGAGAAAGACCGCACCCGAGGCATAACCACCTCTAAGTTCGACCCCGGCCCCCAACTGGCAATCGTCCACCGTCATGGGGGCCTCGGCGCCAAGAACGCAGCCCCGGCCGAGGGCGGTATGGGCCCCGGTCAGACGACAACCCGCGTGCAGGGTAACTTCCGCCGCCACCCGGCCCGGGTCCACGTCATCGCCAATATAAACGCTGGCCGGATGGGGCATGCGAACCCCGCGGGCCAGCAAATCGCGCACTCGTGGAGACAAGGCATCCATGGTTACTTCAGCAGAATTCCCACCGTCACCCCGAACGCCGCCGTGGCGAGCAGGATCATGGAAAAGGAGGCGCGGACGCTGGTAATGAGAAGATTGATCCTTTCCCCGTCCATTATCCCGCGATTGACAATCAAGACCGCCGCAAACAGTCCGATCATCACCAGTGCAATTATTTTTTTACTATCCATGGAGTTCCTTCCGCGGCACGGATTTTACATCACTTCTTTGAGGTACTTTGCTTTAAGCAAACGCCAGAAAACAACGAGAAAAGCCGTGAGCGGGATGGCGAGAATCATGCCCATCAAGCCGCCCAGGGCGAGACCCCAGAAAAAGAGCGCGAATATGATGGCCATGGGATGCAGGCCGGTCTGGTTGCCCATGATGCGCGGGGTCAGAATGTAGGCCTCCACCGCTTGCACGGCACAGAAGACGGCCAGCACCGCCAGCAGCAGGGAGCTTCCGCCTTGCGGATAGAAATAGGCGAGCGGCAACGCCACCCCCAAGCCAATCAGATTGCCCAGATAGGGAATGATGTTAAGAAAACCCAAGGTCAGGCCAATGGCGACCCCGTAGGGCAGACCGACCAGTCCGAAGCCAAGGCCATAAAGTACCCCTTGCACGCCTGCTATCACCAGCTGGCCGCGGAAAAAGGCCACCAGAATTGCCACAAACTCACGCACCAGATATACCACGTCCTCGCGGGTTTCCGGCTTTATAAACGGCAGTAGACCGGACAGCTGACTGAGTCGCACCGGGCGAGAGGTCAACAGAAAGACCAGGTACACCGGCAGGACCACCCAGCTGAACAAACCACCCAGCATCTGGGCCAACCCGAAACCTGCGGCGGCTAGATTGCGCATCAAAGCGGCCGCCTGCTGCGCCAGCCAGCCCCCGCGGGCGCCCAATTCCTGTCGCACCTGATCACCCACCCCCTGCTCGAGCCAGAGCGATTTGACTTGGGGAAGCCAGCGGTCAATCCATGTGCCCAAAGCCTCCAACCAGACCGGGAACTGCTCCAATAGTCCGCGCAATTGGGTCAGGATCAAGGAGCCGAACATCCACAGCGCAGCCCCCACCGGCACCAGGATGGAGGCAAAAACCAGGGCCACCGCCACGGACGGCCAGCGCACCCGGGCCAGCCACCAGGCATAGTAAGGACGGAGCATCACGGCCAGAATGGCCGCCACGGCGAGCGGGGTCAGCACGGGCGAGAAATACCGGACAAATTGGGCGAGCAGCACAAAACCCATATAGAGAATGGCGGCGATGACCGTCAAACCGGCCAGGGTGAGAGCGGTCGCAGCGATCTTTTGCTGGCGGGAAGACAACGACCAACTTTGCATGGCTGCACTATAACGACTGAATGGGTGCCGCACAGTCAGAAATCGTCTTTAAGCGCGCGTAGCGCGGCAAACACATCAACCGGATTCGCTCCGCTCAAGCCAACTTTTCTCAGCACTTCCGGAGCATCCAGGCGGAGAAAAGGATTGGTTGCGCGCTCCTCGGGCAAGTTCAATGGCACCGTAGGCTCGCCCCGTGCTCGCCGCGCCTGGGCCCGCAGCCAGCGCTGACGCAGCGCCTCGTTACCGGGCTCGACGGTCAGGGCAAACGCCAGGTTATCCAGGGTGAATTCGTGGGCACAGAACAACCGACAGTGCTCCGGCAGGTTTTGTAGACGCCGGTGACTCGCGAGCAGAAGAGCGGGTGGATTTCCGAACAAGCGGCCACAACCGCCACCGAACAGCACATCGCCAATAAATGCCGACCCGGGGTTGGGGCCAGCATCCAGATAGCTCACATGCACACGCTGATGCCCGGGCGTCGACCAGACCTGAAAGCGGTTTTGCCCCCACGACACCTGGCTGCCCTCCTCCACCACGTGGTCCACCCGGGAAAGAGACAGACCGGCGGGTGCGGTCAGCCGGGCGCCCGTTCGCGCCATCAACGGGCTCACCCCGCCGATATGGTCACGGTGTCCATGGGTGATCCAGATGTCGGTCAGTTCCAGCTTCCGGGCTTCCAGCAGATGAAGCACCGGCTCCGCCTGCCCGGGATCGACGGCGACGGCCTGGTTGCCCTGAATCAGGAGAAATACGTAATTATTTTCCAGGATGGGAACCAACCGCACGACATAACCGTCACAGGGGATTTCCCACGGAGATGCCGTCGACGCTGGATCAGAATTCGGCACAATTAAAGATGATCCGATAGACACAGGTGGGACTGCGGCAAACCACCTTGCATTTTTCATGGAGCAGCACTGCTCCGCATACCGGGCAAACGGTCAGCGGGTCTTTTGCCGGCTCATCGGCGGAGGGGTCCGGCGAATCACTCATGGCGACCACCTTGTGCCCAGCCGGTAAAAGCGCAATGACGCGCCATTGGTATCCGTGACGGTCAGCCATCCACTGCCGGCCACATTGGTGAACGGCGTCAGGCTGGACCACATGGACGGGGTCAGCAAATTCGTGGCGAAGTACAATTCATAGGCGCGTCCGGTAACCGCGGACCAGCCCACCGTGACTCCGCCATTGGTGGTGGATGTTTGCAGGATTTCCACGAAAAAGAATGACAGGGCGTTGGAAATTCCGGTGCCGCTGACCCACTCATCCACATCGGACATTCCATCGAGGTCGGTGTCCGTCCGTATCGGACTGCCCCCCAGCAGAAACTCATTGCTGTTGCTGAGGCCGTCTCCATCCAAATCCAGCGCCCCATCTCCCGAAAGTCCCGGATGCAAGCCATAGGCGTATTCCCAGTCATCCAGCATCCCGTCACCATCACTGTCCTGGGCCGCCGCGGAGGTTACGGAGTAGGTCAGGCTGGTCTCGTTGAAACGGAACGTATAGACACCGGCTGAAAGATTGGTCAGCTGAATGTTGCCACCGAACGATTCTGCGATCTGGGTCAGCGGCACCTCGGCGTCGGACTGGTTGGTTTCGCCCCAATTGGCCACATTCCAGTCGTCATTAGCCACCAGCTTGAACTCCGCATTGGTAAGCGCGCCCAACGCCGTCACCCATACCCAGGTGTGCGGAGCGACCAGACTCATATTTCGCGCGGCCTCATCCCACAGGGTAAAGGTTCCGGCCACCGCCATGTTGCTATAGGCGCTGGCAAAGATGCCCGGGCTGGCGCTGGCGCCGGCACCCGAGATGACCGCGGTCAAGGCGGCCCCCGTATCAGGATAGCGAAGGACGGCCTGGCGATTCACGGTGTCATAACACCAACCCGGTCCACCCGCCACCGCGAGGGCCTCGCGATTCCCATACCGGGTGAGTTCACTTCCGTTGACCACGGCGCGCGCCAGATTCGACATGGCATGCGCCACCACGTACCAGTCGCGGGCGGGCGGACTATAGCTTCCGGTTCGCACCCCTATGGACACCGTCAGACCAGTGGCAGTGCCATCCACCGAAAGTAGGGTTTGGGCACTGGAACCGGCCAGATAATTGGTGCTGCGGCCGTCGTCTTCAAACAGCGAAAAGGTGTTGGCGGAGCCCGGCCATACGTGAATATCCAGATAGGAGGCGGGAACTTCATCCGCATATTCCACGATGGACCCCTGAGGCAAAATGGCGCCCGCCCGCAGGAAGTGCGGAAGATTTCCCAGCGAGGCTTTCACCACCACGGTCTGTCCCCCGCTGTAGAGGGTATCCGATCCAGCGTGATACCAATCGCAACCTACCGGCAGATAGACCGTGCGGGTTACCGCACCCGAACTGACCACCGGTGCGGCCAGCAGATCGCGCCCCACCATGAATTCATATTCGTTCTGCGACCACGTGTTGCTGTCCCCCGTGAAATAGAACGCCACCGGCGTGTTCATGGGCACACCGCTGGTGGACGCCTGGTAGGCCAGGCTGTACAGGAAGGGCATCAACTGATAGCGCCACTGAATGGTGCGCCGATTCCACAACGTAAAGGGCTCCCCGTGTACCCAGGGCTCCTGCGGATTCGGAGGAGCCAGCTCGAGATAGTTGTGGTTGCGGTAGAGCGGGCTCAATACACCGGCCTGCAGCCAGCGGGTGAGCAATTCCGCACCCGCCAGTCCGATAAAACCGCCCACATCGTTGCCGAAGTTCGCCTGGCCGGAAATCATCACACTCGCGGCCAGGCGTGTATTGAAGCGCAGATGATCAAAATCCGATTTGTTGTCGCCGCTCCATCCCGCTGCGTAAGCCTGCACCCCCGGCCAGGCGCCGCGGGTCAGGACGAAAGGGCGTAGCGAAGGATACTGGGTGCGCAACGCGCGGTCGCTGACTTGCGAGGCCAGCACGGCGTAGGTATTTTTGTTCACCGCGTGCCATTTCCGCGAATCGTTGGTAACCAAACCGCCCCCGTATCGGCCATCGAGAAACCACACATTGTTTAATGGCATCGCATTCTCGTTGGGCTCGGTGAGGTCATTCCAGATGGCTTCCAGATGATACGTTCCCAGGTAGTTGGTCAGCTGGCCGACCCACCAATCACGGGTGGCACCGATGCTGAAATCGAGCCAGGAAACCGGCCCCAGAAAATTCTCGCCCACATAGTTCGCCAGATTGTTGGTCTTGATGAAGTAGAAATTGCTGTAGGCTACGCCATAGAGCGGATCGTTGACGGTCAGCAGGGGCTCGATGATGGGAACCAGTCGCATACCCTGGTTGGTGGCCTGGCCGACCAGCGCAACAACATTGGAATAGCTGACCGGATTAAAGGTAAGTTGCTCCGGCTGTGAATTGGTATAGGCAGGCGAATTGGTGTAGCGCTGGACCCCGATGTCCAGATAGATGGCATCACAGGGAATGTCGCGCGCCCTGAATTCGGCGATGGTGTCCAACGTGTCCTGTTGCGTGAAATACGAGTGGCGCGATTGGTGGTACCCGTAAGCCCACCGGGGAAGAAAGGCGGGACGGCCGGTCAGCTCCGCGTACCGCTGAAGAACGGCTGACATGGTTTGCGTTGCACCGCCGCCAAACACAAAATAATCCAACTGGTCGTCGCCGGCTTCGAATGTATAGCTGCCGTTGGTGTTGGAAAAATCCACCACCGGGCGGGCCGGATTGTTGAAAAATACGCCGTAGGCATAGGCGGGCCGGCTCAACGTGGCCGGTTGCACGCCATACCAGAAGGGCAAGGCCATGTACTTGGGATTGTGGGTCTCGGTGAATCCGTAGGTGTCCTGGTTCCAGCATTGAATGATCCGGCCGCGCCGGTTCAACGCCCCGCCAAAGTCACCCAGGCCAAAATACGCCTGGCCCGCGGGCATTTCCTTGATGGACTTCAACTTGAAGCCCGATGGCCGGTTGGAAACACTCGTGGTTCCATTCGGCCACGCCACCTGGGCATAGGCCGAGGTGTCGTTGATCATCTGGTAATCCAGGTCGTATTCAATCCGTCGGTCAAGCAGCAGATCGCGGTTCGAGCTGTCCCGGATATGCACGGCAAAGCGGTTGCTCAGGACGACTTCAATGTTCATCAAGCCGGTGTTGATGAGCAGATTGGTGGACCGGTTGGTGTAGCTCGCGGTGAATCCCGGCCAGTTGGTGAAGGGTTTGGCGATGGCCACCGCCTCGCGCTCATAGAGGCCGGCAAAGTGGAAGCGCACGCGGACCACATCAGGCGCATACGCCGTCACTTCCACGTCCCCGGTGGGGCTCAGCTTGAAGAGAAAGGATAAATTGCCGCTCGGACTGCTCGTCACCACCACCGACGTGGCAGCCCCATTGGTCACCACCGCCCCCTTCGCAGGATGCAAAGCGGAAAGATGTGCGGCCAGAAACAAGCCACTGATCAAACCTATGCCTGAGGCACGCATGTAGAATAGTATACCGTTTTACGCCACCAAAAGGCAGGCCTTTGCTTAATCCGAGGAAAGTCGCTGGCGCGGCGCCTCGGCAAACCATGCGTGCGCCTCGGCGAGAAGGTCAGGAATACGGTCAGCGAAGCGATAGCCTTGAAGGGCGGCCTTCATCTCGCCGGCAGAAAACTGGCTGGCATTCTGACCCGGAAACCAATGATCACCCTGCCCCAACAAGTTGTAGCGCATGCGTGCGAAAGCGACCATGTCGAGTGCCTTGGCGAAGTTCCACAGCCGAACTATTTCGTGCACATTCACGTGCCCCGGCAGTGCGGTCCACGGCGGGAGATTTTCATGCCAGTGCGCGCACCAGTCGGCACCCAGGACGCGCACCATTTCGGCCTCCAGCCGATGGGCTATCTGCCGACTCAATAAAGTTTTCTCCTCATACGCGTCGAGGGCGGCCAAGTGTTCGTCGAAGTCGGAAGGCCGGGCGGCGCCGATGCTCAAGGTGTGAATTTCGGGCCGGGATAGACAGTACAGATCATTAAACTGCATAGGCGTCAGCGGGGCGCATAATTCCCTCAGTTTTTCCGACGGTTCATAAAGTTTCCCGCCTTTGTCGTTGGGACTGATGATGAATACGCCGAGGTCGTGCCGCTGCGCGGCCTCCAACGCCGGACCGGCAAACGAATTGACCCAGTACCAGTGCAGATTCACATAATCGAACAAGCCGGTTTCAATGGCATTAACGATCACCGAGGTCGGGGCATGGGTGGAAAAGCCTATCCATCGACAGCGCCCTTCCCGCTTCATTTGTTGCGCGACGTCCAGGGCCCCACCCGGTTGCATGACCTGTTGAAAGATGGCCTCGTTGTTGATGCCGTGAATGGCCAGCAGATCCACGTACTCGAGTTGGAGCAGTCCGAGCGACTTCTCCACCACGTCCCGGAACTCGGACCCGCTATCCCGCGGTCCCACCTTGGTTTGCACGATCAGCTTTTCGCGCGGCAACGTGGGCAGGATACGCCCGAGCTGATATTCGGAAGTTCCATAACCGCGCGCGGTTTCAATGTGGTTGATGCCCAGCTCAACCGCACGGCGAACCGTGGCTTCCAGGTTGCGCTGACTATCTTCCGGAATTTCCGCCGGAGCCACATCCTTCCATGCGTGCTGGAAGCGCATCCCCCCGCACGAAAATACCGGCATGTTCAGTTCGGTGCGGCCAAAGCGACGGTAAAGCAGGTTGTTCATGTTTTATCTGGTGGCCACGCACTATAGCCGATATAGAAACTTCATCCAGCCATGATCGCAACTGAACCACCCTCTTCCTGGGCGCCTCTTAATGCTGCGTGGAACCGCATGGTGCAACGGCTGTTTCGCCCCGCCTCCACACAAGTCTGGATCGGGCTGGGATTTACCGCCTGGCTGGCCCATCTCGGAGAACGTGGCCTGCAGGTGGATATCTCCGGTGACTTCCACCGCCTGTGGGCCCACGCGGATCGCTGGCCGACGTTTTGGGGGAACTACTCCACCTGGATCATGGCCGGCCTCGCGCTTATTTTGACCCTGTTCGTATTGGTCAGCCTGGTTCTGCTGTGGCTGCGCTGCCGGGGCACGTTTATGTTCTTGGACAATGTTATCCGTGAGGATCAGGCCGTGGTGCAACCCTGGCGACGCTCGGCCGCACCTGGCTGGCGACTATTTACGTGGAATCTGGTCTTGTGGCTCATCCTGACCGTGTTGCTTGCCTTGGCCCTCGCCCCGCTCCTGGTCTACGGACTCACGCACCTGCGTGGAGCAGAAGTCCTGGGCTTGCCCACGGCGCTGGGCGTCAGTGTGCCGCTCTGCATCGTCTGGATTTTCGTCGTGATAGGCATCACCGTAACGGTGGCGGATCTGGCAACCCCCTTGATGTACCGTGACCAGCTCACCGTCATTTCCGCGCTGCGTCGCCTGCTTGCGTTGTGGGCCGTCGCGCCACAGGCCATGGCCGGCTATCTGGGCGTACGTTTGTTGCTGGGCATCACCGCGGGGTTGACGGTTTTTGCCGGAGGATGCCTGACCTGCTGCTGTTTATGGTTTCTGCTGATGGTGCCCCTGCTCTGGGCTGTTATCCTGCTGCCCGTGTTGCTACTAGTGAGGCTCTATAGCTTGGAATTTCTGCGCCAGTTCGGGCCGGACTTCGATCCCTGGAGCGCCGCCACTCCTCCCGTGATGCCACCGGATGCACCCCGGCCCGACGATCAGGGCAATAATCCGGCTACGACCTGATTGACGGCCTTCCCGTCGGCCTTGCCCTTCACCAGCGGCATCAGCACTTTCATCACTTTCCCCGTGTCCGCCTTGCTGGTCGCACCCGCTTCCGCGATGGCCTGGCGGGCCAGCGCCTCGATTTCCTGGGCGGACAACTGCTGGGGCTGATAGCGACGATAGATGACGATTTCCTGCTCCTCCTTGACCGCCAGATCATCACGGCCACCTTTGCGGAATTGCTCCACCGCATCCAGCCGCTGTTTGATGGCACGGTTCAG
>CAYTVN010000037.1:0-15665 GCA_964441655.1 uncultured Verrucomicrobiota bacterium | reverse complement strand
AAAGTTCCGCGAGGACCTCTACTACCGGTTGTTCGTGGTGGCGATCAAGCTGCCGCCCCTGCGTGATCGCGACGGCGATCTGTCCCTGCTCATCCAACACTTCGTAAGCGAATTTGCCAAAGAGAACGGCAAGAAACTGGACGGCATCACGCCGGACGCCGTCGCGGCGCTGTCGGCCTATCGCTGGCCGGGCAACGTGCGCGAGTTGCGCAATGTAATCGAGCGGATGGTGGTGTTGTCGCGCGGCGAACGACTGACGGTGCGCGATGTGCCGGCGAACATCCGGGCCGAGCTGCCGGCGGACATGGCGGGTGCGGTGCCGCGCGGCGGGGCGCTGTCGCTCGAGGATTCGGAGCGGACCATGATCGTGCGCGCCCTGCGCGCGCATGAGGGCAATGTGACCAAGGCGGCCGCCGACCTCGGTATCAGCCGCCGCACGTTGCACCGCAAGTTGAACGAATATGGTTTGAGAGAGACCAAGTCAGAGTAGGAGCCCACGGAAGGGCGCGGAAGAGCGCGGAATATCTATCTTTTCCGCGTATTTCCGTGGGCCTCTTCCTCACGGCCCCTGCACGCGCACGCGGTAGTAGCTGGCGTCGTTGGTGGCGGGATCTTCGACCACCACGGTTTCGTTGCTGCTCCCGTAGAAAGCCCGGTTGGCCGGGGTGTCGAGGGAGCGCCAGGCCGCGGGATCGAGCAGGTTGGTGCTGGCCTGCACGTCGAAGCTGCGGTGGGCGATCCGTTCATAACGGACGCCCGGTTGGCCGGAGGCGGGGTCGAGTCCGCCGACGGCCCACGCGCTGGCCTCGTTGGTGGGAACAAGGCCCAGCAGATATTCGGTCTGGTTATCCGTGCCATCCTCGTCGGCGTCGGCTTCAGCCTGGGCGAGTTCCGCGGTGGTGGAACCGAAATACCGGACCTGCCATTCCGCAAAGGTCAGATAATTGGTGAGATGGCCGGTGATCCACGCCGCCACCACGGCCATGCCCTGGGTATCCACCACGTACGAGCCCAGCGGCGGCATCTTGATGCTGCCCCGTGTGTTCGCGCGCTGGTAGAGCACCGAGTTGGTGAGCAGGCCGGGTACGATGACGCGGTTGTTGGTGTTGCCGAAGTTGTTGGCCAGCGCACCGTGAATCAGCCCGGCTTCGTCCAGGGGCCGGATCAGGCGCGCATCGAACGCGGCGGGCACAGGGCCGCCGGGGAAGTGGCACTGGGCGCAGTTCACCTGCAGGTAGGCGCGTGCGCGGTGTTCCACGCTGACCGCAGTATTGGTCAGGGTGGGGTGGGCGGGCAGCAGGTGGACCGAAGGAAGTCCGGTGTCGAAGTAGCCGAGTTCGGCCAGGCGGGCCAGTTGGTTGGTGGTATCGCCGGGGGCAAAGGTGTGGTCGCGGTTCCACTGTGCGGTGTTAAAACCGAGGGCGAAGCCGGCGGACGCGCCGTGGCAGGCCAGGCATTCCTGGCGCCCCGGATAGCGCCAGCGCTGGGTGCGGATGATACCGCTTTCGTTGATCAGAATATCCTCATCGAGTCCCTGCTCGGGCACCAGCGCGGCATCGCTGAACGAGCTGCCCCAGCGGTAGGTCACCCCGTAGCCGCCGCTCCCGGTGGCGTTGCGCACCAGCAGGCGGGTTTCGATGCGGCGCACCGACGACGTGGAGCCGTTGGTCAGCATCAGGTCGAAGTGTTTGATCCACACCGTGCCGGTCGGGCTGCCCCAGTTGGCCTGGGCGTCGAAGGTGATGACCAGGTTGGTGGAGGGAATGGAGAACCAGCGGGACTTGATGGCGTTATCCGACCAGAAGGGCAGGTTCAGTTCGTAGGGTACGATGCCCTCGTAGGGAGTCAGGCTGGTTAAGTCATGGAAGACGCCCGCGGCGGAGAGAATGGCGGGCAGGCCGTTGGTGGCGGCGGCGGCGCGCACCAGCCGCTTCACCTGGCTGGCCACGAGGTCGCACAGCAGCATGTCGCCGTTGCGGGGATCGGGCGCGAAATAGGTGATTTCTGCGTCGGTAAACAGGTAGCGCCAACTGAGGGCGTTGGTGCCGTCGTGGGTCATGGTCCAGATGAAACCGCTGGCGTAGTCGCCGAAGATGTAGTGACCCACCAGCTCGGGCAACCGGTCGCCCCGATATACGCGTCCGCCGGTGATGGCGAATCCGTAATAGTTGCTGGAAGCGCTGTGCGGAAAATCCAGCACGGGATCGGCCCAGGTGGTGAAGCCGGCGGGCGGGCTGCCGATGCCGGGGGTGGCGATGCGGCCTTCCCGCCATTTCCAGCCGTAATTGCGGCCCTTCTGTACGATGTCCACTTCTTCGCGTGCGCCCTGGCCGACGTCGCCGACATAAAGCAGCCCGCTCACCGGGTCGAACGCGAAGCGATACGGGTTGCGGAAACCGGGGGCGTAAATTTCCGTGCGCACGCTGTTGGAGTTGACCGCACTGCCGTTGAACTGGGTGGTGCCGATGAAGGGGTTGTCGGACGGGATGGCGTAGTTGGTGGGGGCCACGATGGCGGCGTGGTGGTTGGGCTTCAGGCTGCCGGGCTTTTTGTCCACGTCGATGCGGAACATGGAGGAGAAGAAATCCTTGTCGATGCGCTGGCTGTTGCCGCCGTTGCAGTCGTCGTTGCCGCCACCTTCATCTCCGGCGCCGATATACAGGTAGCCGTCGGGCCCGAAGGACAGGTCGCCTCCGTTGTGGTTGTTGCAGTCGTCGGGCTGGCTGATGAAGGCCACTTCGGTGGTGGGGCTGGAGAAGTTCGCATTGGTGGCTGAGACCTGATAGCGCGCGGTCCGATTGGCGAACCCGTTGGTGTAGGTGTAGTACACGAAAAAATAACCGTTGGTGGCGTAGCCGGGATGGAACGCCATGCTGAGCAGACCGCCTTCGCCGCCTGTGTTGACCCGGCTCGAAATGTTGAGGAATACCGTGCGGGTGGGCGCGGCCAGATTGGTGATGACCACGATGACGCCCGGCCGTTCCACCACGAACAGGCGGTTGGTCTCGCCGGGCGGGGTGGCCAGCGCGATGGGCTGGTTGAGGCTCAAGCCGGGGAAGGCGTCCTCCGTGGTGTAGTTATTGGTGGTGGCCGAGGGCAGCTGAGAAGGCAGGGCCAGTGTGGTGTTGGCCACGCGCCGGGTCAGTCCGGTGTAGGGGCCGACGACCAGGGGGGTGAAGCGATGGAAGTTGGTATAGGTGGTGGTGTTAGTTGTGTTGTAGCCCGGGTTGCTGCCCACGCCCGGATTGGGCAGGCCTTCGTTGGAGGCAAAACCGTCGGGGCTGATACTTAGTACGACCAGATTGACTGCGGAGGTCGGGGTGAGGCCCAAGTCACTCATGCGCAGGCCAAACTCGGGCGTATTGCTGCCCAGGCCGGCGGCCTGGTGATTCACTAAAACGTGATTCGTGCCGCTGCCCTTCAGCTCGTAGACCACGGAAAAACCACCACCTCCCGTGGAGCGGTTGTTGAAGACCAGGGCGAAGTCGGCGTCGGCGGTGAAGGTACCGTTGCTGAAGGTGATGCGCTCGGTGCCGTCGCGCGCAAAGCGACTGGCGTTGGCCCGGCCGCCATCGCTGACATCGCTCATGGCGCCATCGGTCTGGAAACCGCCGGGGCGGGTGTCGAGAAAGATGATGTACTGATCGTCATTGCCGTTGATGCCGAGGTTGCTGAAGCCCAGGGTGAGGTTCACCCCGTCGCTGTTGGCGTACAGGGTGGAGTTGCCCAGCCAGCCGCTGAAGCCGTTGCCGCCGCCGGTGAAACTGTAACTGTTGGCGGGGCCGTATTCGTTGATGCCAATGGCGCCGTTAACCGCGGCCCCGGCCTGGTCGGTGTCCGCGTGCTGCGTGATGAGGGTGGCGGGCGCGGATAGCGTGCATACGACGGCCAGAAACAGGGCGAGCAAGCGAACCATCGCGGAACCTCCAGGAAGTGTGGCGAAATATACGCCGGGGCGGCCTGCGGGTAAAGCGACCCAGCCGGAACATCTTCAAATTGCCAATTGGAAATTGGCAATTGGCAATTTACTTCGCCTTGGCCCAGGCATCCTTCAGGGTCACGGTGCGGTTGAACACGGGAGCGCCCGGCCGGCTGTCCTCGCTGTCCGCCACGAAGTAGCCCACGCGTTCGAACTGGAACGCCTCGCCCGGCTTGGCTTCCACCAGCGCAGGTTCCACCAGGGCCTTGGCCACGGACAACGAGCCGGGATTCAGGAACTCCTTGAAATCCTTGGTCTCGTGCGCGTCCGGCTGCTCCACCGTAAACAGGCGGTCGTAGAGGCGCACCTCGGTGGCCGGGGCCTGCGCGGCGGGAACCCAGTGGATGGTGCCTTTGACCTTCAGCTCGGCGGACGGCGGATCCCATTTGCAGGTGATGCCCGTCACCGTGCCCGCCGCGTCCTTCTGTATGCCGGTGCAGGTGAGGAAACCCGCGTAGCGGATGCGCACCGATTTGCCGGGGGCCAGGCGGAAATATTTGGGCGGTGCGACTTCCATGAAATCGTCGCGTTCGATGAACAGCTCGCGGCCGAACGGAATTTCGCGCGCGCCCGCGGCGGGGTCTTCCGGGTTGTTCACGGCGGAGACCGAGGCGGGCAGGGCGTCCGCGTTCTCGATGGTGACCTTGAGCGGGTCCAGCACGGCCATGCGGCGGATCGACGATTTGTTCAGCGCGTCGCGCACGCAGTGTTCCAGCAGGGCCACATCGGTCAGGCTGCCGAACTTGGTGATGCCGATGATGTCGCAGAACTGGCGGATGGCGGCCGCGGGGTAGCCGCGCCGGCGGAGTCCGCAGATGGTGGGCATGCGGGGATCGTCCCAGCCGTTCACCAGCTTGAGCTGTACCAGTTCGAGCAGCTTGCGCTTGCTCATCACGGTGTAGCTGAGGTTGAGGCGGGCGAATTCGTACTGGTGGGGCCGGACCGGCAGGTCGAGTTGCTCCACCACCCAGTCGTAGAGCGGGCGGTGCACCTCGAACTCCAGCGTGCACAGGGAATGGGTGACGCCTTCGAACGCGTCCTCCAGCGGGTGGGCGAAATCGTACATGGGATAAATGACCCAGGTGTCGCCGGTCAGATAGTGCGGCTCGCGCATGATGCGGTAGATCACGGGATCGCGCAGGTGCATGTTGGGCGAGGCCATGTCGATCTTGGCCCGCAGACAGAGGGTGCCATCCGGGAATTCCCCCGCGCGCATGCGGGCGAACAGGTCCAGACTCTCCGCCGCGGGGCGGTTGCGGAACGGGCTTTCTTTGCCGGGCCGGGTGGGCACCCCGCGGTACTCCTTCCACTGGTCCTGGGTCAGCTCGCACACGTAGGCTTTGTCCTTGCGGATCAGGTCGCGGGCCACCTCGTACATGCGTTCGAAGTAGTGGGCGGAATAGTAGAAGTGCTCGCCCCAATCGAATCCCAGCCAATGCACATCCTTCTTGATGTTCTCCGCGTATTCGACCGACTCCTTGGCGGGGTTGGTGTCATCCATGCGCAGGTGGCAGCGTCCGCCGAACTCGATGGCCATGCCGAAATCCAGGCAGATGGCCTTGGCATGCCCGATGTGCAGGTAACCATTGGGCTCCGGCGGGAAGCGGGTCACCACGCCCGGCACCCGGCCGGCCCGCACATCCGCCGTGATGATTTCGCGGATGAAGTGCATGGGCTTGTTCGGTTCGCTGGCTTCGTTGCTCATAATTCCCTCAAAAGAGGCGTCATATGTAGCCTCCACCCGCATCCGGCGAAAGGAAAAACGCGGCCCCGCGGGTTAACCTGACGCTTACAAAAGAAAAAAGCCCACGGAAAGGCGCGGAAGGACGCGGAAAGGTGCGCCCCTCGTCGTCCCGAGCGAAGTCGAGGGACCTCGTTGACCCATGCACGAGATGCCTCGACTCCGCTCGGCATGACGACCGATCCCGCGGGCGAAAAGTTCCAACGCCTGGGAAAAGATATTTAGATATTTCCAACGAGTGAATATACCAACCCCGAACTTGGTCGGCGTGAGAAGGATTAGCGTTTCGTCTGGTGGGAACACGTGGCGAGAAACGAAAATCCTAAGGCAGGGAAGTAGTGCTTTGGTAGATGGCGGTGTCCGCGGTACCCATTGCGTTTAGCCGGAGGCTGGCCCCATTGCCTGGGGTGGTGGTTCCGGTGGGGATCCACTCTTGTGGCGAGGCGGCGAGGTTGGTGCATACTTGCAGGCCATACACCCGCGCGGTGGAGGATGCGTCCAGCCAAAACTCCGCTACGCCATTCTCGATGTTCCCCCGAAAGGCCGGAGGCACCGAAGTTGCGTTGGTGGGTTGACTATCGGCAAGGTATTCCTGCCAAGTCGTGAATCCGTCGCCGTCTTGATCCGTTGTGGGCTGGAGATCCCAAGGGTTACCAGCATACGCAGCCTCCCACGTGTTTGGCAGTCCATCCTCGTCGAAATCCGATGCATTGTTTGGCTGGAATCGCATGACAAAAAGCGCGCGTTGTCCGCTGCACATCTCAATGTCGGCGGCTTGGTAGGTGGCCCCGGAAGGCGACATGGCCAAGCAAGGCGAGGCCCCAAGATCCGAGACTACCTGGCCCAGCTTCGCGCCGAAGGGAGAATATTTGTAAACGCCGTATGAAGTCGAAAAGAAGATGGCACCTTGGGCATCTTGCTGGGCTCCGGTACCATAACGATGCCCGCTGAAGTAGTCATCCAATCCAATGATTACCGCCCATTGCTGGGTGCCCCCATTTGAAAAATTAACCATACAGGGTCGATATTTTGAATTAACCCAGCTTCCGGCTAGCAGCGCGCTGCCGTTAACCAGGGTCAATAAAGTCGGCGCCTGCAGTGATATATTGCCGTAAGGTGGATATGTCATTTGCTTGTTCCACAGGAAGTCGCCGGTGAGCCCCGAGTGTTTTTCCAGCCAGCTACCGTCGGTTACGAGCAGGTTGGTGGCTAGGTCCAGGGTTAGGGCCGAGAAATACACCATGTTCCGATCCACGGTCCATGAAGCGGTTCCACCAGCAGAAATTCGTGCCAAGCGTGAGCCGCCCGGCGATCCACCGCTAGGGAACTGAAGGAGGGCAAAAAGGTTGCCTAGGTCGTCCGCTACCACCTGTCGCAGAGTCGTGTCGGCAGGTGCATTGGGGTTACCAACAAGAGTGGTCCATTCGTTGGAGCCCTCGGGTGATAGTTTGAAAAAAAGGGCATACAGGCTGTCTGGTTGCCGGGTGCGCCCGGCTACCCAAATTGACTGATCGGGTCCGCAAAATACGCGCAATGGAATGTCCGTGGAGGCTGCGCTTCCGTTATAGGTGTAGTGCCACTGAAGCTGGCCTTGGCCGTCCAATTTGATGACGCGGATGTCATCCCCGCCGGTGGGTGTGTGCAGGCTCACCAAGGCGATGAGGTTGGTCGCCGCATCGATGGCCACGTCGGCAACCAAGCCGGTGAAAAGAGGTGTGAGATCTAGGGCTTTTGACCAAATCGCGGTGGCATCACTGCGCTGGCGAATCAGAACCGGGACATTGCCGGTTGAGGCCATCAGTTGCCCGGCCAACAGGAGGTCTCCGTTGTTCAGTGGGCGGATCGTGGTGAGGACGGCTGACGCGGGTTGAGACAAACGGTTGACCCAGTCGGGATGCAGGGCCTGCTGGGCTGTGTAGGCTAGGTTTGGGTTTGTGCTGATGACCAAATCAACCGGAACCTCGGCCGAGCAAAGCGCGGTAATGACCGTGACGACACCCAGGTAGAGTCCTGGTGACAAGTCGCCGCTGGCCCGAACCACCTGTAGGGTGGCGGTGCCAGTGCCGCTGGCGGGAAGAACGGATAGCGATTCGGAGGCCGCGACCGTCCAAGGCGTTGTCGCTTGGGTTTCGATAGTTAGCGAGTATGCTGAACTAGGGCACCCTTCGTTAGCCGCTAAATTCATGCGCCCCGGATTTGCCATGAACACATCGTCGCCCCAAGGACGGATCTGGATGGTCTTATTGCTCGGGTTAAACAAATACCACTCGGTCCCGTCGGGCGAAACGGCGGACACGCGCGTGGAGAATGGCTTGGACAGGACAAACGCACCGGACGTCGCGTTGTACACCTTGGTTTCGCTCGATGCGAAGCGTCCGTCCGGGGTCACATTCCACCATACCTCGGAAGATAGGGTGGCAATGTTAGTCAAGTTAGTGGCCATGATGGAGTAGTAGCGCGTCCAAATCTGGGCTTCGTTGGTGCTAATTAGAAGGGGTGCGTCCGTGGGATCTTTGGGTAGGGTGTTGGGAAAGTTCTGATTGGACGAGTCCGTCGCAATGGGGTTAGTGGCATTCGCCACATTCCAGCGCGAAACCCAAGCGGCTCCACTGCCATTGTTGAGCCGGTAAATGAATAGGGACGTTCCGTCCCGGTTGTTCAAGAGATCGCCTACGCCTGCTACGTCCATTACGGCTCGCTCCGCGCCAGCCTCGTAATCATATATATGTAGCAGTGGGCTCCACGCCGCATCGCCGACATACACAACATTCGAGCGCCCAACGGCGAGATTGAATCGACTGCCAGGCGCGGGCGCAATAGGCAGGGTTCGCGTTGAATCCAAGCTGCGGTTAGTAGTGTTGATGCGGCTTAGAGAGGCATCGCCAACGTGCAGCACGTATAACCAATTTGCCTCCGGATCCAGAGCCATTTCAATCGGTTCCAAACCTATGGTAATGGTTTGCGTAGAGTGGGTGATTCGATCCAGCACCAGGACTTCGCCAGCATTGGTCGAGGTGGCCCCCCGACAAAGGCCATAAAGTACCGGCCGCACGGGATCGAAGAGTAATTGGATCAGCGTGCGACCCCCGGTGTCCAGTGTTTGTGTACAGGTTTCGCTCCGGACCGAATTCGCTCCTAGCAGCAGGATTATCAGAATAGAAGAAGCGAGCAATTTGTGGCGGCCCGGGTGTGCGGTGCCCTCGGTTGGATTTGATGCTTTCATAAGGTTAGGTTAATACTATCCGAAACCGAAGTTATGTATATAAAAGCATTCGCATGGTAACTCCTCTTGAGTTTGATTCCGGCGCGGCAGGCGGGGGGCAGGCGGGGTTGGGTCTTGACATTAGACAATTCGCTTTTGGGCAGACTTTCCGTGAACTTCCGCGCGTTTCCGTGGGCCTCCTCTGCGGGCCCGATAAAATCTTCGATTCGCGCTTAACATAGACCTTACGAAGGACTACCGTCGTGGTTCGTATCCACCGCGGGCTCGTTTGTCGGGAGGTCAGGGTTATGCGCAGTGCGTTGATTCCTTTGCAGTTCTGTTGTCCTTCACGGGAGCGTTGGTGCAACAATCGCCCTGTTTAAACTCCCGGTATTTCGTGATGCGGCCTGCCTCCTCGGCCATCTCCTTTTACGATTGCGATCAGCAGACGCCCACCCCGGAAGGATCGGAAAATATTCTATGAATGAAAAGTTGCCGCGCCTGCGGGTGTTGGACGCCGTGCGCGGGTGGGCGTTGATATTCATGATTCTGATCCACGGCTTTTCGCTGTTCCTGGATCCGGCGGCGCCTGCCCGGGATTACGCGGTGTTATCGGCGATCTTCTTTCTCACCAAAGTCACCGCGCCGCTCTTTATTTGGATGTTCGGCATGACCATGGCCTACGTCTACTGGGATCAAGTGGCAGACCCCGCCAAATTCGAACGGTTGAAGCATCATTTGCTGGTGCGCGCGGGCTGGGTCTTCCTGTCGCGCGAATTTCTGGTCCTGGTGGTGGACCTTGATGAGGGTCGTTCGGCCCGCTTCATTCTCGAGCGATTGTTGTTTTTCCAAACCGGGGATTGGATCGAGGTTTTAAATTTCTACACCATTCTCTTGCTGGTGGCGCCGTGGTTGCTGTGTGCGTGGCGCCGGGCTTCACGGTTTGCCCGTGTGGGCGCCATGGTTGTGATGTATGGACTGGGCTGGGCGTTATCACACGTGCCGGTTCCGGATTTCGCCGTGGGCATAAAAAATATCCTGGTCGGGTATCCGATCGGTGCCGTTGTGGGTGAACCGCCCGATACCTTCCCGTTGTTCCAGTTGTCGGTCTTTTTCTTTGCCGGACTGCTGGCCGGCGAACATCTGGTTGCCGCCATGCGGGTCCGCGCTTTCACCCGCCTGCTGACCGGGGGGCTGGCCCTCGCGTGGCTGGCCTTCGGGTTGAGCCTGCTGCTGGCTGGGACCTCGATTACACGTTACGTGACGGCCATCGCCTACGACCGCTACAAGTATCCGCCGAATCTGGCCTATATTTTCTATGGTCTTGCCCTGACTCTGGCGGTGAACGTGGTTTGCATCTGGCTGCAGGTGGTGCGCGGGATCGACAACGTTTTGCTGCGCATGGTGGAACTGCTGGGGCGCAACTCCCTGTCCACCTTCAACATCCATTACTTCCTGTTGTTTACCGTGTGTGGAATGGGGTTGGGACAGCTGAAGCATTACACGTTGCTGGGCTCTCTCTTTCCCATCGCGCTGGTGATGCTGGTCTGCCTGGTCGGTGCGCGTATTCGGGAAAGCGCGCGGCGGAGTTGATGTTGAGCTGCAGCTTGGGTGTGCGACCCCTCAATTAATTCCATATTTTGGGTTGCCGCCGGGGTGGGGGGCGGGCGCATAGTTGCGACCGATCGTCGGGATATGACCTCACACAAGGAGCGGACATGAAGATTCGGCGGACAGCTCTGGCGGCGGGTTTGATGGCGATGTTGATGGCGGGTTCGGCGGCCGCGTATGACCAGCCCGCGCTCAACCTGGGATTTACCAGTTTCCTCGATGGTGGGCCGCCGGCCGGGCCGGGTTTCTACTTTGCCCAGTACGGCCAGTTCTACACCGCGTGCGATTTGCCGGACCTGCCGTTCCCGGGCGACCCCAAGCTGGATGCGTGGATCAGCCTCTCCCAGCTGATTTACCAATCCGATAAAGCCGTGCTGGCTGGCGGCAAGCTTGGGCTCGACGTGATCCAGCCCGCGGCCGCGTTTGATCTTGAGGAGGATGGGACCCCTCTGACCGCACAGGACGGCCTGGGCGATCTGCTGGTCGGCCCGTATCTTCAGTGGGACCCCATCATGGGCGCGAACGGACCGGTGTTCATGCACCGCATCGAGTTGCAGGTCATCATGCCCACCGGGGACTACGACGAGAAGAAAGCCGTCAATCCGGGCAGCAATGTGCTGAGCCTCGATCCCTACTGGGCGGCCACCTGGTTTTTCGCCCCGAAGTGGACTGCTTCCTGGCGCATTCATTACTTGTGGAACGACGAGAACGATGACCCCAACGTGCCGGAGGCGGTGGACAGCCAGGCTGGCCAGGCCATGCACGCCAACTTCGCGGCGGAATACGAAGTGTGCCCGAACCAGCTGCGGGTTGGTATCAACGGCTATTACCTCAAGCAGTTGGAGAATAGCGAAGTCAACGGGGTGGACGTGCCGGACAGCAAGGAGCAGGTGCTGGGCATCGGTCCCGGCGCGCTGTGGAGCTTCAGCCGGGACAACCACCTGTTCGTAAACGCCTACTTTGAGACCGCAGCGGAAAACCGCCCCGAAGGCGAGCGCTACAACATCCGCTTCGTGCACCACTTCTAAAACGAACGGGGTCGAGTCTTGACATTTGACATTTTTACGACGCGTCTATTTTTGATTGAGCAAAACTTTGCTAAAGTATACATTCTATTATCATAACCAATCAAACATAAGTAAATTGCATCAATTTGTCAAATGTCAAGACTCGACCCCGAATCTTTTGATGTATATATATGATGGCAATGGTGTTGTCGCGTAGTTTAAAGGGGATGCTTGGTTTGCTCGTTGTACTGGGTTGGTTTGCGTGTCCTGTTGTTTGTTTGGCCAAGCAGGAGGTGGTGGTCTATCCGACCGTCGATCTCACCCGGGCGGCTGATGGGGTCTACCAAGGAAGTGCGGAGCATCGTGGTTTTACCTATCAGGCTGAAGTCACGCTGCAGAATCATCGCATGACGCAGATAAAAATTCTGAGCAATAAGAACTCCCGCTATGGTCGCAAGGCGGTGGGAGTCATCCCGCTGATCATCGAACAGCAAAAAGCGGGGGTGGATGGCATATCCGGAGCCACCCGCTGCAGTACCGGCCTTAAGCGCGCGGTCTCCGACGCTCTTCAAAAAGCCATCCCCGTCGCGCCGTAAGCGGCCGCTGGAGGGGTGGGCCGGCTCGAATTTCTCGGGTGCGATGATTGCGCGCGCGGATGGGGCACGCTAGGCTTCGCGTACTTGGTTTCATCATGCCCGCCCTTGCCCTCGTCACCCTCATTCACAACGAAGCGCGATTCCTGCCGGCGTTTCTTGCCTACTATCGGGCCCTGGGTGTGGCGCGCGCCTATGTTTATCTGGATCGCTGCACCGACGCGAGCCTGGCCATCCTGCAGCGGCATGATTGGGTGGAGGCGGTGGTGTGTGATCAGGCGGCGGGACCAGGCCAGCTCACCCTCCACCAAATGCACTGCGCAAGTGACGCGTTGGGCCGGGCCCGGGCGGGTGGGTTCGAATGGCTTCTGCAGGTAGACGTGGATGAATACGCGTGGGGTGGCGCGGAGTTGCCCCCGGCCCGCACATTTTGGCGGCGTCCCTCGCGGGCGCTGGCGGACGTTCTCCTGCAAAAAGGAAGTCTGTGCGCACTGGTGCAGCGGGCCGCGCCCGACACCGAGATGATTCTCCTGCGCACGGCCGAGGTAGTGCCGACGCCGCGACACACCGGGAAGCCGTTTTGGGATCTGCACGATTTCCAGGTGGAAGGCGTGTTCCGTCGACCGATGCTTGATCCCACCGATGGAAAGGTGCGTCTATTGGATCGCTGGATGGGGCATCGCCTGGGCAAGTCGCTGGTGCGTACCCAGGCCGACGTGCAGGCGTTTGATTCGCATGTGTGGACCCGGAACCAGCGGGTGCCGGTCCCCGAGTGTCTCCCATTGGTCACGGAAACGCAGGGCTGGCTGTTGCACTTTGTGGTGACCGACGGGCGGCACTGGCTCCAGAAATACCAGCAGCTGGCCTACGAACCGAACCGATGGCTGCGGGGTCAGCCGGTGGATTTTCCGAAGCAGGCGTGGAAGGAAGCTTCGCAAACAATGGACGAGTCCGCGGCCTGCGCTTATTTTGATCGCTGGGTGGCCGTGTCACCGCTGCGGCGCTGGATCGCGCGGGTGCGGGGCCGGATCCAGCGGATCACCCTGGTCGGGGATCTCCTGGACCCTCTGTTACCGAAGGAGAAGTTGTGATGCCAAAGGTGATGTTTGTTGGCCTGGATGCGGCCGACAAGGACGTGATGAATCGGTGGGCGGAGGAGGGGCTTCTGCCGACCTGGAAGCGTCTTCAGCAAACGGGTTTGACCGGGCAGACCGAAAGCCCCCTCGGCTTTTATGTAGGCGCGATCTGGCCTTCGTTTTATACCGGGGTCAATCCTGCCCGCCACGGCCACCATTGTTGGGAACAGCTTGCGCCCGGCAGCTACGAGGTGCGCCGCTACCTGGCCGGAAACCACGTGACGCATGAGCCGTTTTGGGAGGCTTTGAGCCGGGCCGGGATTCGTTCGACGATTCTGGATGTGCCGCTTTGCGGGCCGGCTCGGAATTTTAACGGCGTGCAGGTAATCGAGTGGGGCTGCCACGACCCTGACCTGGGTTTGGTTACCGTGCCCCCCTCGCTGGCGGCGGATATCCAGGCGACCCACGGTCTGCATCCGATCCAGGGTAACTGCAACCAGCCCGGGCGCACCGCCGAGGACTTCATTCGTTTTCGCGACGACCTGGTGCGTGGCACCGGCATGAAGACCGATCTCAATGCGGATTTCCTGCGCCGTTTCGATAGCGATCTTTTCCTGTCCGTGTACAGCGAAAGCCATTGCGTCGGCCACCAATGCTGGCACCTGCATGATCCGCAGCACGAACGATACGATGCCGCGGTGGCCCGGCAGACGGGCGATCCGGTGCAGGCCGTCTACCAAGCGCTTGACCGGCAGCTGGCGCGCATGCTGGACCTGGCTGGTCCCGAAACTCTCGTGATCGTATGGGCCAGCCACGGCATGGGCGCGCACAACGATGGGACGTTCATGCTGGATGAAATTCTTATGCGGATTGAACTCACCAACCGTCTGACCGCGGATGGCTGGCTTCCGTATGTCCTCGACCGGGTCCTGCCGCGACGCGGAGCGGCTCGCCGCCTGGCCCTCCGTAAAACGTTGGATACGCCGCACCGTATGTATTTCCCGCATCCCAACAACCGCGAAGAGGCGGGCATCCGCATCAACCTGGCCGGGCGCGATCCGGCGGGCTTGGTCCAGCCCGGCGCGCCGTATGACGCGGTGTGCGATCAGTTGACCCGTGACCTGCTGGCGCTGAAGGACGCCCACACCGGCGTGCCCATCGTCCGGAATGTTCTGCGCACCCGTTCGCTCTACAAGGGCGCCTATCTCGATCATCTACCCGACTTGGTTGTGCAATGGAGAATGGATGCGCCGGTGCGAAGTGCGTATTCGAAGAAGATCGGTACCATCGCCGGGCCCTGTCCGTGTGTGCGGAGCGGCGGGCACCGTCCCTTCGGTCAGTTTACCGTGCTGGGCCCACGTGTGCGACCCGGACGGCTGGATCACCCGGTAAATGTGATGGATTTTGCACCCACACTGGCAGCGCTGCTGGGCACGCGTCTGGACGATGTGGACGGGCGTGTTATTCCCGAGATCGCCGCGTTGCGCTGAGGCTGCGCACTTGCGTTTCCAGCACGAGCTCGACATGATGCCGCGCTTTCAGAGAAAGGGTTCGTCACCATGAGTTCCGCACAGCTTCCCGTCCTCGATTTCATTCTCACCAACTTCAAGAACTTCAATGCCCGGGCCACCCGCGATGCCACCCTGGCCTACTGGAAACACATTGAAGCCGGCGGCAAAATGTTCTGGGCGGTGGCGGGCGCCATGTCCTCGGCCCAGCTCGGCATCACCCTGGCTCCGGCCATTCGCGGCGGGCTGATCCACGGCTTGTCCGTGACCGGCGCCAACCTGGAGGAATCGCTGTTCCGCCTGGTCGCGCACGACCACTACAAGGATTTTCCCGACTACCGCTACATGCAGAAGAAGGACGACACCCGCATTCTCGAACAGCGCATGCGCCGGGTCACCGATACCAGCATCCCGGAGGACGAGGCCTTTCGCGCGGTGGAAAAGATCATCGTTCCCATGTGGAAGGAAGCCACCCGCAAGGGCGAGCGCCGCTTCTGGCACGAATATTTCTACGAAGTGATCCTGGCCCTGAAGAAAAAGCATTTCCAGGGCGATCCCGAGCAGTGCTGGTTGCTGGCCGCGGCCAAGGCCAACCTGCCCATCGTGGTGCCCGGGCACGAGGATTCCACCTTTGGTAACATCTTCGCCTCCTACGTGAAGACCGGCGAATGTGATCCCCGCATCGTGAAGTCGGGCATCGAATACATGGCCGAGTTCTACGGCCAGTACGAAAAGCTCTCCAAGGGGCGCGGCATCGGCTTCTTCCAGATCGGCGGCGGCATCGCGGGCGACTTCCCCATCTGCGTGGTGCCGTCCATCAAGTACGACCTGCAGCAGCCGGTGAAGCCCTGGGCCTACTTCTGCCAGATCTCGGACTCGACCACCTCCTACGGCTCCTACTCGGGCGCCACCCCCAACGAGAAGATCACCTGGGACAAGCTGACCGAG
>CAYTVN010000036.1:0-16123 GCA_964441655.1 uncultured Verrucomicrobiota bacterium | reverse complement strand
GCTCGTCAGTGATTCATTTGTAATTGGCTCTGCAACGTCCTCTGACTTGTCTTTGAAATCCTTAAATACTTCTGGATGCTTTGTGGTGAAGTTGACCAAATATTCTTTGGAGAATGGCGCTTCGGTCTCAATCAGCGACTTCTTTGTCACATACTTACGAATTGTGCCATTTTTTTGTACAGACTTTTGCACTAGGGCGGAATTCATTTTCAAGTGTTCGTTGCGTAAATAGTTAAGCACAAAGTGTCGATGATATCGGTTTGGCGTATATTTGTCGCAATATGAAACAATCTGCTTCGGCACCAACAGAATCCGCTCGCCGTGAATTACGAGCATATCTGTCTGCACGTTTTCCCATCTCTCAAAAGTTTTGTTCCAAATGTATCCGGCCTGGACACCCGGTGTGAGTTGAATGCCCCATAGTGCGCACTGTGCTTGCGTGTATTTAATGAGATGACCTCGAATGATGTTCGTCGTCATATCCGAAATTTTGTCCTTATCAACTTTTTCAACGAAAAGACGACAATCCTCGATGTGCTCAATTATTCCGGTTTTAATGGCCTGACTTGTCTCAAGGCTTTTAAATATTCTCCCCGTGTCCATGGGGCCAATTCCTCTCCCTTGAGGCTTCCGCTTCGAAAGGCCAAGCCTCGTTTCGTTCGGTTCGTCGAGACGAGAAAAGAGATCTCTTGCTTCATCGGTTTTCCCGTTCTTCAGCTTGAGTAAGAATGCTTTGAAAAAGGAGCGGATTGTTGAAATAGCCTCGGTCGAAAAGCGATCACAACGCGTTGACATAAATTGTGGGTCGATGAATAGCGGCGTGTCTCGTGCAGTGTCAATGTCCACAAAATCCAGTTCATGCTGGGATTTGCCTAGTTTGAAGTGCTTGCTAATTCGCATGTGAGTCCTTTCGTAACGAGTGCCGACGCGCTCTTTGTGGCGAGCATCCCAACTTGATGATAATTAATATGAGGATTTCACGCAATTATTTACAATGTCAACTGATCGGACTGTGAACACTTGAGCGCTCGCTAATGGTTGACAATATGTACACCAAGTGGTAGGTTGACGATATGCAAACCGATTTTCCATTCGCTCAACCTACGGCAAAACAACGCGAGTTCACAGGTGAGCCAGATGAAGGTACGCGAATCTACCGCATGGAAGGCCATGAAGAGGATTTGCGGGCTTGGTTTGAAGCCATCACAGAGGCTTTCGGTCCAACGGTATCACCGGGTGGCGTAACCATGTTCGCACCGGTTTCCCGGGCGGCTGTCTACAAGCGGTTGAAGCAGGGCAACCTAACCGCTTTTGCCTTCCAGATTGTCGAAAAAACCACCGGTGTTTTCGGGCGTACCCGCCTACGAAGGGAGACGCCTTATCTCTACATACCCGTGAGTGAGTGCCAGGCGTGGGGCGATTTGCTCAAGACCAACGCCGAGGAAAGAAGCTCTGCGTCAGACTTTAACAAAAAGGATTGGAGTAGCGATTTCCTGGAGAAGAAGCGGCGGAAATGAATTTAGCAAAGCCATGATTGCGAGCAAAACAGAGCCAATAAACGATAGCCTGTGGTCGATTGAAAGAGTCGCTCAACGGCTCGCTGTATCTACTCGCCACATTCGCAGGCTCATGGAAAGAGGCGGTTTCGTTGCACCTATTCGCATTGGCGGGGCGTTGCGGTTTGATCCGCCTGATATCGAAGCCTACATCGAATCCCAAAAGCAGAGGGTAAACAAATGATTCGTCGCATTTACAAGGCCCGTCGCAATCGTGGCGGCAAGGTTGTGGAAAGTCCGGTGTATCGGCTGCGGTATCGCCTGGATGGTGATTGTGGGAAGATCAGCGATGTCTCCCTCCATACTCGTGATTTGCGGGTTGCTGAGGAAAAGGCCCGCCGCATCATTTTCGAGTCCGAACATGAATCCTTTGGTATGTTGCCCCGGCGCTCACTACGGGAAGGCGCTACAACACCTCTTGCTATCCACCTGCGGGATTTCTTGGCGGATAAACGACAGATGCGCCGGGATGCCCATTACTGCCAAACACTTGAATTGCGCTTGAACAAGCTTCTGGCCGAATGCGGCTGGTCCACCCTGCAAGATGTGACCGCTGATGGCTTTCAGCGGTGGCGGGTTGGCCAGAGAAAGGCTGCAAAGACCCTGAATGACTATCTCGGGGCCATGTCCGAATTCCTGGCCTGGCTTCGCCGTCATGGTCGTTTGGACAGCGACCCCTTGGCCGGGGTGGGGAAGGTGGATGCACGCGGCCAGCAGACCCGGGAACGGCGCGCACTGACCGATCAAGAGTGTTCTCGTCTGATCGCCGTGGCGGGCCCTCGTCGTGCTTTGTACGTGACCGCGCTCTTTACCGGATTGCGTCGGGCCGAGCTTGAGGCTCTTTGCTGGTCTGACGTTCTCCTGGATGGTCCAAAGCCGCTTATTCGCGTTCGGGCATCAACGACCAAAAACCACAAGTCCGCGGAGATTCCTCTTCACCATGATGTCCTGAACGTACTGCGGTCCAGCAAGCCAGAGAATTGCACCGGGTCTGATGCTGTATTCCCCAGGATGTACCGCATGTGGCATTTCAAGCGTGACCTGGCATTAGCCGGAATTCCCTTCCTGGATGCCGAGGGTAAGCGGGCAGACTTCCATGCTCTGAGGCACACCTACAACACGCGTTTGGCGGTCAGCGGGGTATCGCCGCGTGTGGCCATGGAGCTGATGAGGCATAGCGAAATGCGCCTGACCACGAAAACGTATACCGACGTTTCGCTTTTGCCTGTGGCCGCTGCGGTGCAGAGCCTCCCAAGCCTGATGGGGCTAGACTCCTCGCCTGACTCCCAAAATTTGCGCCCTGATGGTCATTCTCTGTCACAGGCTGTCACTTGCGCCCAAGTTCGGGGCACAGCGCAACATATTGAGAATGAGGGAATAAGTCCCTGTCTGTCACCAGTGGTCACAGGTAGTCACAACGGGGAAAATGGCTCCGGTGGTAGGGCTCGAACCTACAACATGCGCATTAACAGTGCGCTGCTCTACCATTGAGCTACACCGGAACTGGCCGAAAACCGCGCGAGAATACTCGCGCTGTGATTCATGTCAAGCCATTGCCTGATGTGAACGAAAACGTGTTCAGCCTTTGAGCTGATACTGCCCGCGGGAGGCGCGTTTGACACGCTTATCGCGACCGATGGTCTGATAGATGATCGTCTCAAACGTCTTGGAGGTGGAGGTGTATCCGTTGGCTTTAACCGCGGCGGCAATCTGGCCCACGGACAGGGACTTGTCCTTGCTCAGCACCGCCACTATGGCATCGGCCAGGGTGACGCTGTTTTTGGCGCGCTTGCCACCCCGACGGGTAGCGGCCTTGGCCGGACGACCGGGCTTGCGGCCCCGCACGGCCTTGGGCTGGGAGGCAACCGTGCCACCCAGGGTGGCAATTTCCGACTGCACGACGGCCAGTTGTTTCAACAGCTTCTTTTCCTGACGCTGCAACTTGGGCAGCCGGGCCTGATGCTTCTTTAGTTGGGCCAACAGGTCTTCCAGGGATATTTTTAGCTTGGCGGTACGAGGCATATTAACTCCTTTGTGAATAAACGAATCTATCTAAGATCAATTCTGTGACAAGCTAAATTCTTTATTACCCCGCAGGGCATCCAGCGCGGCGGCCGACTCTGCATCTCGTTTATTAGGGCCGGTGCCACGCCCCATTTCACGGGCACCCACCAGGACGGCTACCGTATAGATGCGCTGGTGGGCCGGACCCTCTTCCAACACGACCTGATAATGAGGGTTCGTATTTAATACCCGCTGGGCCAGCTCCTGCAGCAGGCCTTTGGGATTCTCAATTTCCGGGGTGGATTCCAAATCGTGCAGAACCGGCAGAAACAGCTTTCTGAAGATGGCCTGCACGGCACGGTTCCCGCCGTCCACATAGGCCGCGCCTATGACTGCTTCCAAGGCATCGGCCAGAATGGACACCCGCTGCCGGCCGCCGGAATTCAGTTCTCCCTTGCCGAGCAAGAGATGGGAGCCCAGATCCAGACGCTGCGCCACTGCGGCCAGGGCCTTGGTGCTCGTCAGCATGCTGCGCACCTTGGTCATGTCGCCCTCGTTGGCCTCCGGATGCACCTCAAACAACACCGCCGCCGCTGCCAGCCCCAACGCGGCATCACCCAGAAATTCCAAGCGTTGATTATCCGGAGCGGGCTGGCCCATCTCATGGCTGAACGAAGGATGAGTCAGGGCCTGGGCCAGTCGTGCACGCCGCCAGAAGCGGTAACCGATCTTCTTTTCCAATTCGCGATAAGGATGGGAGCGAAAAATCATGCGCGGGGATGATACTTCTGATGGACTGATTTAATACGCGAAGCATCCACATGCGTATAGATCTGGGTGGTGGCAATGTCGGCATGGCCCAACATTTCCTGGATGACACGCAGTGGTGCTTCATGTGCGAGCATGTGACTGGCGAACGAATGACGCAAGGTGTGGGGCGATACGGTTCGTTGCAGGCCGGTGGCGCGGGCTTGTCGGCGGATCATGGTCCACACCGAGCGTCGGTCCAGCGGACGCCCGCGATTGTTAAGAAAAACGTTCTTTATTTCCGGCGGGCGGATCAAGCGCGGTCTCAATTCACTCAAATACCGTTTCAGGGAGGAAGCGGCTTGTCCACCCAGCGGCACCACCCGTTCCTTGTTGCCCTTGCCCCGGCAGCGCAGGTAGCCGGCATCAAAATGCAGGTGATCCAGGGTGAGCGCACAGGCTTCGGATACGCGAAGGCCGGTCCCGTACAGCAATTCCAGCAGAGCGCGGTCGCGCAATCCAAGTCCGCGATCCAACCGTGGCGATTCCAGCAGGCGCGCCACCTCGGCGGGAGACAAGGTTTCCGGCAGCAAACGCCAGATGCGGGGTGCATCCATGGTTTCCGTGACATTACTGCTCAGCAGACCCTCCTGTTGCAGGTAGCGCAGAAATACCCGGGTGGCCACCAATCGCCGCGCCAGCGAAGTGGCTTCCAACCCCTGATCCTTTTCCGCCATCAAATAATCCAGTACGTGTTTCCGGGTGATGGCGTTGGCGGAGTGCACTCCTTTGCGCTGGAGAAAGGCCAGCAGACGGGTGAGGTCCGAGCCATAGGCGGCCCGGGTGTGAGGACTAAGCCCGCGTTCCAAACTGATGTAGTCCAGGAATTGGTCGAGCAGGACCTGCATGATCAGAATTGCAAGGCGTTTCCGGTCAGGCGCTGGAAGGCTTCCTGATAGGCGGCACTGGTATGGCTTACCACATCGGCGGGCAGAGCCGGTGCGGGCGGCTGTTTGTTCCACGGCAGGGACTCGAGGTAATCGCGCACGAACTGTTTGTCAAACGACGGCGGTGAACTGCCCGGCCGATAGCGATCGACCGGCCAATACCGCGAGCTGTCCGGGGTCAGCACCTCGTCGATGAGCAAAATGCGATCATCCGGCGTGAGTCCGAACTCAAATTTGGTGTCGGCCAGAATGATGCCACAGGAGCGGGCGTGGGTGGCGGCTGCCTGGTATATACGAAGGGTCAGGTCGCGCAGGCGTGCCGCCAGATCACCACCCACCTCGCGCGCCATCTGGTCAAAAGAGATATTCTCATCGTGGCCGGTTTCCGCTTTGCGGGCCGGCGTGAACAGTGGTTCGTCCAGACGGTCCGCCATGCAATATCCTGGACGCAGCACCTGACCGGCCACGGTGCCGCTGGCGGCATATTCCTTCCAGCCGGACCCGGCCAGGTAGCCGCGCGCCACACATTCGATAGGTACCACGCGGGTTTTCCGCACCAGCATGGAGCGTCCGCGCAGCAGAGGCGCAGACGCCTGCAGGGCGGGGGGAAATTGTTCGACGTCAGCGGTGACGACATGATGTTCCACCAAACCGGATAAATGATGGAACCACCAGGCCGACAGTTGGTTCAACACATGGCCCTTCAGGGGAATGCCGGTGGGGAGAATACAGTCGAAGGCAGAGATGCGATCAGTGGCGACAAACAGCAGGTGTTCGCCGGCGTCATAAACCTCGCGCACCTTGCCACTGCGAAGATGCGGCAGCCCTGGAACATGGAGGGACGTGACGACGGGGGGCTGAATCCTATCAGCCATTTTCCGGCTCCAGATGTCGCAACCAGTCCACCAGCAGATGCGCGCCAAACAGGGTGGCGCCCGCGGGGGCCGCGGACGAGTTGCCTTCTTGCCAGGCATTGGTCAGATCAAGGTGGCACCAGGGCAGGTCGGAGGGAACAAAGCGTTGCAGAAACATGGCGCCTGCCACGGCGCCCGCCGTACCGTCGCCGGTATTTTTCATATCGGCAAAGGCGCTGCCCAACATGCGGTCATAGTCGCGGTGGAGGGGCATGGGCCAGAGCTTTTCGCCGGTGCGTTCGCCCGCCGCCCTCATTTGTTCCACCAGATCGTTCGGTCGACCAAACAAGGCGCTGTAGGTCTTGCCCAGGGCGACGGTCGCGGCGCCGGTCAGGGTGGCGAGATCCACCACACAACGCGGTCGATAGCGTCGCGCCATGTCGAGGGCGTCGGCCAGCACCAGGCGACCTTCGGCATCAGTGTTAAGAATTTCCACGGATTTGCCCGAGCGAGTAAAGACGATGTCGCCCGGCCGCATGGCGTTTCCACCCGGCATATTTTCCGCCACGGCCAGCAGGGCCACCACCGGTTGTTTGAAATCCAGTTGATGCACGGCCTCCATGGCTGCCAGCACGGCCATGCCGCCGCATTTGTCGTAGCGCATCCATTCCATGCTCTTGGCGGGCTTGAGCGACAGGCCCCCGCTGTCAAAGGTGATGGTTTTCCCCACCAGAGCCACGGGGCGAGCGTTGCCTTGTCCGCGATGTCGAATCTCAATGAGATAGGTGGGATATCGGCTGCCCCGGCCTACGGCCAACAAGGCCTCGCACTTCAGGCGGCGCAAGGCCGCAGGTCCCCAAATCCTGACCTGCAACTTCTTGTTTCGCGCCTTCAGCCGTTTCACATAGAGCGCGATGTTTTCCGGCGTGGCCATATTACCGGGATGATTGGCTATCTCACGAATTTTCGAAAAGATGATCCCGACTTTAGCTTCCATAGCCAGGCGTCGTCGCAGCGCAGCGCTGGGGTGGGGGATGAGCAACCGCACGGTGGAAGGTGTACCCGTGAGCAACGAGGAAGGAGCCTCGCCCAATTCATAGCGACCGGCAAAAATGCCGCGTGTCGCCAGAGCTATCAGTTCGTCCGCGGGTATCGCAGGCGGGCGTTCGGGCTGAAGCAGAAGATCAATGGTGGATGATCTGATCGCGCGCAGGCGGCGCACCGCGACCGACACGGCATTCATGAGACGGGCCGGTTCCAAATAGTCGATTTCGCCCATGCCGGTGAAAACAACGACTTGGTGAGGACGTCCGGGTGAGGCGCAGACAACGACGTCCCCAAGATCGGCCTGATAGCGAATCTCGCGCAGCCACGCCAGTAAAGGTTCCGCCCAGCTGGCCTGGCTCTGATGCCACCACGGTTGTAGCTGCCGACCCACCCGGCTGGTCGGGATGACTACCGCCGCAGCGCGCGACGGTGTTCCTGTTGCTTTGGCCAGCGACAGCCGCATGATCTACCGGCAACCTTCCGGCAGGGCAGCGCGGGCAGCGGCGGGCGCCTGGGTGTCGTTGGCGTCGAAACCGGCTCCCGCGATTATGAATTCTATGTTTTTAATACCTAATTTCATGGCGTTATAGGTCACATCCACGGTGTGGGATTCGTAATTGGGGGAAATCTGTTCGATGCCCTCCACCTTTTGCGCCGCATCCTGAATTACGCGCAGACATTCCGGTCCGTTGAGTTGTGCAACTTTAACCGTAATGGTGCGACGATCCTGGCGGAAACAACCAGGTCCCGCCAGCATCAGGGCGCCTAGGAGAAAAAGGAGTGCGGAGCGTAAGATCATGTTGTTCATGCCTTTACAGTGTTGTGGGTCCATCGCCTAAACCGGAACGATAACGGAGTCGGGTTGTATCGTCAATGATGCCCCCGCCGATGATGCTCAGCGAGAAATGATAAACAATAACAGTTGCACTCTGGATGGGTCGGCGTAATCTTTTTGTGAAGGGTGCGTGTACGTTATACCTATGGGGTTCCTCACCCCGACCTCCTTGACGTGCCGCATCCTTCATTTTTTTGGATGCTCGTTGACCGGGTTGGCGGTATTCCGTTGGAAAGGATGATCCGCCAACAAACGAAGGGCGGTCGCGGCGCGCGTGGCCATCAGTGGATCCGCCTTGGCGTAACGATTGGTTACACTTTGATACTGTTCGCAAGCCTCCTGCTTCCGCTGTTGGTGCAGCAAGGTCAGGGCGAGATTTAGTTGCGCCATCACGGCGTTGGGGTTTGTTTTTAGTTCAGTTCGATAGGCCGCTTCCGCTTCTTCCCAACGACCCAGCCGAAATGCTGCATTTCCGAGGTTCAATTGCAGGCCAGGAAAGGTGCGTCCACTTGCCAGCACTTCATTCAGCAGCTGATAAGCCTGATCATACTGCTGTTCCTGGTAAAGTCGGCGGGCCAGGCCCAAAGCGGTCCCCGCCGTTTGGGTGGTAACAGTGCGCTTGAACATGAAGCTGATGACAACCAGCCCCAGCAAACCCACCACCAAGCTAACAGTTAAACTCATCACCGCCATGCGATGTCGGTCCAGCCAGGTAAGCACGGGCGAGGTCATGGCAAAGGGCTGACCGGACAATACCGGCTTGCCCAGTGTAATCACCCGCAGCGCCGCCTCGGCAAGTTCCAGCCGACGCGGGGCCTCAGCCGCATGACGCATGGCCAGATCCTGTCGTAGACCGGTGGCAACATCCCGGGCCCCGGCGCCTTCCAAGGCGTCCAGAATCAGGAGTTGATGAGACTCTCGAACCGGCGGTGCTTCAGGATCATCCGGCCAGGCCGACCACTCCCGTGCGCCACGAGGATCGCGCAGCGAGCCACCCCAGGCCAAGCGGTCTGCCACCGGCAGCAAGGCGTCGCGACCCAGGGTGGTATCCAGCATGGGCAGGGCGGCCGAGAGGGTGAAGCGAAGGACATGCTGTCCGGCCGGAAAGCGGTCTTGAAACATGGTGCTTTCCGGATTCCAGAAAAAGCCGGCCAGGGTTCGACCCAGGCTGCCCCGGTAGCGCAGCAATTCGTCATCCGGTGGCGGGCCATAGGGCACTGCTCTGGCCAGGTCGCGGAAGGCGTCAAGTTCGGACGCCAGCATGGATGGCAAATCGGCGCTGGCCACCAGAGGATTATAAGTTTCAGGGGTCCACGCTTCGCGGGCATCGCGCCAGATGGGCAGGCCACGCCATTCCGGGTCGAAGTAGGTTATGGCCCACGTGAGATAGTGCTGCAGCCGTGGCATTACGAAATCATGGAACGATTGATCGGGAGCAGCCTGCCAGGCCAACCACGCGGAACGTGCCAGCAGCGGCAGCGGAGCCCACCGCTCATCATGAAATCCGTCCGGGCGAACGACCCGGGGAATGGCACCGTCATCGCTTTGCGCAGATAGCGCGCTTTTTACAAGGTCCGTCGCGATGGCGGGTTCCAAGTAGGACCAGGCACGCACCAAACTGTATAGATCGTCTGTTGGCTGGCCCGGACCGCCATCGGTCGGTCCGAACGACCACGTGAACGGAATCATGCCACTGGGGCTCCGCAACGAAGCCGATAGGTCATCCACCGCGCCGGCTAGAGCCTGATTGTGGGCGGGGCGCAACGGGGATTGTGCACTCCAAAATGGCTCCAATCGTTGATGGCTGGCTTTCCAGGATACTGCCGCGCTGGGCCAATCCCGTTCCGCCAGACTGCGCACGATCAGGGGGTCAGCCATCCGATAGGCCAGCACAACGCGACTAAGCCCGCGTCCTTCCGTGGCTTGCGCTATGCAAACGGCGCCATCATCGGTTTCGACTTCCTGAAGGTGTCCGTTACGCGTAACAGCAACATCGTCACACTTCAGTTCAAGCGTGAGCCCAGAGGGCACCTCGAGCACCAACACGCCTGCCGCGGCCATCCAACCGGTCACCGTTCCCACATCGTTAACCTGAAGTTGGAAACCATGTGCATCAAGGTCCGTGGCAGAAAACGTCAACGCGCCAGCCCCCTGCAGGCACGCATACCAGACCGGTCGGGACATAGGACCAATCTGGCCGGGGCTGGCAAGGGTGAGCAGTGGAAATCGGCATTCCGAATCCTGGTTTTGCCAGGGTGCGGGCACGAGCAGGTGACCTGGTTGCCAAGGCAGCACCGGCCTGGTAACCACGATGGGGTCTGAAATGGCTGGGTTTTTTCCTCGCGGCGGCATTGCGGTGTCATATTATCGGGCTCATGCAGGCAATCAAAGCGACATCTATCTTGATTTTAAGCGCGTGGCTGACCGGTCTGACCCCGGGATGGGCCCAATCCGGTGAGGAACTATTCGCCCGCATCAAATCCGATCGCGTCAATTTGCGGGCCAAACCGGATGCCACCGGCGAGGTGGTGGCCCAAGCTACATTGGATGAACGACTGCGAGTTCTGGAAACCACGGAGCAATGGGTACGTGTGGTGCCGCCGGATCGGGTGGATTTGTGGGTGCACCGCGACTTTATTAAAGACGGATTGAGCGTGGGTGAGAAAGTCAACGTGCGAGCCGGAGCGGGCATTAATTTTTCGGTGGTTGGCCAGTATACGCGTGGTGAACAGGTACAAATCCGGGGTCAATTCGGAGAGTGGCTGAAAGTAGCGCCTTCCAACTCAGCGCTATGGGTCAGTCGCGAATTTGTGGATCTGCTCTATCCAGCCCGCATGGTGGAACCCGGTCCTGCGCCGTTAATCGATGCACCGGCTCCCGCCGCACCCTTGCCCGCCGGACCGACGGAGGGGGACGCAGGCGGGACGCCACTGGGCCCGGTTTCGGAAGCGGCATCAAGTGATCCGTACGCAGTCGCCCACACGCTGTCACCCGTACAACCCATTGTACCGTCCGGAACGGCTGACGTGCCGCGCGATCTTAAGCTGGTCCCACTGGAGGGGCAGGGGCGGGTGGTGAGCTATGAAGGTGAATTGAAACCTGCGCCATTTATGTTTGGTCGCCCGAGTAAATTCCGTGTGACCCGACAGGTCGGCAACCAGCTCCAAACCATTTGTTATGTGCGCGGCAATTCACGTCAGCTCAACTCCCTGCTGAACGAGCGCCTCCTTCTAAGAGGCCGTGAGTATTGGGTGCAAGGCGTTCGCCAGCCCGTGCTGGTCTTGGAACGCATCGAGCGTCCAGCGCGCTGAAGGAAATCGTATGGCCACACCCCACTTGGAACGGCCCGCGACCTGGTGCCGCGTCGGCTTGCAAATCGCTCCCCAACTCATCTTTTTTATCCTCCTTCTTCTTCTCGCCATGATGCATCGGCAATTGGTGCCGCCTTCTGTCTTTGGCACCGATGAAACCTATTTAAATTTGGTTGTGGCCAGAACCCTGCACCAGCACAAGATACTCGGCTTGAATGAAGTCACACCCACGCCCGCTACCGCGGACACACTGTGGCAGGTACTCCTCTCGCTGGGCTTTGACCATCTACCGCGACCCGACTCCATCCCCTTGATCGTGGGTGCCGTGGTGGGCCTGCTCACATTGATAAAGACCCACTCGCTGGGCCAGCACTGGAACCATTCCGGTGGGGCGGTGGGAGGCGCCATTCTGCTGGCGGTCGCCTCCAGCCTGCCCATGGATGTGATGCGCGGGCAGTCCATCACCCTCTCCGCCTTGGTTGTAACCTTCCTGCTTGTTCGCTATCTGGAAGGTGGCCCACGTGAACAATGGCCGCTGCCCCTGGGTACGGCGTGGTGGGCTGGTCTCGCCGCACTCGTCCACGTGGAGTTGCTGGTGATTTGGCTGGTGGTGGCCTTGCATGCGGTGATCACCGGGCCGATGCGCAAGGGACGCGGGCACGGAATTGTGTTCCCGCTGCTGCGCATGCTGAGCGGGATCATCATCGTGGGCCTGGTGTTGAGTCCGGCGCTGGCCTGGAACATGAAGGTACTCTCTGTGCCATGGCCTCGCATGCCCGATGCGCAGATGGCCCTGGATGCCTGGGGTGCTGCGGCCCCCGCGGAGGTGGGCAACGCCACGGTGGCGCTGGTGGGACAAGTGATTGGCGCTTCCTATGCACGTGCTTTTTCCGTTCCTCTTCTGCACGGTTTTCTGCCGTTACTTTTTCTTGCCCTCGGGCTTGGGTACTCGATGGTGGATGCTGTTCGCGATCGCCAGCGCTTGGCCGGCACGGTGGGCCTGGCCTTGCTCCTCGTGCCACTCGCCTATGCCGCCATTAATCCTTTTGTGGGCTGGAGCGCTGCCCCGGCCGTGTTTTGTTCGTTGCAGCCAGCGTGGGCCGTATTGATCGTACGGGGAGCCACGCGGGCGGCGAAAACCATTTGTCGACTGGCTCATGCCATGACGCGTCGCGACATGCCCTGGCTCAGTCCGGCGTGGGCCTCATCCGTGGTGATAACCATCATGGTTATGATAGGTGTCCTGCGTTCACTGGATGCTGGTCGTAATGAGTTCGCTAGCCTGCCGGGCGTTGTTTCCGCGCGCGCCCGGGTGGCCGCCAGCTTGGGCGATCCTGCGGAAGGTGAAAAGATTGCCAGCGATCAGGTGGGGTGGCTGGCCTATACGCGTGGAAGCGCCTGCATGGATTTGACCGGGCGGGTTTCCCCGGTTCTGCTCGCTTTCCGGTCGGACAGCAGTGGCTGGCAGGGCGCGGAGGCGGCAAATTATCTGCGCGAACAGGGCGTGCAGCGACTGGTTATTTGGAACGATGCCTATGCCTACGCCGAACCCACCCTGAGCAGCAGCGCCGACTCCCTGCGTCCGCGTGTTTCCACGCTGCACTGACAACGTTTGGTGATTAGTGGTGCAGCAACACGCGATACATTTTGTTGGTATCGTAAGCAGAGTCGCATACCGCGGCGGTCGAACTTTGGCATAACACCGGCAAGCCGAGGTTATTCCAGATACCCCCCGGCAGATTGGTGGTGGATTGAACCTGATAGGTGCGGCCGGATTGCGATTTCCATGCGATCTCGATAGCCGTGCGCACAGTGGAGGTGAACGCGGTGGGCGGAATATAGTTATAGACCCATATTTTGCCGGGCCAATTGGTCCACAAAGTTATATTTACTTGTCGAGAGGCCAGCAGGGCGCCCTGGCTCCAATAGGTGGCGAAGTCGTTGTAGGTTTTGTATCCCGAGTTTGTGGTGGCGTTGGGCAAGGTCGTATAGGTGTAGGAACCGGGCGCCAGCGTATTGGCGGTCGTAAAAAAACGGATGGCGGGCGTGCCGGAAGTGCTGCTGGCTTCTATATACCACAGCAGGCGATTCGACGCGGTGGAATATATGTCCACCGTCCCGTCAAAAAGCGATAACTGTCCATACTCATTGGAATAACTCGGATTACCGCCGGCATATTTTAAATAGCCTCGGTTTTCAGAGGTGTAGGTGGACTGAATGCCGCCATATAATTCGGTGATGCCCCAGTTTTCGAAGTAATGGATGCTCCCCGAATTGAAGATGAATCTCCCGCCGGGATCCACGGTGACGCTGGGCGAAGTAAGCGCTGCACCATTGCTGATGGTGCCTCCATCCAGAATCAACACGCCGCCGTTGCGCACAAACGCCTCGGTAAACACCTCTCCCGAAGAAACGGTACGGGTCTGCCCCAGCGTAACGTCCAGAGTAACGGCGTGAAGAGGCGTGAGAATCAGGAGTGAACTTATGATGAAGGTAAGACCTATCATCCCGTAGGTGCGTCTCATGATTAACCTCCGTGTAAGTGAAGATGAACGAATCCACGCCCGTAAACCGGATTTATACTAGCCACAAATACAAGGTAGTACAATCCATTAACTCGGTTACGAGAACGTGATGAAAAGTGCCGGGGAAGCCCGCTTTGGTGTGGCAGCCTCAGCTGCTGCGCTTCCGGCGAAGGAAGCTGGCTTGCCAAGCCGTAGCCCTGCGGTGCGCCCGCCTTCGCGCCGGGGACGGCGACTTCGGCGTGGCAGCCTTCGCCTTCGCTGCGCTACGGCGAAGGCTGGTGGAGGCGGGGGGAGTTGAACCCCCGTCCGCATAAGAGTCACCCAAGCTTCTACGCGCGTGTTCCGTCTTTAGATCTCATCCCGGCGGCTGCCAACGGACAGGCCACCGACGGGACCAGCAGCCACGAGAGGTTTCGCCCGGAGCGCCGGCTACCCACGCCCTAGACTACCCTGCTGCATCGTCCCTTCACCTAGCAGGTGTCAGCGGGGGACGTCGCGGCTAATTAAGCTGCGAGAGCCAGTTCTTGGTTGGCTTTTGTGTTTTTTCCCGCATTTTTTTACGAGGCCAAGCGGGGTCCTCGGCGCGCCACCTGAGCTTCAACCTACACGTCGAATCCGATCGCCCCCCATATGGAAGTGACCAGTGATCAGTAAGAAGTGATCAGTGGACAGGGTTAAGATACACCACACGTACTGGAATGCCAGCCTCAATCGGGTAGGGCGATTTCCAGGGCCAGCAGGGCGTAGGATGTCACCAGCACGGGGTCGGCTTCCCACCAGCGACCCTCGTTATTGACCCAATATCCAGTGCCGTTGGTCTCGACCTTCTGCAGGCTGATCAATTTCTTGATCAGCTCCTCGCGCCAGGCAATCCGGGTACCGTCGGGTTTCACGATAACTTCGCTGCCGTGGGCGGCCAGGGCTTTGGACAATACATGATAGAAATAGAACAGCCCCTGCAAACCCATGCCGGGATTCTCTTCCAGGGTAAAATGCTTGGCCGACCAGTCAAAGGCGCTCTTCACCCGCTCGTCGTCCTTGTCCACCTTGGCATAAATGAAACTCAGCAAACCCGCATAGGTCATGCTGCCATACGAGCGCAACCGAATGGTGCCATCGGTATTGGTCACCGCGCCCGCCATACTGGAATCGGGCTTGTACGCAAATCCGCCGCGTTCCTCGGGATCATCACTGGCCCACGTTTGGTCGTTGGACCCGGGTAAATTCTGAACCCGCTGGATGAATTTCTGTGCTGCTTTCCAATCGAGGTCAGCGCGGGCATCCCCCTGCTTGCGCTGGTCTTCCACATTCTCGGTCAGACGCATAGCCTCGTAGGCAAGGTAGGAGTTGGAAAGATCGGCATAAGGCCGACCCGTGGAGGGGTCATAGCCCATGCCACCTTCATACATGTCATCGCCCTGGTGCTGGGTCCCGGCGATAACGGTGCGCGCTTTTTGCACCACAGGCACGAGGTCGGGCCGGCCAACCGCGTTCAGCGCCACCATGGCGATGGCGGTATTGTAGTTGCAGAGCCCGCCACCCTTCTTGATCTCCCGGGGCGTGCGGCAAATAGAGCCGTCAGGATTTACCGAGCTCAAAATATAGGCCACCGCCCGGTCCACCGATGCGGTATCGTCGCTTCCCCCCTGTACCAGGGCCCACAAGGGGAGGGCAGTCAGGGCTGGAAAATCGGGGTTGGACCATGTTCCGTCCGCTGCCTGTTTAGCGATGAGCCAGTCCATCCCGCGTTTGATGGCAGCCCGGGCTTCATTGGCCAGGGAGTCGGACACCGGGCTCGCGCGGTTGGCCTGCGGTTCGGCAGCCCACACCTGAACACAGATGAGCGAGCTGAGCAGAAAGGGAATCAGACGCATGAAGGTCTCCTTATTTTACCGATAAGCGCTGGCCGATGGGAAAAGGTTCATGGCGCGTTATGAAAATCCCGTTCAATCGGGACGCGGGGACTGGCGTCCCGGGCAGGACTTGAACCTGCAACCTTCTGATTCGTAGTCAGATGCTCTATCCAATTGAGCTACCGAGACGTCAATGAGCGGCAGATAGTACAGGCGCAACCCCGGTTTGGCAATGGGGCATCGAGGAGAAATTTGAGGGGCGGGCGTGGATTTCGGATGTTCGATTTCTGGATGGAATCCGCTATATTCATGTCCGTGCAACCTTCCTCGCCCTTCAAGCTTCACGCCGATTATGTCCCCACGGGCGACCAGCCGGAAGCCATCGAAAGTCTGGTGCAGAGCCTGTACGCGGGCAACCGATTCCATCTGCTGGAAGGGGTGACC
>CAYTVN010000035.1:0-16189 GCA_964441655.1 uncultured Verrucomicrobiota bacterium | reverse complement strand
ATCCGGATATGGACCGGTTTGCCCTTGTGATCCTTGCCGGGAGCGAGCAGGCCGGATGGTACGGTGGCGCGGTAGGTTCCGCCGCCGGCATGGTGAAGCTTTTCCCGGGGGAACAAATGCGGACGGCCGTTTTCCCACACGATCACCTGGGGAAACGGCACCAGGCCATCCGCCTCGAATTCAACTTCAAAGGTGGCGCTGCGACCCGAGGCCGGATCCACGGCCACGCAATGCGGATGATGGACCGACCGGATGGAGCCAAAAAGCGATCGCGCTGATTCATGCATAGGACGGCATGATATCGGCCCGGCTTTTAAAAACAGTCAAAATAACCGTTGTCCGGCCACGGAATGGAGCCGAGTAGCTGGCCATTGGCGCGCACCGTAATGGTGAACTGACCTTCGCTGATGGAGGGCACATTCGGAGGCTGCGGCAGGTACCCCGCCGGATCAGGCTCCGCCACACAACCGCCGTTGTAGTTGTTCACGACCACCACCGGCCCCCAGCTCGCGGAAATTTCGATCAACGAATCGGGGCAGCTGGAGCAGGCATAAACTGCAATCGGTGAATTGGTGTCACACGCGCTGGCCGATGAAGCTGAAGCATCGCCGGTTGGAATGCACGGAGGTGTTACCGGCGGAGCGGGATCGTCGTCCTCTTCCTCCTCGTCATCATCATTGTTGTTGGAATTGTTGGAAGGCGGGGGATTATTGGCCATCGGCGGCGGTTTCTGGTGATCCGGCCCATCGTCGTTATGGTTCTCCCAAAGCACCGCGCCACCCACCGCACCGGCACCGCCCAGCAGCCAATAAAGAGCTTTTTTACTGCCCGCCGCGCCACCCGACCCGCCACCCTCCGTCGCGCCGTCTACGATGGTCACCGGATACCAGCGGGTCTGGGCCACGCCCTCTTCCGCCTGATCCGGCGTGGTCTTGCCGCGGGCGTCCAAGTAATACCAGAACCGGTTGATGCCCCGGATCAGGGAAATGGGGATGACGGCCTGATACAGGCCATCGCTGTTCTTCGTCATCTCGATGGGCGAGGGTTTGCCGGCATCCAGCACGCGCACGTAAACCTTCACATCGAGCACGGTGCCAGTGGCGCACTCGATCTTGGCCACCACCGTCGCTGGATCGCCCCGGACCACGGTGACCAGCGGAACATGCGTGATGGTGGGGCAGCCATCGGGGGCGGAAACTTTTTCCGGTCCCGCCTCGGCAGGCAAATCCAGGAACAGCGAACCCACAATTAGGGCCAACAGGAAAGGCTTCAATGGCATGGCGGGCATCCTCACTTTTGTGTGGCACACTATAAGGGTTTCACCGATAGCGTCAACGATCGCCTTTGGGGGTGGGCAACGCCGACGCACGCTGCAGGATGGTGCGGCCATATTGCTTGCGCAGCACATCCGCGGCGCGATCCAGCGCGGCCTGCCGGGACACCCCGGGGTCGGCGGGAAAAATATCCAGTTGTCGAGACACCACCTCCTCGCCGTCCTGGAAGCCCGACACCCCGAAACCGATCAAGCGTACGGGCCGTTTGACCTGCTCCTTTTCCAGCAGACGTACCGCGCACTGGATCAGGTCCCGGTCGGAGGCGGAAGCGGGCCGCAGGGGAACCTGACGGGTGAGGGTACTGAAATCCTCGTAGCGCAACTTGAGGTGCCCGGTGCGGGCGGTCCGGCCATCCGCGCGCAGGCGCCCGCCCACCTCTTCCACCAGCTGCACCAGCGTCTGGCGAACCACCTCGGCATCGCTGCAATCTTCATCAAAAGTAGTCTCCGAGGAGATACTCTTGACCACGCCTTCGCACTCCACGCTGCGATCATCCCGTCCAAAGGCCAGCTCCACCATGTGCTCGGCCGCGTGATCGCCCACCAGGGGGCGCAGCCCGGCCACACCCAGCCGCTGCACGTCACCCATGGTGCGCAGGCCGAATTCGCGCAGACGGGCCTCCGTCACCTTCCCCACCCCCCAGATGCGCCCCAGAGGCAGCGGGGCGAGAAAGCGGGTGATGGCCGCCGGGGTGACCGGTACCTCAGTGAGCCCATCGGGTTTCTGCAGGTCGCTGGCCAGCTTGGCCAGGAACTTGTTGGGGGCCACCCCGAGTGAACAGCTCAATCCAAGCTGATCGCGGATGGCGGCCTTCAGCGCCTCCGCCACCGCACGCCCGCTCTTCCAGCGCCGCAACACGCCCCGCACATCAAGGAAAGCCTCGTCCACGGATACCTGCTCCACCACGGGCGTAAAGGATTCAATGATCTCCATCACCTGGCGCGACACCTCGGCGTAGCGCACCATGCGCACCGGCCGGAAAATGCCCTGCGGGCACAACTTCCCCGCGGTGCGGGACGGCATGGCGGAGCGCACGCCAAACATACGCGCCTCGTAGGAGGCGGTGGACACCACCCCGCGCCGGTCCGGCGGCGAACCCACGATCACAGGCTTTCCCCGCAGTTCCGGGAAATCCAGCACCTCCACCGCCGCATAGAACGCATCCATGTCCAGATGCAGAATGGTGGCGACCGGCGGGCTGGGAGCTTTCCCTTTCATGGCCTTCAGTATAGGATGAAGAAAGAAAAGCGTGAATAGATTCGCGACCGTGTTCGTCTATGTCTGCCACAAGGAGATAACCATGAAACAGAACCTTCGCCTGCCCGTCGCCCTGCTGGTTTTACTCGGCGGCACCACCCTCGCCCGCGCGGCCGATGTGGGCGCCACCACCCTGCCCAAGGACCACTTCAACAAGGCCCACGCCGAAATTATTTATGAAAGTGTGGACCGCGATCTCGACAACGGCAGCAGTCTGGAGGCGGATGCCCTCTACCTGCGCCTGCACACCGCGGTAGGCCAGACCGCCACCCTCGATTTTGATATCGGCGGCCTCGATGCACAGGATGCCGATGCCACCCTCTATGGCGGCCTCGGTCTGCGCTACCTCGTCTACGACGCTCCCGCGTGGCGCATCGGAGCGCATCTCCAGGTTCATTATGCGCCGGACATCGAAACCGACCTCGAGAAATCCGATCTGCTCGAGGTGGACGGCGGGGTCAGCCTGCTCGGACGCATCCGCCTGGCCGACGACCTGGTCCTCATGCCCTACATCGGTCCGGTATTTTCCATCGTGCGCATCGACGGCGACGCCGAGGTGGGTGATGGCAAGGAGTCCTTTGACCTGGAAGAGGATTCACCCGTCGGTGTGGCCGCTGGCCTGGCCCTGCAGCTGCCCGAAGGCAACACCCTGCGCGTGGAAGCCCGCGCCTTCGACGGGGTGAGCTTTAGCGCAGCCGCGGGCATTGCCTTCTAGCACCGCAGAGTCGCAGAGCTCGCGGAGAAGAATGTAGGATGGGAAGAGAAGGACCGCCTAATTTGCCACGTTGCACAACCAAGTTGTCCCCGTGGCTTGGCTGCTCAATAAGCGACGAACGCCCATGTTTGAAGATATTCTCTGCGGCCTCCGCATCTCCGCGGTGAAATATCCGGGTTAGGCAAGTCCGGTTCAGCGGGCTTACAGACCGAGCTTCTGGATTCTCTGCACGATACGCGGGATCCAGTAGCCCAGGGCGTCCGTGCGGCCATCGCGCCAGAACAGGCGATACATCCAGTTGGCATAGGCCACGGCCTGGAGGGCCAGAAATGGAACCATGGCTTCATCGCGGAGCGACCCCGGACCCGCCACGGCGCGGTACTGCTCCACGGCGATGCGCTGGAAGGATTCGAAATCGGGATGGTCCACAAACTCGAAGAGAATGTGGGCCAGGTCGAACAGGTAATAGCCCCACCCGCATTCGTCGAAGTCAATCAGGTTGGCGGCGTCCTTGGTAAACAGGAAATTGCCGGCATGCAGGTCGTAATGGATGAGGCCAAACGTCTCGGCGTTTTGGGGGAAGGTCTGCAGGAACGCACCCACGGTATCGCTGGCCCGGTGCAGGCAGGCCGCGGCCTCCGGATCGAGCAGCTTCACAAAATCCGCGCTGGCGCGCCACGAGGTGGCACCCAGAAACCACGTTGAATCATACGTGGGCCGAAGGAATCCCGGGGGCGGCGTATACGTTCGCGAAAACATATGCAACTGCGCCACCGTGCGCGCCATCTGCCCCATCTGGACCGGAGTGATGTCCGCGCCACCCACGTGGACCCCGGGTACCCAGGTAAAGAGGACACCCATGTAGACGTCGGCCCCGTCGGGCAGGAGACTGTAGAGTTCACCCGTCCGCGTGGCCACCGGAGCGGGAATATCAAGGCCGACGCCCCGACGCAGGTCGCGGAGGAAGATAAGTTCGGACTCGATCTGCTCTCGGTACGCGCCCACCATCCTGCGGATGCGCAACGCGTAGAGGGTTCCATCGTTGGCCAAAAGTCGCACCACCACATTCTCGGAAGTTCTCAGGTGCTCATGCTGCACCACGCGAATCGCATAGCGATCCAGGAAGTGCGGGAGAAGGCTCGCGTAGTTCATTTCGCTTCGTCGCGATTGGTGGCGTCCCCGTTGGGCAGCGTTAAAAGGCCGTGCCCAGGGAGAAATAGATGCGGCCATAGCCGCCCTCCGCCAGACCATAGGCCAGATACAGGGGACCGATAGCGGTGTCGGCCCCGAGACCCAGCGCGCCACCGTAACGAACATCTTCGCGGTCAACTTCGTCCTGCCACACATTGCCCACGTCCAAGCGGGCCACGGTGTAAACGCCCCGGCCCAGCTGGGAAGGCAGCGCAAGCAACCGATAACGATGACCGAGCGAGGCCACGCCCAGATAGGAACCGCGGAATTGATCTTCCGCCAACCCCGCAAAACTGAAGGGCCCACCGAGGGTAAATTGTGCATAACCGGGAAGCTCGCTTCCCAGGCTGGAACCTCCCTGCAAACCCAGGCTCAGCGTGTGTTCGCCCAGGGAGTGCTGCTGCTGATAATTCGCGGTGAGCTTGTCGAAGTTGCGGTCGCCCCCTAGGTCTTCTCGGGCAAAGGTAGCGTCTGTTTTGAAATAGTAACCCTCTCGCGCAAACACCGTGCGATCCTGCCGGTCCACGATCAGGCCCACCGCCCATCCGGCGTAGTCTTCGTCCAACGTCGGCAGATCGGCCGATCCGGTTTGGACCTCCGCCCGGCCACTACCCCACACCGGTCCCATGCGTAACTCGGCATACTGGCGCAGTTGAAACCCCACATCCAACCGTGTTTCGACCTTACGGACATCATACTCTGCAACTTTATCATCATCCTCATAGAGGTCCTGAATCTCGCTTTTGTAGTTCACCGTGGGGGCGAGAAAGAGAAATCCACGCCGGTCGAGGGGTTGATAGAACTCAGACAGGATGGCCCGCGAACTACCCAACTCGATATCGTTTTTCCATTCCGCCCCGAGGTCGTTGATGCTCATACGGGTCAGGTTCAACAGCATGGCCCATTCGGCATCGCCCTCGAAATCCGTCTGCAAATTCAAGCCGTATTTGAAATAGGTCGGCCCCCACGATTTCTCCCGGGCGTCATAGGTGAGCGTGTTGACTCCATTGCTGTCGGGTTGAAACCGAAAGAGGACTTGTTCAAATTCGCCAATCCCATAGATGCGCGACAAATCGCGATTTACGATACGCGCATTGAAGGGTTCATTAGGCGCACTGCGGATGCGACCACGGATAACCGATTCGTCCACGCGCTGGTTGCCCACCACCCGGACCGCCTCCACGAGCTGGTTGACATCATTGCTCCGCCGTTGCCGGGCCAGGAACGTAGCGTACGCCTCATCGCTCACAGACAGGCCGGCCAGTTCGGACTGCTTCGCGCGCGCCGCCGCCATGCCTTTGGGAACAAATTCGGATACCCGATCAAACTGCGCGGCCGTGAGTCCGGCCAGCACGGGTTGAATGCCGATATCCGCCTGCTTGAATTGCTCCATCTGCTCGGGACGCTGCGCAATGGTATAGGTCCGACCCAGGATGCCACCCATCGTCTTGAGACTCTCCGGGTCCACCTGGTCCGCATCGGCCCCGACATCCACCGCGATGATGATGTCCGGGCCCATAGCCTTCACCACATCCACCGGCAGGTTGTCCACGATGCCGCCATCCACCAGAATATGCCCGTCAATGTCTACCGGGGTGAACGCGCCCGGCACAGCCATGCTGGCCCGCATTGCGGTGGCCAAGTGACCATGATCCATCACGTAGGGCTGGCCGCTCTGCAAATCGGTGGCCACCGCACGGTAAGGGATGGGCAACTGATTGAAGTCGGTCACCGTCGCGGCACGCAACGTGATGTATTCCAGGATATTATTGAACTTCTGGCCCGCGGCCATACCTGTTCCCGTCTGGAATCCATGCCGACTCAGCCCCAGTTCAAACAGATAGCGCTGGTCCTCCAGCTTACGCCGGAAAAACAGTTCACGCCGCGGCGTTTCGTCGTTCATGACTTCGTTCCAGTCGAGACCCTCCAGGAACGTCTGCATTTCGTCCGGCGACATGCCACAGGCGTAGAGGCCGGCAATGATGGACCCCATGCTGGTGCCACCGATGTAATCAATGGGAACGCGGTTCTCTTCCAGAACCTTGAGCACGCCGATATGGGCCAGCCCCAGCGCCCCCCCGCCCCCAAGCACCAGGCCTACCTTGGGGCGGTTGGTGAGTTGCGCAAACGTAGAAGATGCGAAAGACACATAGAGTAACGCGATGAATAGATGGATTGCCTTCATTTCGACTCCGCGCTGGCTAAGGCCGCAGCGACCTTCCTCAGCAATTGCTTGTATGGTTTAGCTCTCGGCGCATAGAGACGAATTTCGTCCTCCATCCCCATGCCGCCGGCGTCGCGTACGATGAACGCCTGGCACTGCAAGCGCGACGATCCGCTGGACAACGGGACAATGCTGGCGCGCACACGGTTTAGCACCGGCTCGTTGTTGATGTTGCTTCCATAAGCAACATGGTCCCACTTCGACCCCTCACGCTCGAAGACCATCTCGCCCTCGGTACCCCCCCCAACACCTGCCACCCGTCGGCCCGAAAAACCTCAAGGGTCTTTTCTCGAATCTTTGCCTCCGTGGCGCCCTCGATATCAACCGACGCGAAGCTGGCGGACATGGGCTTCGACATGGACGCACAGCCACACAAGACGAATAGCGGCACCAGCAGCGCGCTACGAAAGTACATCCATCGGGAATTGCGGTTTTGCATCTTCGGTTCCTCGTCCGATAGCTCAAGCGACTCGTCCCATGAAGCCATCGCTCAAAACGGCTGATCTATGGTCATCTGTACCGCGCCACCCTCATCGGTGAAGCCGATATCCGCCCGAACAATGAGGGTATTCACCATGGCACGCAAGCCCAGCAAGCCGGCAACTTTCATGTTGGAATGCAGCTCTCCCACATCAAAGTCATCCGCCACCCGCCCTATTTCCACGCCCGCCACATACTGGAGCCACTGCACGCGGGCATTGCGACGGTTGAGCCAGCCCACGTTGCGCAAGGGGTTCCAGTCCGGAATGTGACGGTACTCCGCCGCGTAGTAGACCGCGGATCGGTCGTTAAACCGGCCCTCCGAATAGCCGCGCATACGCTCCGTGCCCCCCAGTGACGCGCCGGCATAGGAAGGTGGCCGGTGATAGATTGGAATTCCCTGTTCCTGATCGGCGTCCTCCCAGGATGGGGTATCGATCCACCACAGATTCAGGGCCAGCACGCGCTGTCGACTGGTCCGCCCTTCGCCCAACGAAATGTACTTCGACATCGCCAAGTCCACGGTCTCCCAGGGCGCCGTACTATCGAGTTCACCCCAGTCCTTGGTATACCGCACCTGCTGGGAACTGCCCCGGCTGGGATTTTCATGAAAGTCGGTGTTCTCGTAGCGCAGGAGAAACTCCGCCCCGGACGTGGTGACCGTGCGGTCGCCCGCTTCATCCGTCTCCACATCCTGATTGCGATAGAAGGGTTTCACGCCCAGCAGGGTGAAGCCACTCTCAAAGGGATTCCACACGCTGGTATCGCGCGCCCCATCAATCACCAGACCGTCACGCAGGGTCAGGCGCGAGGTGGGATCAAATTCGCCATGCCCGATGGGAAGTATATAGCCAAACAGCGTCCAAATTTTGGTGTCGGTGCCATCGCCGGTAATAAAGTTCTCGGCATCGGACGTATGGCTGCCCGCCCGCTCGTCGGGGTAATCCGGGTTGCCGTCCACATACGAATCAAGTTCGCTGAAGCGTCCCAAATTAAGCTGGCCGTTGATGAAAAGCCGATCCGCCTGGGGAATCTCGAGGTCGCGGATGGCAAGAAATCCGTACACCGACCCGCCGGCGGCTCCGACCACCGTCGCGAAGGCCGAGGCCTGGGGCTGAAAAAATCCGCGGTTCCCCATGCTGGCGCCCACCGCCGGACCCAGGCTGTCGCTGATAAAAGCAAAGGGAACGGTAAACGTGCCCGGCAGCTGATTGGTTTGTCCCTCGTGAAGCAGGATTTCCTGCGCCCACACGCGGTTGGCCAATAATATAGCGAGGGAAACGACGATCGCGAAACGCGTCCTCACGCCTTGGCCGCCCCCGGAGCCGCACCCAGCCAGGCCTGAGCCTGAGCCAGCTCCGTCACCGGGAAAAACTCCACGTCCGTGCGCCGCGCACCTTTGCCGGTGAACATGAAGGCGTCCGCCTCCCAGCGCGTGTCCCCCACGATCGCCATTCGCTCGATCTGGTCGCCGTACTGTGCATAGAAGGCCAGATTACCCCAATCCACGCCGGCGGCGAAGCCTTGGAAGTTTTGCAGGATCGCCATCAGGTTGATCCGGCCCTGGGTCTTGATCAACGCCTTGGCCGCCTCCTGGACCCCCTCAACGTCGGCGGCGCTCAGAACACCGCTCAGCGTGACGCACAGGGTCCGTGCATCCAGGTGCTGAATGAAATGCGGCATGGAATCGCCCTCCACCCGGCGAGGCCGCGCCGGCCTGATGAACTGTGCACCAGACCTGCGCGACCTCGCCCTCCGGAAGTTAGAACTTCAGGCCAAGCCCGGCAATCAGACCGGCCATGTCCACGTTCACCTCATTGCCGCGATCGCCTTCGTAGCGCCAGCCTACGCGACGATAACCGAAGCGCACAGCCACGTTGTCCGTAATATCGTACTGAACCTGCGGGAACATTTCGTAAGCCAGGTCCGAGTCACCGGCGCCGATACCGAGTACCGGATTGAAACGCAGTCCCGCGATGGAGTTTGGAAACAACGGTACCGTGGGCAGGAGGTAGAACATGCCATCCGTGATATCCCGCTCATCGCTGAAAGCGGGCCCGGCATCCAACGTGAGGTCATTTTCCAGATGCAGGTTCCGAACCCCGAGCGCGAATACGAAGGACTGGCCCTCGATCCATCCATCCACCCGGTAACCGGCGGCAAGTTCGGTCATCAGCATCTTGGCATCCACCGTTGCCCCCGTGGGCTGGTCCTCGGCGTCGAGCTCATCGGTGCTCAGCGAGAAGTAGTCCACCAGCGCGCCGACCACGAAGCGGCCATGGGACGCGCCGAGGCGCACCGAGCCACCCAGTTCGGTTGCGTCCAGCAATTCGGAGGCATCCTTCTCAAAATCCACCTTCTGACCGCGCACCGTAAGGTCGCCTTCCATGCCCGCCAGCCACGCATAGGGCGTGACCTCGAACGACCATCCTTCCGTGGTTTGTGCATTTCCGCTTCCCGCCGCCGCCAGCAGCGCCGCCATGGCCATCACACCCAGCTTCATTTTCATACCATTTTCTCCTGTGTTGATACGTGCACTCGAACTCAATGCGATACCGCCCCGTTTATGTTGTCATTTTCGCCGATGCCTTCGTCGGTGATGGAGGGACCGTTGACATCGAACAGCGCCGGCGCCCCGCCGTCCATGGACGCCATCAATGGCGTGCCGTGCGCGAGGCCCTTCTGCATGATGTACATCAGCGCGTAGGGTTTCGCGGCTTCCCGCCCCAGCGCCTCGATCTGCGCCTTCATGGCGGCGACCCGGTCAGGATGCTGTTCGGCCAGGTTGGTCTTCTCGTAGGGATCCTCCGCCAGGTTGAACAAATCCACACTGGAGGGAATAAGGGGCCGCCAGATGAGTTTCCAGTCACCCTGGCGCAGGGCGGCGCGGAACGGCTCGACGTTGTAGACAAACTCGGTACGCGGCGAAGGCTGACCCTCGGCGATGGTGTTCCACACATTCAGCCCGTCCAGCGGCTTGCAGGCCGTCGTGGAGGCTTTGGCCAGGGACGCAAAGGTCGGCAGAATGTCCACCGCATGGACGATGCCCTCCACGGTCTGCGACTTGATATGGCCGGGCCAGTTGGCGCAGGCCACCACACGATGTCCTCCCTCAAAAAGCGTGCCCTTCCCTTCGCGATAGGGTCCGTTGTCGCACGGCAGCTTGATCTTGGTCACGTCCGCCATCTGTCCGGCAGCCATGGCGCTGCGGGTCCCGCCGTTGTCGCTGTGGAAGAGAATGAGGGTGTTCTCGCGCAGGCCTTTCCGCTCCAGGGCGGCCACGACCTTGCCGATGTTTTCGTCCAGACAGTCCACCATGCCCGCGTAGGTACGGCGCGTGGGATCCTCAATGCCGGCATACTTGGCACGGTATTCCTCCGGCGCCTGATAAGGGGTGTGGGGAGCGTTGAAGGTCAGGTAGAGATAGAAGGGTTTCGAGGCATCCTGCGCTTCGATGAATTTCACGGCATCGTCGCCGAGAAGCTGGGTCGTATAGCCCTCTTCGCGCACCGGCTGGTTGTCGCGGAACCAGTCCAGCACACCGGCGTCCGAATGGGTGAAGTAATCCAACTCGCCGATCATCGCGCCGTACTGGTAGTCAAAGCCGCGCTGCCGCGGCCAGAATTTCGTGTCCGCATGGCCGAGATGCCACTTGCCAATGATGGCGGTCGTGTAGCCCGCCTCTTTGAGCACCTGCGGCAACAGGACTTCATCGGTGTTGAGACCGAACGCCGCGGGACCGGGAATCACAATCGTTTGCAGACCGTAGCGGAACGGATAGCGGCCGGTCATCAGCGCCGCGCGCGTCGGGGTGCAAACGTTCTGGACGTAGAATTGCGCGAGCTTCGCGCCGCCGGCGGCCAGCGCGTCCAGATTCGGCGTCTTGATGTCGGCACAGCCGTTGAAGCCCACATCCTTCCAGCCGAGGTCATCAGCCACGATGTGAACGATATTGGGCTTGTCCGCCGCCTCCGTCACCGACCCCAGGACCAGACTTGCAAGTACCGCAGACACCCACTTGACCAGCATGCTTGTTCTCACGTTCTGCACTCCTTTCATGACTAAACTCCTTCGCTTTGTAGAGCGATCGTCGCCCTTCCGCCATAGGACATTGGTCGTATGCGTCCCCTCAGCCCGTACGCGCCGGAGCTCCTATCCGGCTTCGGGTCCATTCGATCGCATCGACCAGGGCCTGGGCATCCACAGGTTTTCGAAAATACGCCATGGCTCCGGCTTCGTGAGCTTGTTGCCGGGCTTCCGGTGTATCGTGCGCAGTCACCATAATAAAACCCGCGCGCGCGCCATCGGACTGCAATTTACGACAAAGTTCAAGACCAGACATACCGTGCATCATGACATCTACAATGACACAGGCGCCGTCCGCCGAAGCGCCGGAGGAAATAAACGCCTGCGCGCTGGGGAACGCGCGCACGTGCAGACCCCGGGCGATCAGCAGACGCTCCAGCGCCACGCGCACGGAATCATCGTCATCAATAATGTACGTATACCCTCGTTCCAACGTCCGGGCCTTGCCTGGGATTGGTGCATTCATGGCGACCAGCAGTAGCAGGCGCGCGGCGGCGGCGGCTATGGGACGTTGGTCGTATGGGCTGGATCGATGCCAATGATCGCACACAGACGAACTAGTTCGGCTACGGACGTCACACCCATCTTCTCCATCACACGACCACGGTGTATCTTGACGGTTTTTTCCGCTATCTCCAGATCGCCGCCGATCTGTTTGTTCGGCGCACCGGTCAGGAGGTGGCGCAGCACATCCAGTTCGCGCGCGGTCAGGGTGTGCACGCGCTGGCGAATGGCATCCTGCTGCGTCTGCGCGTCACGGCGGCGACGGTTCTCTTCAAACGCCTTTTGAATGGTGGGCAGGAGCACCTCGATATCAACCGGTTTGGTCAGGAAATCCGCGGCGCCCGCCTTGATGGCGCGTACGCTCGTAGGAATGTCGCCCCGCCCGGTCAGGAATATGATCGGCATGGTGCAGCGCGTGCGCGCCAGCGATTGCTGAAGCGACAGGCCGTCGAGGCCCGGCATGTGCACATCCAGCAGGATGCAGCCGGCGCGGCCGGTTACATGGCTGCCCATAAACGCGTCCGCGCTCTCAAAGGACTCCGCCTGGAATCCCCGCAGCCGGAGCAGCCGTTCGAGGCTCTTGCGGAACGACGCGTCGTCGTCCACGATGTGTACGATGGCGACGGGCGAATTCATGCCGGATGCTCCTCCCGCACCGCCCACAGCGCAACCGTGAACAATGCGCCGCCGCCGGGCTGGTTTTCTGCGACCAGCGCGCCGGCGTACGTTTCGACCAGTGTGCGGCTGATGGCGAGGCCCATCCCGAGCCCCTGCTCTTTTGTGGTATAAAAGGGCCGGAAGACTTCTGCCAGCTGCGCCTCGGGAATGCCGGTCCCCGTATCGGAGACGGCCACGTGCACCTGTTCGCCCGTCAACCTGGTGGTCACGGTCACGCGTCGTGCCCCTGCGGGCTGGTCCCGCATCGCGTCCATGCCGTTGACCAGCAGGTTGAGCAGCACCTGCTGCATTTCAACGCGGCCCGCGCGAACCGCGGGCAAATCTGCGGCCAGGTTCAAAACGACCTCCACATTCCGGGCGGTGAATTCACTGTTCAGCAGACGGACCACATCCTGCACGACCTCGTTCACATCAATCGTTTCACTCGCGGCATGATCGCGTTTCTGCAGCATGCCACGGAGCCGGTGGATGACCTCGCCGGCGCGTTTATCATCGCGAATGATGTCGTCGATGATGTCGCGCATCTGCCCCCACTCCACCGCAGGCGACTCCAGCAGCCAGCGGGCGGCCTGGGCGTTGCTGAGGATGGCGGCGAGCGGCTGATTCAATTCATGGGCGAGAGAGCCCGCAAGTTCGCCCAGGATGGATACCCGGGAGACATGGGCCAACTCCTTGCGCATGTGTTCGACCTCGTTCTGGGCCTTTTTGTGTTCGGTAATATCAATCACCACGCCGCGCATGATGTCGGCTGGCCCGTCGCTCGCACGGTCCACCCGACCTCGCGATACGATCCATCGCTCGGTTGAACTGCCGATGACAATGCGGTATTCGGCCTCGTAATCCTGGGCGCTGGCCACGGCCTGCGCAATGGCCTGACGCACACCATCCCGGTCATCCGGATGAACGCGGTTGATGAAAGAGTCAAAGGTGAGCGATTCTTCGGCGCTGACCGCGAATAACGACCGCGCGCTCTCCGTGGCCCAGAGATCGTCCTTCCGCATGTCCCAGCGCCAGAAGCCGAGGGTGGCGGCGCGAGCCGCCAAATCCACCTGCCGTTCGCTCTCCTGCAACTGTTCCGCCAGCCGAACGGAACGAAACACATCCAGGCTGAGCTCCCGACCCATGGCGATCAACAGGGCCAGAAAGGGAAAGATGAAGAAATAGGGCGTTTCAACCACGCCCGCCTCCACCAACCCGGCGTATTGCCGTGAAACCAAGAGGAAGAAAACGATGCTACCGCCTACGAGCAAGGCCTGGCGTCGTTTGCCCATCCGCCAGGCGCGGATCGAGGCATCCACCACCATGAGGACGAGCAGGGAATTGGCGGCCAGTTCCAACACGCTGACCGGACCGTTGTTGAGGCGCGGCAGGGTGAACGAGACCCCGCCGAACGTTTGCGCGGTGCGGATTTCCACGGCGTGTCGGATGCGCAACTCGGGCGGCACGGCCATGTTCACCAGAAGGCTGAGCACCGAAAGGGTCACCACGCCGTAGAGCATCCAGCGGCGTCCCTTTCCGAGAAAAAACCAGGTAAAACCCGCGAGGGAAAGCATCATGAGAACGAGCGGGAATTCCGCCCAAAACATGTACCGGTTGTAACGTGCAACACTGTCCACCAAGAGCAGAGCCAGCTCGAAACTTCCGGTAATAGCGACGGCCAGCGCGCTGAAGGCAAAAAAGAAATGGGCCCGGCGGACTCGACCAGACAAACGCAGACTGATCTGGAAATGAATCAAGGAAAGGGTCAGGCAGGCGGCGATGGCCATTGGCCACACAAGATCAATCCACGTCATCTCCGCAGGTTACACATGCGACGCCCCGCCGATCAACGCCCGAAGCGGAGCCCCCCCCCCCCGAGCCGACCATGGTCGCGGACAACCGATACTCGCCCCCGCGGAGGGCCCCAAGACTTCCTGCGCCATTCACAAACATCCACGTACAACCAGCCCCAGCGCCGGACGTGTGCCCCTCAGGCGGCCAGCCATGCGCGCGCCCCGTCGGCTCGATCTGGGGCAAAGAAACGCACCTCGCCTTTGCGGCGACCGCTGGCCAAAAACATCAGAACCTCGGTCTCCCACTTGGGATCACCGACCACGGCGATTTTCGCGATGTTCTGTTCGTATCTTGCAAAAAAGTCGAGATCAGCCCAATCATCGCCCCGTCGCCAACCGCGGAAGTTATGGAGCACAAGCATGACCTTGAGCTGGGTGGCACCTCGATCCATATCCATGCCCGCCCGTGTCTGAATGCGATCTAACGCCCCCTTGCTGAGCGCGCCGCTGACCTGGAGAACATAGAGATCACCCTCCCGGTCGAGCGTCACAGACGATTCGGACCCAGCCACATTTGCTTCACCACCCAGCAATTTTTTGAACCAGTTCATGAAGCCCCTCGCCCGACCATTCACCGCTACCCACCCGATCTTCGCCCACCTAAAGAAAAGCCCGGAGAGGCGTACTGCGCCTCCCCGGGCGGGGAACCATCAGCTTAGAACGTGAGACCGATACCGGCGATCAAGCCCGCCAGCCGGACATTTAACTCGTTGTCCTCGTTGTCCTCGCCTTTGAACTTCCAGCCCACGGTGCGATAGCCAAGGCGCGCGGCCACGGTCTCGGTGATCTGGTACTGGAACTGGGGGAACATTTCGTAGGCCAGGTCGGAATCGCCCGCACCGATGGCCAGCACGGGGTTGAAGCGCAGCCCGTCGATCATGGACGGCAAGACCGGTAGGCTGGGCAAAACGAACAGCATACCATCAACCACTTCGACATCCTTGCTCTTCGTGCCTTGGCCATACACGTCCAGATCAAGGTCCATGTCCAGGCGACGCGCGCCAACGCCAATGACAAAGGACTGACCTTCCGACCAGCCATCCACCCGGTAGCCAACCATGCCCTCGAGAATCATCATGTCGGTTTCGAGTTTCCCGCCCTGGGGCTGATCTTCGACGTCGAGTTCGTCGGTGCTCAACGAGAAGTAATCCACCAGTGCGCCCATCACAATGCGGTCATAGGATGCACCAAGGCGCAGGGAGCCACCGGCTTCCACCGCCTTGAACAAGTCGCTGGCGTCCTTCTCGAAGTCCGTTTTTTCTCCGTTAACGGTGACGTCGCCTTCGAGACCCGCATACCAAATATAAGGTGTAACCTCGAAGTTCCACCCCTCGGTCTTCTGGGCCTGTGCGCTAGGAAGCGCGCCCAGTGCCAATCCGGCCACCATGATCAATGTAATTTTCTTCATCATTCATTTCTCCTGCTGGTTGTGTTTTGCGAGAGCTCCATCGATCAACACGGATGCATGACCTTAGATTTTCCACGAGGCCTCCGCCATTGGTCTTTGGTCCCATCCGGCGAATCCGTTATTTCGGAAACAAAACCGTCAACTGCGCCCGCCCACCCCAGTCCTCCGGGCCGTTATCCGATGACTCGGCCCAATCGCCATCATGATTTTAATCTTCATTACGGCTTGTAGTTGCTCATACCCGGACCGGTCTTGTCGTATACGTTAAAGAACTCGTCCGGCATGATGGTAGCCACGCCGCCTTCCGGCTTCTCGACCAGATCCTCGTCCAGCGTCTTGACCCGGAACGTCCAGCCCGGCGGGAGCTTCTTGAACTGGCTTTGCCCGGCGGCCACGAATTCCGCGTAGGTGAATTTCGGGGTGAGACCCAGCTGGAATCCCTTCATGACCCAGGTATTGCCCTCCGCATCATCGAGCAGC
>CAYTVN010000034.1:0-16202 GCA_964441655.1 uncultured Verrucomicrobiota bacterium | reverse complement strand
ATTTTCATCCAGTTCGTTGATGCCGTCCCACTCGGAGAACTCGTAGTTGGCATTCACGTCCAGATGCAGGGCGGGAAACAGCGCGATGTCCAGGCCGGCCCGCGCGATGAAAAAAGGCGAATCGGAGAACTCGCCGTCGGCATAGAGTGTGCCCACGCCCAACCCGGCATAGAGCCCGCTGCCCAGCAGCAGGAAGGCCTGGGGCGAAAGCACGTCCTTGTCCGAGCCCGCGTAGCCGTCAGGATATAAGACACCATCCACCTGTAGATGCAGCAGGGAGGCCACATCCATCTTGAAGGAGATCAGCGGAGCCAGACCACTCTCTTCAAACGGCTTGTCCAGGCTGTCCACGGTCTGGAAATACCGCGCACCCAACCCGAGCGAGCTTTCGGCCTGAACCTGCATGGCCAGACCGCACAGCGCCACCATCACCCAACGCATCATGTTCGATTTCATATTCAATCTCCTGTTTATTCGTCCGTCTTCGGAACGCGAATGGATTCCAAATTAAACTGGTTCAGCAACGTGTCAACCACGGTCTCGGCGGCTTGCGGGTGGCCGAGGGCGCGGGCCGACTCGCGCATGCGCTGCAAGCGGGCCGGGTCGCCCAGCAGTTCGTCCACCTTGAAGGCCAGGGTGGTGATCTGGTTGCATTTGGCCGCCACCCCGCACTCCAGCAGGTGATCGCTGTTGCGCTCTTCCTGGCCGGGAATGGGCATAAACATCAGCATGGGCAGGCCCACGGTCAGGCATTCCGCCACGGTCAGGCCGCCGGGTTTTCCGATGAGCAGGGTGGCCATCTTCATCCACTCATGCATGACCTGGGTCTGGCCCAGCACACGGAACCTGACCACGCCCGGCCCGGCCTGGCTGACCTGTTCGCGCAGGCGCTCCGCCACTTCGTGGTGGGTGCCGCACACAAAGACCATCTGGCAGGGCGTTCGCACGTGGCTCAAAATGCGCACGATATCATCCGCCACCACCTTGCCCACCGCGCCCATGGACACCACCACCAGGGGCAGTCCGGGGTCCACCTGGTGCTGCGCGCACAGGGCGGCCCGGTCCTGGGGCTCGCGGAAGGCCTGGTCCACCGGGATGCCCGACACAGTGATGCGGTCCGCGGGCAGGCCGGTGCGGATCAGGTGCTCGCGCGATTCGGGCAGGGCTACGAAATAATGGTGAAACTGGCGCGACAGCCACATGGCATGCACATCGAGATCCGTGACCACGATGGACAGGCGGGCCTGGATGGCTTCCTTGGCGATCAGATAGGAAATGATCTCGGCGGGCAGGAAGTGGGTGCAGATGGTGATGTCGGGGTTGAACTCGCGGATCATGCGCACCAGCGGCCGGGTGTTGAGCCGGCTCAGCATCAGACGCATGCGCTCGGTTTTCCAGGGTTCGTCCAGGTTGTCGTAGAACCAGCCCAGCAGCGTGGGCATGTTGCGCATGAGCTGGAAGTAAAACTTGGAATAGAACCGGCGGAACAGCTGGTTGGTATAGGTCAGTGCATCCACGTTGCGCACTTCGCTGATGACCGGACGGGTGCGGCACACCTGTTCGATGGCGGCGGCGGCCCGCACATGGCCGGAACCGGCGCTGGCCGAGAGAATCAGCACGCGATAGCCTGTGGGCTCATTCGTGGATGGCATGCGGGCGAGTTTAGGTCCTAAGCCTTCGCCACGCAAGCGGGTCCCGATTGCCGCCCACCCCGGGTCGACCGGCAAAGAAAAGCAACCGAATGAACTGGCGAATTACATATTCGCCATTATTTTATGCTGCCACACCGCCATGGACATCGCCACCCTCATACTGCTGACCGTCCTGCTGCCCCTGCTCGGGCATGCGGCGTTGGCCGTGGCGGGACGTCGCCTGGGCCGCCACACCGGCTGGCTGGCGCTGCTGTTTCCCGCGGGTTGTACCGCGCTGCTGCTGCTGGCCGCCCGCCAGGCCGGTCACCAGCCCGATGTGGTCATGCAGTGGTCGTGGGTTCCGGCATTGGGTGTGGACCTGGCTTTCCGGCTGGACGGTCTTTCGCTGTTCTTCGCCCTGATCGTGTCCGGGGTCGGCCTGCTCATCGTGCTGTACGCCACCGCCTATCTCGATGACCACTACCAGCATCACGGCCGGTTCTATGCCTACCTGATCCTTTTTATGGCGGCCATGCTGGGCACCGTGCTGGCCGATCACATCCTGATTCTGTTCGCCTTCTGGGAACTCACCGGCGTGGCCTCCTTCCTGCTCATCGGCTTTCTGCACGAGCAAAAGGTTTCGCGGGTGGGCGCGCGCCAGGCACTGCTGGTCACCGGGCTCACCGGGCTGGTCATGCTGGCGGGCTTGCTGCTGCTCGGCCGGGATGCCGGCACCTACCGCATTTCCGAGCTGATGCACGGCGTGCCCGCGGGCTGGCTGGATTCCTCCACCGGGCGCACCGCCGTGGCCTTGATCATGGTCGGCGCGTTTGGCAAGTCGGCGCAGTTCCCCTTCTTTTTCTGGCTGCCCAACGCCATGGCCGCACCCACCCCGGTCAGCGCCTACCTGCATTCCGCCACCATGGTGAAACTGGGCGTCTTTCTCTGCGCCCGCTTCTTTCCCATCCTGAGCGGGTCCGACCTGTGGGCGCCGATGCTGGTGGGCACGGGCTTCTTCACCATGCTGCTCGGCATCGTGCTGGCCCTGCGCCAAACCGATCTCAAGGCCATACTGGCCTTCACCACGGTGAGCCAGCTCGGCTTTTTGTGCGGGAGTTACGGCGTGGGGGCGTGGACCGGCGTCCACTTCGACTACCTGCACATCCTGAACCACACGCTCTACAAAGGCGGCCTGTTCATGCTGGCCGGTCTGATCGACCACACCTGCCACACCCGCGATGTGCGCGAGCTGGGCGGCCTGGCCCGCCGCCTGCCCGCCGCCACCCTGGCCGCGGCGCTGGGCCTGGCCTCCATGGGTGCCGTGTTCGGCACCACCGGATTCCTCAGCAAGGAAGTCGCGCTGGCCGTGCTGCTGGAGGCGGTGGAAATGGGCCAGCCGGGCGCCCGCACGGCCCTGTTCACACTCATCGTTTCCGCCGTCCTGAACATGGCCCTGGCCACCCGGCTTTTTATCCGCATCTTCCTGGGCGCCCCGCGCAGCGACGGGGCCGCCCACGCCCACCGCCCCGCCATAAGGCTGTACGCGCCGCCCCTCCTGCTCACGCTGGCCAGCTTGAGCCTGGGCCTGTGCCCCCACGCCTGGGAAGCCCTGTCCGAATACGGCTACGTGGCCGGCCTGCACGACATCGCACCCGGGCACCTGCACCTGTGGCATGGCTGGACCACGGAATTCATGATCAGCACAAGCGTTCTCCTGGCCGGGTTGGGACTGGGCTGGCACGGTCATCACCTCGGCTTGTTCGAAGGCGCCGTGCCGCGCTGGATACAGTTTGACCTGGGCTTTGAGCGGAGCGTGAAAGCCCTGGTGTCAGGCGCGCGCACGTGGACCCGCTGGAGCCAGGTGGACCGGCCCATGGCCTACCTGCCCATCGCCCTCGTGGCCATGCTCGCACTGCTCATCGGCAGCGCCTGGGCGGCCGGCCTGGGCGAGCAGCTCCGGGCCCTGCCACACGCCGTCACCGCGGGCACCGTGGATCCGCTGCGGGTCTTTGTCGCCGCCCTCATCAGCCTGGCTGTGCTGGGGGTGCTGATCCTGCGCCGGTGGACCACCCAGCTGATCGCGTTGTCCGTGGCGGGCTTCCTCACCACGTTCTACTTCGTGATCTACCGCGCCCCCGACCTAGCCCTGACCCAGATTCTGGTGGAGGCGGTCAGCCTGATTCTGATCCTGCTTCTGCTCGGACGCTTTCCCCGCTCCGCGGAACGCGGCGAGCAGGAACACCCGGCCTCCCCGCAACGGCGCACCCTCAACCTGGTCCTGGCCCTGGTCACCGGATGCACCATGACCCTGCTGATTCTGGTCATGACCGCGAAGCCCTACCCCGACCAGCTGGGCACGTTTTTTCTTAACGAAACCGTCCGCCTGGCCCAGGGCCATAACGCGGTCAACACGGTGCTGATTGATTTCCGCGGCTTCGACACGCTGGGCGAAATCACCGTGCTGCTGGTGGCCACCCTGGGCTGTCTGGGCCTGCTGCTGCGCTACAAGCGGACGCCCGCCGAATTCCGGGACGGGGCCGCCGGGCCGGCTGGATTTGCCGAAGCGGAACGAAGGGAGAAGCCCTGACATGAAAAGCGGGCTCTCCTCCTACATCTTCCGCACCGTGGTGCAGTTCCTGTTTTTCATCATCAACCTGTTCGCCCTCTACCTGATGCTGCGCGGTCATAACTATCCCGGCGGCGGCTTCATCGCAGGCCTCGCCACCGGCGTTTCCATCCTGCTGCTGGCCCTCGCCCTCGGCGCACAGGAGGTGGACCGCTACCTGCGCTTTGATCCCATCCGGCTGGCGGCGGGCGGGCTGCTGCTGGCCGCGCTGACCTCGCTGGCCCCCGTTTTTTTCGGGCAGACCTTCCTGGAGCATTTTCATATCCACCTGCATCACCTTCCGCTGTTCGGCGACCTCCATCTGGGCACCCCGCTGCTGTTCGACGGCGGGGTCTACCTGGTAGTGGTCGGCATCACCGCGAAAATCATTCTGACCCTGGGCAAATCCACCTCCGGACTGCCTGCGCTGTCGCCCGCCGACCGCCGCCGCTACAGTTCGCACCTGGAACGCGAGATCGAAGAAACCTCCGCCCCGGGAGATCGCCATGCCCCTTGACACCGCCCTGCTGGTGGGCCTGCTCTTCACCTGCGCCATCTATTTGATCCTGCACAGCAGCTTCATCAAAATCCTGTTCGGCTTCGTCATTTTGTCCAACGCGGCCAACCTGCTGATCCTCAGCATGTCGGGCGATCCCGCGGGCAAGATGGCGCCCCTGATCACCGCCGTGGCCGGTCCGCGGGTGGACCCGCTGCCCCAGGCCCTGATTCTCACCGCCATCGTGATCGGCTTCGGGGTCACGGCCTATCTGGTGATGCTGCTCTACCGGCTCTTCCTCGACCATAAGACCACCAACGCGGTGACGCTGTACGAGGACCAGGCCCCGGAGGCGGACGACGAATGAATGCCCCCGTCCTGCCCCTGGTGCTGCCCTTGCTGACCGCGCTGCTGGCGCTGTTCTGGTGGCGTCCCTCGCGGGCCCGCCGCACGGCGGTGGCGCTGGCCGCCTTCGGACAATTCGCGTTCGCGGGCTGGCTGCTGTCCCGCGCGCTGGCCGGGGGCGTGCTCGTGCTGGGCCTCGGGGAATGGTCGCTGCGCGCCGGCATCATCATCGCCGTGGACCCGCTGAGCGCGCTCATGGTCTTGCTCGCCTCCGGCACCGTCCTGCTGGCGATCCTCTACGGCTATGCCGAGTCGCGCAGCACGTCCGAGCATCCGCTGCGTCTGCCCCTGCTGCAATTCCTGCTCATGGGCATCAACCTGTCCTTCATCACGGGCGACCTGTTCAACCTGTTCGTCGGCTTTGAAGTGATGCTGATTTCCTCCTACGCCCTGCTCACCCTGGAGGCGGACGACTGGGAGGTCAAACAGGCCTACCCCTACCTCGCCCTCAACCTCATCGGCAGCACCCTGTTCATCTGCGCGGCGGGGCTGCTCTACGCGCTGGCCGGCACCCTGAACTACGCCCTGCTCCACGAGCGGCTGGCCGGGATGTCCGCCGATCCCCGGTTGACCGTGCTGGCCTTTATGCTGCTCAGCGTGTTCGGCCTGAAGGCGGGTTTGTTCCCGCTCTATTTCTGGCTGCCCAACAGCTACCCCATCCTGGCCACCCCGCTGGCCGCGGTGTATGCCGGACTGCTGACCAAGGTCGGCCTCTACGTGTTGCTGCGCGTGCTCGGCACCGTGATGCCGCACGAGCTCACCGCGCTGCACCAGACCCTGGGCGCCATGGCCCTGCTGACCGTGCTCGCGGGCGGACTGGGCTCGCTGGCCCGCGGCTTCATCCGCGGACTCCTCTCCTTCCAGGTGGTGTCGGCAGTCGGCGTGATGGCGCTCGCCCTCGGCTGGTTCACACCGCTCGGCGTCACCGCCTGCATCTTCTATCTGATCCAGGACGTGGTGGTAAAATCCGGACTGTTCTTCGCGGGCGGCGTGGCCACCCGTCTGTCGGGCAGCGACCAGTTCACCCGCATGGGCGGGCTCTGGAAATCCGCCCCCGCGTTCGGCGTGGTATTTCTCGCCCTCGCCTTTTCCCTCATCGGCCTTCCCCCGCTCAGCGGGTTCTGGGCCAAACTCGCTGTCCTGCAGGCGGGCTTTGCCGCTGGCGCCTATGTCAGCCTGGCCGCGATCCTCCTCACCAGCGGGATGACCCTCATCGCCCTGCTGCGGGTATGGCACTACGCCTTCTGGCGGCCCGCGCCCGAGGGAACCACCCCCGCCCTGACCTGCGTAGGCTGGCGCCGGATGGCCGCGCTAACCGGCCTCACGGCCTTGCTGGCCCTGGGCCTTGGCCTCTGTGCGGAACCGGTATACCAGCTGGCCCGCCGCGCCGCCGACGGCGTGCTGGATGCCGACGGGTATGCCATCGCCGTGCACGCCTTCACCGGCAAAGGGGAGGCCCCGCCATGATGGCCTTCAGCCTCAACATGATCATGGCCACACTGTGGTTGCTGCTGAGCAGCCAGCCCGGCGTGCCGTCGTTCATCCTTGGCTTCATCACCAGCTATGCCCTGATCGCGGCCTTCCGCGGATTGCTGCCCGACGGGGCCACCTACATCCGTCGCACCCAGGCCATGGTTCGGTTCGCGCTGTATTTCCTGTGGCAGTTCCTGGTTTCCAACTTCACCGTGGCCACCACCGTGCTGCTCCGCCCGCGCGCGCAGCTCCAGCCGGGCTTTGTGGACCTGGACGTGTCGGCTCTCCGCCCGCCCGAAATCCTGCTGCTGACCTATTGCATCACCCTGACCCCGGGCACGGTCAGCATCCGCATCAGCGATGATTATCGCCACCTGACCGTGCATGCGCTGGATGCCGCGGATGCCGCCGCCATCCAGCGCGACATTCAACGCCAACTGATCGAACCCATCCTGGCCTTCACCCGATGAACGAAATTATTATTCCCGCCGGCATCGTCCTCCTCACCCTGGGCATCGTGCTGGCCTTGATCCGCATGGCCCGCGGCCCCACCGTGCTGGACCGCATCCTGGCCTTCGATCTCATCACCACCTGCGCGGTGGGCATCATCGCGCTGCTGTCCATGCAATGGCAGAGCACGGATTATATTGAGCTGATCCTGATCTACAGCCTGCTCGGATTTTCAGGCGCCACCGCCTTTGTGTTTTACCTGCAACGCACGGATGACCAGGATGAGGATACAACCCGACCCGATCCGCCCCATGGAGAAGCACCATGAAGGACATTGTGATCGCGCTGTGCCTGGTCACCGGCCTGTTCCTGATGATCACCTCGGCCATCGGACTGCTGCGCCTGCCCGACCTGTACTGCCGCTCCCACGCCGTGGCCAAGGCCAGTTCGCTGGGAATTTTTCTGCTTCTGATTGCCCTGTGGCTGGATCTAGCGCCCGAAGTGAGCGGACTGAAGCTGGCCCTGGCCATTTTCTTCCAGATGCTGACCATTCCCGTATCCAGCCATCTGGTGGGCATGCTGGCCCGGCAGAAAAACATCGCGCGCTGGCGCGGGTGAACCGCTCAGCCCTGGGCGGCGGGAAGGCGTATCACGAAATGTGCGCCGGACTCCGTGTCGGCCAGGGCGACCGAACCGCCGTGCACTTTGACGATGTCGGCGACGATGGCCAGCCCGAGCCCGGAGCCGGGCGATGGCGTGCCGGGCACGCGCACAAAACGTTCGAAAATCAGCGGGCGGTATTCGGCCGGAATGCCTGGACCGGAGTCCTGAACTCCGACCTGAAGGTCGCCCCCTTCGCGGCTCACCCGCACCGTGATCCAGCCGCCCGCGGGCGTATGCCGCAAGGCATTATCCAGCAAATTGGAGAGGACCTGGCGCAGCAGCCCGCCGTCCCCGCGTACGCGCAGGCCGGATACCGCTTCCGTTTTCAACGCCACGCCTCGATCCTGCGCGAACAGGCTGAACGACTCCACCACCGCCGCGGCCAACCGGCTGAGGTCCACGTCCTCGAAGCGCTCCCGCACCCGCTGGGGCTCCAGGCGGGCCAGCAGCAGCAGCTTGTCCACGATATCTCCCATGCGCGCGGCTTCCTCCAGCATGCCGCCGATGGTTTCCCGGTATTCATTCGGGCTACGCGTGCGCTGCAGGCTCACCTCCCCCAACATGCGCATGGCCGCCAGCGGTGTGCGCAGCTGATGCGAGGCATCACTGGTGAATTGTTCCAGCTGGCGCAGCACCCCCTGATACTTGTCAAAGGCCAGATTGACGGTCTGGACCAGACCGGCCATTTCATCATCTGGAATGGGAGTGGTGGTGCGTTCCTGCAGGCGGCCGGCGCTGATGCGCTGGGCGGTGTCGGCCACCGCGTGCAATGGTTGCAACATGCGCCCGGAGATCATCCATGAAATCAAGAATACCAGAGGCAAAATGACGGCATCCACCGCCAGCAACACCGCGATTTCGCCCACCTCCTCCTCCACCTCTTCGCTGTTCTTCCAGGAATCAATCTCGGCCAGCTCGTAAACACCAAAGGCTAGGAATTGCAGGGCGATCAGGGAACCGACCATCAGCAGCATCCACAACACGTAGCGTTTGCGCAGGCTGCCCTTCACGTCTCGGGCTCCATGATGAAGCCGACGCCGCGGATGGTGTGAAGCAGCTTCACCGGCGCATCCCGGTCAATTTTTTCGCGCAGATGGGAGATGTGGACGTCGATTACGTTGTCCAGCGGGGTGGCCCGCGACGTTTCCTTCCACACATCGCGGGCCAGCATATCGCGGGTCACCGCCTGACCGGCGCAGCGCAGCAGATAGGCCAGCAGGTCGAACTCGCGGGTGGTGAGGGCTAGCGATTGCCCGGCCCGCTGGGCGATGCGTCCCACCAGATCCACCTCCAGATCAGCCAGCTTCAGCCGGGTGGGTTCGGCGGATACGGCCCGGCGCAGCAGCGCGCGCACACGGGCCAGCAGTTCGGAGAAGGCAAAAGGTTTGACCAAATAATCATCTGCACCTGCATCGAGCCCCTTGACCCGATCCGGGAGCGCATCGCGCGCGGTCAGCACCAGCACGGGGGTGGCGTCCTGGCGCCCTCGCAACTCGCGCAACACGTCCAGGCCATCGCGACCGGGCAGGCCCAGATCCAGCAAAACCAGGTCCACCCGCTGGGCGCCCAGATGCTTCAACGCGGCCTCTGCAGATTTCACGGCAACCACGGAGTACCCGTTTTCAGATAATCCCTGGACGAGGCTGGAAGCGACCCGGGCATCGTCCTCCACCACCAGCACCTGGCAGGATTCAACAGTCATGGGGTTCAGGCTACCACGGACACCACCCCCGCGGCCAGCGTGCTTTGGCAACGAGCCGGGCTGGCGAATGTTTCTCCATCGTAGTATGGATATCCCACCCATGAGTGTAGTGCTGTTGGTTGAAGATGACGAGGTGCTGGCGCAGGCCCTGCAGGTTGGTCTGCGGGAAGACGGGTTTGTCGTCCATTGGGCGGCCACGGTCCCGAGTGCCCGGCAGCAATTAAAGCAACACCCAGTTGAATTGGTGATTCTGGATCTGACCCTTCCGGGAGAGGACGGCATGGTCTTGTTGGATGAACTTCGGCATACCGAGGAAACGCTGCCTGTTATCATCATCACGGCGAGAGGCGTACTGGCCAACCGACTGGACGGTTTGAAGCGCGGGGCCGACGACTACCTGGTCAAACCCTTTGCCGTGGCGGAGCTGATTGCCCGCATTCAAGCCGTCTTGCGCCGCACGAAAGACGTGGAAACCCATTTGCGCTACGGGGCCATGACGGCCGACCTGAACGCGCACGTGGTGAGCGTACATGGCCAGCCGCTGGATTTATCCGCCCGCGAGGTGGTGCTGCTGGTCTATCTCATGCGACTGCACGGTCGACCCGCCTCCCGCGAAATGCTGGCCCGACACGTGTGGCAAATACAATCCAGGGCCACCGCCATGGATAATGTGATCGACGTCAGCCTGAGCCGGTTACGACGGAAGCTGGCGGAGATCCCGGGCTGTCCACCCCTGCTGACGGTGCGCGGCATCGGCTATCGCCTGGGGGAGACACCATGAAGCTGACCCTGCGCGCACGTTTTTTCCTTCTGCTCATCGGATTCATGCTTTTTTGTTTCGCCCTGAATTTCTCGGCCGACCTGGCGCATGATTATCTACGGCAACTGCGCGGCCCGGTAGATCACGAGGAGGCGCCTGTATCCGAGTTCATTGCCATCCTTTCCGTCAACCTGGCCCTCATGCCCGTGGTGCTTGGCTTGGGCTGGTGGCTGGCACGCCGCATGACCAACCCGGTGGCCGAAGCAACCGAAATGGCCACCCGTATTGCCGGCGGTCAGCTCTCGGAGCGGATGCCCATTCCCTCCGGCCCGGCCGAATTGACCAGCCTGGTCCAGGCGCTTAATCAGGCGTTTGATCGTTACCAGGACGACCTGGACCGCATGCGCCGCTTCAGCGTCCACGCCTCCCATCAGTTGCGTACGCCGCTGGCGGCTTTACGTGCCCAGGTGGAAGTCACCTTGAACCGGCATCGATCGGAACAGGATTATCGCGAAACCCTTCACGTGGTTTTGGAACGCCTGCAGCTATGGTCGCAAGCGGTGGAGCAAATGCTGGCCCTTTCGGAGCTGGAATCCGGCCGGTGGTCCGGCCGGTTCACGGTCGTCGATCTGGCCGGCGTCCTGCACCGGGTGCAGGACAGCTTATCCATCCTGGCGGATGAAAAAGGGGTGCGCATGGAAGTGCGCAATGCGGGACCGGTATGGGTGATGGGGGACGAGATTCTGCTGGAGCAACTCTTCGCCAATTTATTGGACAATGCCATCCGCTTTTCTCCACCCGGCGGTTTGGTCCAGAGTCATATCACGCGGGTGACCGCGCAACCCCGGGCGCTGGTGCGCATCGAGGACGAGGGGCCCGGCATTCCAGTGGCCCAGCGCCAGCAAGTTCTGGAACGTTTCAATAAAGGCAACCGCCCCGAAACACCGGGCGCGGGACTGGGACTGGCCATCGCGGTGGAAATTGCCCGCATCCATCAGACCACCCTCACCCTGCGCGACCATGCCCCGCAGGGCACCTCCATCGAAATCGGTTTTACCACCGTTCCGGCCAGTCCGACCGCCACCACCTGACACAAATGTAAGGCGTATCGTTTTGCCCGCCCATCCGTCACCGGGCAGCATGAAGTTTTACAGCGGGTACCCCATTCTCATGAAACGCGACACCTTGTTCGTCACCAAAGAGGCCGAAGCCAGCGGCTTCAATTTCGGCGAAAAAACGGCGGAGGTGTTTGACGACATGCTCGACCGCAGCATCCCGCAATACACGGAACTGCAGCGCATGATCGGCGAACTGGCGAGGGAATTTGCCCAGCCCGGTTCAACCATCTACGATCTCGGCTGCTCCACCGGGATTACCATGGCCACGCTGATGAAGATGGTCCCCGGGGATGTGCAATTCACGGGACTCGACAATTCGGAAGCCATGCTGGAACGGGCCCGGCTTCGTCTGAGCCAGCAGAATGACACGCGCTGGAACCTTCACTACGCGGACCTCAACCAGGGCTATGCGTTCGCCTCCGCTTCCGTGATGGTGGTCAACCTGGTGCTTCAGTTTGTACGTCCGTTGTACCGGGATACCCTGGTACGCAACCTGCATGCCGGACTTCAGGAAGGCGGCTGCGTGATATTGGTTGAGAAGGTGCTGGGCAATGACTCCCTCTTCAACCGGACCTTCATCAAGCTCTACTACGAAATGAAGCAGCGCAACGGATACTCCACCATGGAGATCGCCAAAAAGCGCGAAGAGCTGGAAAACGTCCTCATTCCGTACCGGGTGGAGGAGAACATCGAACTGCTCAAACGGGGTGGGTTCAGCCACGTGGATATGTTTTTCAAGTGGTACAACTTCTGCGGGATGATTGCCTTCAAATGAACCCCCGGCTCATCGCCGTCGGAAACTTCTTCTTTAAGTACCGCAACCGGGTCTTTCCGCTGCTGATGCTGCTGGGCGTGTTGTGCAGCCGGCCCGGCTTCCCCGGAGGCGACTACCGCCTGGATATTTTCCTGGATGCGGCGGGGCTGGCCATCTGTATGGCCGGGCAGCTTTTGCGGGGCATGACGATCGGTTACGAATACATCAAGCGGGGCGGAAAGAAACAGCATATCTGGGCGGGCCGCCTCATCACCGGCGGCGTTTTTTCCCACACACGCAACCCGCTGTACCTCGGCAACATCCTGATCTTTTGCGGTATTGCGCTGATCTTCGGCTCTCCGGCCGCCCTGCTCGCAGGCATCCCCGCCGTGCTGTTCATCTACCTCTGCATCATCGCCGCGGAGGAAAACTTCCTGCGCGGAAAGTTTGGCCCCGCATACGATGATTACGCCGACCATGTGAACCGGCTGTGGCCGGACTGGCATGGTTTTTCCATTTCCATCGACGGCTTGGCCTTCCAGTGGAAACGTGTGCTGAACAAGGAATATGGCACCACCTTTGCCTGGATTCTGGCCGCGGTTGGTATACGTTTCTGGACGTTATTTCGGTTGGACGGGGGATCGCATAAAGATGAAATGCTTCTCCTGATCATGTTCCTGGTTCCGGTCACGCTGGGCTATGCTTGGGTGCGTTGGCTAAAAAAAACCGGACGTTTGGAGGAAGAGGATTTCAGCACCGTTGACGCGTGAACCCACCCCACCGGGCGAAACGGAGCGCAATTTGTCGAATGAGCACGCGACACTCCCTGTTGTTCACCGTATGCATCAGCTTGCTGGCCCTGACCTGGCAACTCGGCGTGCGCGGGCTCAACGAACCCGACGAGGGCCGCTATGCCAGCGTGGCCTATGAAATGCTCCGCGCGGGCGACTGGATCGTCCCGCACTTTCAGGGCCATCCACACCTGACCAAACCGCCCCTGATCTACTGGCTGACCGCCCTTTGTTTCAAGCTGGGCGGCGTCAACGAGTGGAGCGCCCGCACCATCCCGGCCGTCGCCGCCTTCGGTACCCTGTTACTCACCTGGTCATTGGCCCGACGCTGGCTGGGCGCCCGCCATGCCCTCTTTGCCGCCTTGATCTTGCTCGGCTCACCACTCTTTTTTGCCACGGCCCGTCTCTGCGATCCCAACATGCTCCTGACCTTGTGGGTCACCCTGGGCAGTTGGGCCTGGCTGCGCTGGCAGGAAGAGGGGAAATCGCATCAACGCTGGCTCTACTATCTCGCGCACGGACTCGCCTTTCTGACCAAGGGTCCGGTGGGCTGCATCATCATTCTGCTTGCCCAGCTGGCCTTTCGCATCGCCGCCCGCCCCACCGGCGCAGCCCGATCCATCTTCTTCTGGCCGGGCCTCTTGCTGGCCCTGTTGCTGGGCGCATCCTGGTACCTGCTGATGATTTATCAACAGCCGGATCGGTTGGACTACTTCGTGCGTTACGAATTGCTGGACCGTTTTTTTACCAACACGCATAAACGCTCGGAGCCCTTCTGGTTTTTCTGGGCGGTGCTGCCGGTCGCCGTCTTCCCCTGGCTGCCGATTCTGGTCTCCCTGCGCAAGCGCGGCTGGACAGCCTTGCGCAGGAGCGTCCCGGAAGGCGGGCTGATCCTGCACATTCTGATGATCCTGGTCTTTTTCTCCGCGTGCCGTTCCAAGCTGCCCACCTATATCCTGCCCGCCCTTCCGCCACTGGCCCTGCTGACCGCGGCACACCTGTGGCACCATGAAAAACAGGGTTGGACCTTCCCCTGGGCCCCGCGGCTGGTCGCCGTGCTGGCCCTGTTGCTGCCCGCGCTCATAATGTTCATCGGACACGCTCAGGCCCACCCGGATCATTGGATTCATGGCTCCACGGTGCTGAGCGCCATCGCCCTCGCAGGGCTGCTGATCCAGTTGAAACGCAGCCCGCCCACCCTCTGGCTCCTGCCCGCCACCGGACTGATCCTAGTCGCCTATGCCAGCCTGCTGGACGTGGTGCGACGCTACGAACGACCCATGCTTGGTGAATCCACACGCGACCTGATCACGGATGGAAAGCGCGCCGCACAACGTCCACTCGCTCCTGTCTACTACACGCACGCACCTGCAGGACTGGAGTTCTATCTGAGAAACCCATCGCCCGCGACCGCGCTTCCCCTGATAAAGACCGACGGCAAACTGTCCTCGGAGGAGTATGTGCGACAATTATACGGGCACCTGCAAAACCTACATGGCCAAGCGGCCTTTGTCCTGGCGAGTTCACACCATCTGAATCGCGTGACCGGCTCAGTGGCGCGACTGCCCGCGCGGGTGCTCGTGCAGGACCGAAAATATACACTGCTGGAAACACAGTGAGCGATGGCCCGCCGCGGTCGCCGATATTCGCTTCCCCTTGAGTGAAAGGCGGTGCGGGCGTATTCTGATGGCGCAACCCGAGGAACCGTCATCTATGGACCGCAGTTTCATGGCCCAGTGGAATCAGCTTCAGCGCAAGCTGACCGGCACCCATGCCGGCACGGGATGGAATCCCAATACCGACGTCTACGAATGCGAGGACGGCCTGGTCATCCGCCTGGAAGTGGCGGGCGTGCCGGCGGACTCCCTGGAGATCCAGCTGGAGGAACAGGCGCTGATCATTCGCGGGGTGCGGCGCGGCCCCGCCTGCGACCAGACCAAGGCGGGCATCCGCTATCGCCAGATGGAAATTGAATACGGCGCCTTCGAGCGCGTGGTGCCCCTGCCCTTCGGGGTGGATGGCTCCGCGGCCCGGGCCACCGTGCAGGGCGGCCTGGTGGAAATCCATCTGCCGCGCACCCCCACCACCCAGCCCACACGCATACACATCCAGGTACCCTGACATGGCGGCTGATCCCCAACGACACGAGGACGAGATGGAGGCGGAGCCGGTCACCACCCGGCGACCGGGCGACGAAACCATGCCCGCGGTATTGCCCGTGCTGCCCCTGGCCGACGTGGTGGTTTTTCCGGGCATGATCGCCCCCCTGGTGGTGAATACCGCGCGCTCCATCAAACTGGTGGAGGAGACGGTGGCGGGCAGCCGGTTTCTGATCACCGCCCTGCAGCGCAACGGCGCCCAGGCGGACGACGCGGTAACCCTGTCCGACCTGCACCCCGCGGGCTGCATCGCGCGCGTGCTCAAGATGCTGCGCTTTCCCGACGATTCGGTGCGTGTGCTGGTGCAAGGCGTATCGCGCTGCCTGATCAAGGAGCCGGAAGCGGCCACCCCGTACCTGCGCTGCACCTACACCGTGCAGCCGGACCAGATCGAAAACTCCATCGAGCTGGCGGCCCTCGGCCGCTCGGCCACCCAGGTCTTCACGGAAATCATCACCCTTTCCCCCACCCTGCCCGACGAATTAAAGATCGCCGTGGTCAACACCGAAGATCCGGGACGGCTGGCCGACCTGCTGGCCGCCAACCTGAATCTGTCGCTGGAGGATCGCCAGATCCTGCTGGCCGATGCCCGGGCCCGGGCGCGCCTGGAAAAACTGAGCCCGCTGCTGAACCGCGAGCGCGAGGTGCTGCGCGTGGGCACCGAAATCCAGAACCAGGTGCACCAGACCTTCTCCAAGAACCAGCGTGAGTTTTTCCTGCGCGAACAGATGAAGGCCATCCGCAAGGAACTGGGCGAATCCGACCCCACGGTGGCCGATGCCACCGATCTGGATGCCCGCATCACCAAGGCCGGCATGCCGCCGGAGGTGGAGAAGGTGGCACGCAAGGAGCGGGAACGCATGCAGGCGGTGCCCTCCGCCTCCCCCGAATACGGGGTGATCCGAACCTACCTCGACCTGCTGTGCGACATGCCGTGGACCACCGTCACCGAGGATCATCTGGACATCAAGAAGGCCCGCGTCATTTTGGACGAGGACCATTACGACCTGAAGACGGTCAAAGACCGCATCCTCGAATATCTTTCGGTACTCAAGCTCAAGCGCGACATGAAGGGGCCCATCCTGTGCTTTGTGGGGCCGCCCGGCGTGGGCAAGACGTCGCTCGGCCAGTCGATCGCGCGCGCGCTGGGCCGCAAGTTTGTGCGCATGTCCCTGGGCGGCATGCGCGACGAGGC
>CAYTVN010000033.1:0-16250 GCA_964441655.1 uncultured Verrucomicrobiota bacterium | reverse complement strand
GTTGGTGAGCGCGCGCTGGATCAACGACACGTGCAGGGCGAACGTCAACTCCTCCGGACAATGTACGCTGATGCTGATGCCCTTTTCCTGCGCTTCGCCGGTACACGTTTCCACCGCCGCCCAGATCACGCTCGAGACGGCAACGTTCTCGCGCTCCACCGGACCCCGATCGCTCTGATGTTCAAGGCGGGTCAATTCAAGCAGATCCTCAATCAGGATGGACAGGTGGTCCGATTGCCGGGCCACGATGCCCGCAAATTTACGGGTTTGCGCGGCATCCAGATCGTCGCCCGCCAGCGTCTCGGCAAATCCCTTGATGGCGGTGATCGGGGTCTTCAGCTCGTGGGAGGCATTGGCGACAAAATCCCGGTGCGCTTTTTCCATATCGCGCAACCGCGTGACATCGGTCATCACCAACACGGCGGCGACGCGTCCCGTCCGGTTGCGAATGGGCGCCCCGTGCACCTGCACCTGCACCTCGTGCGGGCCGTGTAATTCCAGGTCGCCCTCCACCGGCCCCGGGCCAGCCAGGGTTCGCTGCACCAACTCGGCCAGCCGGGCATGCCGGGCCACCTCCAAAACCGGACGCCCGCGAACGGCGGCGGGATCGCAACCAAACCACAGTGCGGCGGCGCGATTGATATCCACCACGCGGCCCTCGCGGTCGACCAGCAACACCCCATCCACCATGCTGGCAAAAATGGTTTTTTGCTCGGCCAGCAAGCCCTCCACGTCAGCCACCTTGTCCTGCAACCGGCCCGACATCCGCCGCAGTGCATCCACCAGGGCCGCGCTTTCGCGGGTATCCGGCGTCGGCCAGTCCACGGTTTCGGCGCGCCCTTCGGCCAGTTCGTGGGCCACCCGGCGCATGGCCTGCAGAGGTCGGCTCAACTGCCAGGACAGCCAGGCCCCGATCAAGGCCGTCACCGCCACCAGCGCAAGGGCGACCAGTGTCACGCGCCGATGCAACGATTTCACCAGGGTATGCAGCGCGAGGTCGGGCAGCGCCAGCCGTACCACGGCGGAGGCGCCTTCCACCGGCACCGCCACGTACAGCATACGCATGCCGACCGAGGTGCTGTACCGGCGCGCGTGTCCCGTGTGGCCGGCCAGCGCCTGCTTAATTTCGGGACGGCCGGCGTGATCTTCCAGCGAGGCCGCCGCGCGGCGCGAGTCTGCCAGCACCACACCATCGGATCGAATGACGGTCAGACGTGCGCCGCTGCGCTGATCCAGGCGCTGCACCGCCGTCTGCAAGGCGGCTTCCCGGCCGGGTCCGAGGTGAGGCGTCAATTCATCCGCCGCCAGACGGGCGATCACTTCCAGCTGCTGCTCCTGCTCCCGCACCACAAACTGTTCATGCCCGCGCATGACGAGCAGGACCAGGGCCAATAGAATCAACAGTCCGGTGGCGGTAAGGGCGGTAAACAGTTTCCAGAATAGGCGCGGCTTGGGCATGCCCGGTCACTTTACCAGCGCGCGCAGGACGAGGTAAAGCAGAGCCGACAGCAGGGCCGAACAGGGAATGGTGATGACCCAGGAAAGAAAGATCCGCTTCACCACGACCAGGTCAATGGCTCCGAAGCCGCGGGCAAACCCTACGCCCATCACGGCGCCCACCAGAACGAAGGTCGTGGAAATGGGCAGGCCAATGAGGGAGCTGACCAGCACGGTGGTCGCAGTGGCGAATTCAGCGGAGAAGCCGCGCGTCGGGGTGACTTCGGTGATTTTGGACCCCACGGCCGCCATGACTTTGTAGCCGTAGGTCGCCAGGCCAATCACGATGCCCAGCCCGCCGAAAAACAACACCCAGGATGGCACCGCGGTCTTGGCGGCAATATTCCCCTTGAGGGCCTGCAGGATGCCGGCCACCGGGCCGATGGCATTGGCCACATCGTTGGCCCCGTGGGCAAAGGCCATATAGCAGGCCGTGATAATTTGCAGCCGACCGAAGCGCTTCTCGACCAGCTCGTACTGTTCGTCCAGCGAGCCCGCGGTGCTGGCCCTGCGCCAATACAGCCAGCCCAGCCAGCCACCCAGGCCGGCGGCCAAGAGTCCGCTCACCACGGCGGTACCGTGCAACGCGTGCCCCTTCAGGTTCGGCAGCAGGCGCGGCAACAGATCGACCACACCCGAAAAAATCATTACGAAGCAGGTGGCGGCAAGCCCGACCGGCAGGGCTTTGCCGGCCCGTCGGGCCGGATGGCTGCTGCGCAGCACAAACTTGCGGATGGCATAGTAAATGAGGAAGGCTATGAGGGCGCCCGCCACCGGGGAAACAAACCAACTGGCGGCGATACGCCCCATCTTGTGCCACTGCACCGCGGCCGGACCCGCCGCCACCAGGCCGAATCCAACCACCGCTCCGATGATGGAATGCGTGGTGGAAACAGGCTGCCCCATGAAGGTGGCCAGGTTAAGCCAGATCCCGGCGGCGATCAAAGCCGACAGCATGCCGGTCGCGAACAGCATCGGGTCGTGCGCGAAAACCGATGGATGAACGATGTTGCCCTTGATGGTATCCGACACATGCGAGCCCACCAGGAAGGCCCCGGCGAACTCAAAGATGGCGGCAAAGACCAGGGCCTGCCTGAAGCTGATGGCCCCCGAACCGACCGAGGTGCCGAAGGCGTTGGCCACATCGTTGGCCCCGATGTTCCACGCCATATAGAAGGCGGCGGCCAGGGCGACGATTAGAAAGACCTGTTCCGTCATGGAGGTAAGCTCCGGGCGGTCAGCGGCGGATGATCATCAGGCGCAGGTTTTTGCCCACGTTTTCTGCGTGGTCGGCAATGCCGGTGAGGGCCTTGCAAAGTTTTTCGAGCAGGATGATGGTCACGGCATCCATGGTGGAAGCCGAGTAGTAGTGGCGCGCACAACGCCGGCTCAGCTTGTCGGACTCCCATTCCATGTGACAGACCTGCTGGATTTTTTCCATGACCCGTTCCGCCTCCGGCCCCTCGAAGGATTCCTTTTGCAGCTTGGCCAGATCCTCCGCCACATCGAGCAGCATCTCGCTCACCTGCACCACCTTGTCCACCAGGGCCATGAAATCCGGCCGCAGCTCGGCGGGGATATCCAGCTTGCGAAAGGTGGAGACCACGGCGAAGTCTTCCGCGTCATCCGCCATGCGGTCCAGCTGGCGCACAAAGCTCAGAATATCATCGCGATTCACGGGCAGGAAAAAACGCCGGGGCAGGTTCTGCCGGATTTCATCCTTGAGCTGATCGGCCTCGTACTCGGTGCGCGACATGTCGTCCTGCAAGGAGCGCAACTTTTCCGTTTCACCGGCCAGGATGGCCTCCGCGATGGGGCGGATCAGCTCCACGCACTGATGAATTTTGCGCACATGATCCACCATGTGCTTGAAGGGGGACTCGCCAAACAGCTGGTTGATACTTTGCATACGCCTCCGATGTGGGGGCCTACGCTAACCAAACCCTAACCGATAAAAAAGCCGGAAGTGGATCAACGCGCGTCGTCCGGCAGCGCGGCCAGCACGGACAGGAGGGCCGCGTTGGGCGCCTCTTCGCCACGCCCCACCGAAGCCGTCGTCCAGACCGGATGATCAGCCCGACCGGTGATGCCGCCCGGTACCACCGGCCCGGCCGCCAACTGATTCAGGCCCAGCGGATTGACGCCGAGCAACCAGTTCAGTTGTTGCAACGCCAGTTGCTCCAGCGGAGCCTGTCCGGTTTCCCGCGCCCACTCCAGAGCTATTGCCGACAGGGTCAGCAGGTCGGCGTTCAAACCCGATTCCCCGACCGGACTACTGCGGCCCGCAAACCAGCGAATCTGGAAAGATTCCGGAGGCTCAAAACCACCGCGATTACCGGGGCGCGGGCGCGGGGCGCCCATCGGCTCCAGCGCGGCGATCAACTGGCCATAGGGTGAAAGGGCTGATCCGTTGAGCAGGAAACCCTGCATAAACCGATCCAGAACGGAGCGCACGTCATCACGGGTCGTTCCTTCCGGCAGGACGCGATATACCTCCATCAATCCCCGATACAATCCCACGGCGCGGTGCCGCTCGTACTGCAGTGGCGAGAGAGAAGAGCGTTCCCCATCCGCATAAAAATCGCCATAGATCGAGGTGCCGGGAACCTTGTCGCGATCCAGCTGGCGCGCAAACAAACGCGTCACCTCGCGCTGGGCGTCCTCCAGATAATCGGGCTGCTGGTTCAGGCGATACACCTCAACAGCAGCCCAGAGCCGCCAGCCGATATCCGCCGTGTTGACCAGCGGCTCCTCGCGTATGCGCCGGTAGGCCCGCTCGGCCGCCACCGACAATTCCTGGGCCAGGTTCAGGCTGATGTGCTCGCGTGCCGGTTTGACCGCGCGCGCCATGATGGCGGCATAGCGAACGGCATTCGACACGGAATTCAGCCGCTCGATTTCGCGGGGGCGCTGGTCGTCCCTGGCTTTTACCCCTGGCGCCGCTTCCCCCACGGGACGCACGGCCGCTGCGGGCATGCCGTCATCCCCCCGCATGCGCCAGCACCACATCAGGGCCCGCTCAAACTCGTAGGCCATCCGCGCATCGTCGGGCCGGCGTTCCACATACCACGTCAAGGCCTGAACAAGATCCAGCATGTCCTCCAGTCGCACCGTGGAATCATCCGTGGTCGCATGCAGGCCGCCCGCCAGCGGCGCATCCTGATGACAGGTCACGCCACACTTGGATGAATCGAGGTAGGCCAGCATCCATTCACCCAATTGTGTGCTCGCGACGCCGGGTTCCAGTACGCGGAAGGATTGCTCGGCCACCGTGCCCTCGATCTCCACCGCAAGTTGATACCGGCCGGGATCCTGCAGCGCCGTCAGATCCACGGTGGCATGACGACTGTGCCAAAGCGCGCCGGGCCACGCCTTCACCACACCCGTTGCCACTTCCGCGCCCGCCTCGTTGCGCACGCTATACGTTCCCGCCACGGGCTGGTTGGTCGCTCCGCCGCGCACACGCACGACGACGGTGCGGGGCCAGCGAGGCGCGTAGCCCAGCTGGTTCACGGCCAGCGCAAGCTCAGCCGGACGATCTTTTTTCTCTACGGGCGCGGGCGCGGCCAGGGCCACCGCATTCGCCACCACGGTCAAAGCATCCGGCACACCGTCCCACCCGCCAAACGTGCGCCCGGGCGGCAGCACAGAAACATAAACCGCCCGGCCCCGGCCCCGGCGCTGATCGGTCACGGCGGGGAGCGATTCCTCCACCACCACCGGATCCGGATGGCCCGGCGATAGCACCAACTGGCGTGGGAAGACAGCCACGACGGTGGCACCAGCGGATACCACCGGCCACACGTGCCGCGCCTGCTCACCCCAGTTCAACTGTCGGTTGAGGCCGACCATCAGTGGTGAGGTCGGGTCCACCACGTCGGCAATTTGATAGAACCCCGCGGGCGCCGCCAGCACACCCGCACCCCCAATGCTGGGAATGAGCGCCTTGAGTCCGAAGAATTCTGCAAACGGCCAGGGATCCACCCAGGCACCCGGGAAGCGGCCAACTTCGTAGAACCCCACCAGCACGCCACCCTGCTCAACAAAGACTTCCAGCTGCGCGCGCGTCTTGGGGAGAATCATAAACGTGTCTACGATGACCGCCGCGCCATATCCGGCGAGATCCAGCGTATCCACGCCCTCGGGGGGAACCACCACACGTTCCGCCGGCACGCCGCGCTTTCGCAAAGCCTCCACCAACCCCTCCACCTGGGCCTGGTACACCGCCTGGCCCGCGCCGGGAGCATCGGTGGCCGCGAAATCGAGGTTATCCTCAAAAAGCAGAACAGCCACTCGCGACGAGTGGACCGCCGGGTCGACGACGGCAGCCTCCGGCGGCGCTGACTTGGGACGGCATCCCGCGGCCAGCAAACCCAGACAGGTGAAAGAAAGAATGAGTCGGCGCAACATATCGGCCTCCGAAGTTACCCGGCTTCCGACTCCGGTGTTTAGCGGGGAACCGGTTGGTCGGGAGACGGCGAGGAATTAAGGGTTACGGGCGGAAGGGCCACCGGCTTATCCGATGCGGGTTCGGGAACCGGCGCCGGCTCCTCCGGTTCGGCCGCTACCGGCTCCGGCGCTTCGCTTTCAGATTTCGTGTCATCCGGCACCACGATGGTTTCCACCTCTACCGGTTCGGCCTCGGGCGAAAAGGTTTCCGCGGGAACGACTGCATCCGATTCCGGTGCAGGCGCATTGGTGGTGTCCGAGCGCCGGAACGGGAATACATCGCGCACCAACGGGGCCGTGTTGACGGTCTGACGCTGCTTCAGGATTTCATCCATCTCCTTGCGCGTCATGGTACCCATCTCGCTATCCGACCAGCCCACCGGCCACTTGGTGGAGGAGGACAGGGAATTCTTGTGCAGGCGCACGGTTTCCTGGCGGGCTTCATCCGGCGTCATCAAAACATAAGGCGTAATCAGCACCAGCAGTTCCGTGCGCGCCTCGGTACGCGAATCCGAACGGAAGAAGGCGCCGAGCAGCGGTATATCGCCCAGAATGGGAATTTTGGTGCGGGATTTTGATTTGTCGGTGCTGACCAATCCGCCCAGCACAATGGTGTTGCGACTGTTCACGGCAATCTGGGCATTGATTTCGCGTTTGGTGATGATGGGCACGTTGTTGCCGTTGATGACCTCAAAGCCGCCCACGTTGTCGGCCTTCTGGGCAATTTCCATGACCACATACCGCTGCGGGTTGATGCGCGGGGTCACCGTGAGGTCGATGCCGATGTTGCGGTATTCAAAGTTCTGGGTCTGGGTGCCGGTGTCCGTGGTGGAGGACGAGGTGACCACCGGGCGCTCTTCGCCGATGTTGATTTTGGCCTCGGTGTTGTCCGTGGTCAGCACCACGGGGGTGGACAGCACGCGGGCGTCGCGCGAGTTGGCGGCCAGCTTGATGACCGCATCCAGGTTCAGATCAAAGAAGGTCAGGTAGTAACTCAGTGCACCCGAGCCCACCGCCGCGTTGCCGTCCGCGGGCGTGACGATGCTGTTGCCGGACCGGAAGGTGGGGTCTCCGTTCATGGCTGAGCCGCCGCCGAAGGAGGCGATGGGCGTGTTGATGGTCAGCCCGCCGCGCGGGCCCTTGGTTTCCTGCTGGTAGGCGGTGACCGAGCGCTGCAGCCAATCCACGCCGCTCTCCACGCCTTTGCCCAGGTTGATTTCCATGATGACGGTTTCGATCAATACCTGGGCCAGCATGATGTCGAGTCCGTCAATGACTTCGATCAGGGCGTCCAAATCGCTCTTGCGTCCCATGAGCAACAGCGAGTTGGTGCGCTTGTCGGCCAGAATCTTGGTGTCGGACGAGAGGCGCCCGAAGGAGCCCTTCTCCGCCGTCGCGCCTTCCACCTTGCGCTGCTCGGTGCGCTGGGCGATGAACTCGCGCAAGGCCTGGCTGCGGCTGTCCGCCGCGGCCGCCTCGCCGCCCGCCGCAGCGCCGGCTGCGGTGGCGGTATCGGGCGCTCCCGTGCCTTTTTCCTGGGACGCCGCGCCGACAAATTCATTGAGGATGCCGGAAATTTCCTCCGCCTTGGCGTATTCCAGCGCCACCACACGCACGGCAATTTCCGGATCCACCGTGCGATCGAGCACGTTCACGATGCGATCGAAGAAGAGGAAATTTTCCAGCCGCGAAATGATGAACAGGATGTTGGTGCGCTCGTCCGCGATGATCTTCACCTTGCCCCGGATGATGCCCCGCTCGGCCAGGGCGGCGGCGCTCTCCACCGCTTCGCCTCGCGAGCCACCGCCCGGACGCAGGGCCTGGATGGCCGGCGGCACGTTGACCTGATTGTCCACCCGCGGTTTATCTTCCTTGGCCTGCGACTCTGCGATCAGCTCATTCAGCCGGCTGGCGATTTCCGAGGCCTTGGCGTAGCGGATTTCGTAGATGCGGGTTTCCACCTTCGCATCCACCGGCTGGTCCACGTACTCCAGGATTTCCATCACGCGCTTCAGGTTGGCCGCGGTGTCGGTGACCAGCAGGCTGTTGTTGCGCTCCAGGGGCTGAATCTTGCCGTAGCCGTGCAGCAGGCTCTGGATAATCGGCGTGATCTCGGCGATCTCCACATTCTTGAGGACGATGACCTGGCTGACCAGTTGGTCGGCTTCGACAAACGGCTTGTCGGGCAGGTTGATTGTGATGGGCATGCCTTCCTGGCGCGCGTTGCCGGTCTGCACCACCTTCAGGAATTTGTCGCCCATGGGGACCAGGCTGACGTTGTTCATCTGGAGCACGGTCTCAATGGCTTCCATGCCTTCTTTCACGCTGAGCCGGGTCTGGCTCTTCAGGGTGATGGTGGCGTTGAGGCCGGGCGATTTGATCAGGGTCCGCCCCATCAAATCCGCCACAAATTCCAATACCTGATCCAGCGGCGCATCGCGGAAGTTCAGGAGAATCAATTTTTCCGGGGCACCCGTGCTGGAGGCGGGCAGGGTGGGCATCGCCGGCATGCCAGGCGCCGCGTCCTGCGCGTGGGCCGCCGGGAAAACCGGCCAGCCCAGACTGATGGCCATCCACACCAACAGACCGCGCGCGGCGCGGGACAGCCGGGTCGAACGTAACGAGGCGGACGGGGCGTTGGTCATGGAGTACCTGCGGGCGAGGGTTCAGCGGGTGCGGGTGCGGCGGGGCCACCGGTCCCCGCTTCAATTCGACGGAAGGCAAAAAACAATGTGAAATTACCCTTCAACCGATCCGGCGCACCCTGGCCCGGCGAAACCGTCAGCTGCCGAATATCGAGAATAGCACCCTGTTTCTGCACGGCATAGAGAAAACGGACCAGGGTCTCCAGCGTGCCGTCCCACGCGCAATCAATGGCCAGCTCGAACAGATCGCCGATGTTCCGTTCCTTGTCCGGTTGCACCCGGGACAGGGTCAGCCCGTTCTCAGAAGCCAGCTGCTCAACGCGTTTCAGCAGCAGCGCACTCACCGGATCGTTGGCGCCATGCACCGGAATGTCGGCCCGCTGTTGCTGGTAGCGGGCCTCCCAGTCGCCGCGCTGCGCGATCAGGCGCTGGGCCAGCTTCCGTTCATCGCTCAACTTCTGGCGACGCTCCACCGCGGCGCGCCAGCGCCCGACCGCGGGCTCGCCCAACAGGTAGCTGAGACCCAGCAGCACCACCGCGCCGGTGGAAAAGGCCAGGATCAATTCACGGCGGGACAGCTTCATGGCTCCTCCGCCGGGAGAATGAGGGTGACCCGGAACTGCGAGCGCACGCGGCCGGCCCGCGCCTGCTGGGTGACGCCCTCCGGTTTGACCTCTTTGAACAAACTGGATTTTTCCAGGGCTTGGAAGAAGTCATAGATGGGCCCGCTGGAATCCGCTTCACCGCGCACGTTGACTTCCGTGTATTTCTTATACGTGAAGGCGTTCAACTCCGGGCCTTCGGGCAGCAGGGCCACCACTTCGCGCAGGCACTCCAGACCGGAATGGGTGCGCGCGGCGTAACGCTCCAGCGAGCGCACCTGCTGTTTCATCTGCTCCACTTCGGCCGCGGGCTTCTTGAGCGCCGCCACCTCGGTCTCCAGGGCGGCCACCCGCCGGTTTTCCAGCAGCAAACCGCCCACCACAGCCAGCACGGCCAGCAGCCACGTCGCCACCAGGCCGGCCGCGGTCATGATGAGCACCCGCTTCAATTTTCGAGATTCCAGCGCGGTCTTCCAATCCGGCGGGGCCAGGTCCACCAGGTGCGGACCGCGTTCCGCGGAGCGCCGGGCCAGGCCCTCGCTCAAGCTGGGCAACCGGTCGAGCTGATGGGTTTCCACCTCCAGCTGACACTCCTCGCGCAAACGCTGCAAAAATTCCGTGGAAGAAGCGCCGCGCTGCCATACCTGTATGGCCTGAACCCCGCCCGACCCCCACTCCGCCTCCAGCGTGGTCAGGGTGTAATTGAGTTCCTCCGCCAACTCCGTCGCAGCTTCAGCCGAGGTGCCCGCGGCGGGATGGCCCAGCGCGCGCATCAGAACCGGCACCCCATCCTGTACCACCAGCAATTCCGCCCCCGTCTCCTCCAACAACAGCAGCAGATGACGTCCGGTTTCGGGAATCTGCTTCTCCTGCTTCAGCAGGCGCCACCACCCCAGCACCTCGACATCCACCTCGCGGGGGAACAACTCGACCGCCTGCAACGCAGCGCCCCAGCGCGCAACCATGTCCAGCGGCGCCGCCACAATGGCCACCCGGGAGGCGCCTTCGCTCTGGTTGAGAATCTCCTGGCTGACCGACATCTGGTCCACCGGAAAGGGGGAGAACTTGTCCACCTGCAGGGCCACCATGTCGCGGATTTCATCCGCTTCCACCGTGGGCAGACGAACCACTCGCACCAGGACGGAATCGGTGGGCAGGGCCAGCGCTACCCGTCCTTTGATCTGGGCGCACAGCGGTTTGATCCGCTCCACCACTTCGGGCGCCTGCCATTCGGTGACCCCGGCCGGCCATTCAAAGGTGGCGATCTTGTTTTCCACCACTTCGAGACGGTTCTTCTTCCGCTGCAACGTCGTCCAGGACAACGCGCCGCGGCGCAATACCAGCGCTGTTATGAGATCATCGGACATGTGTAAAACGGTTGATGGCTAATGGGTAACGATTTGCCGGGGTTGAAGAAAGCCTATTCTGGGGCCCGGCCTCACTCCATGGATTCTTCCCGCCAGTAAACCGGCAGCACCGAGCCACCGTCCGCCTGCAGGATGCACCAGATCCCGCTGCGCACACCCTCGACTTCGCCAATGGAAACCACGCGCAGGAACTTGGTGTCGCGTACGGTCAGCCACTTGGCAATCTGCGGCGTCATGCCCGCCACCTCGTTCAAATCTTTGATGCCGTCATCCAGCGTACCCGCCTCCCCGTCCACGCCCAGCCGCGCGCGCTGAATGTCTTCCACCACCAGCTCATCAATGTCACAAATGCCGAGCAGCAACAGGGCGTCCGCGTCGTTTACGCTCAACTTGCCGTCACCCCACACCGTAAATTTGGTGTAGAGCCCGGGCAGGGGCGCCCCGTCCTTCTCGATGGGTGGCCCGCCAAACACGATGGCTTCCGTCCAGCCCTTGATGAGCAGCAGTTCCTCCACCGAATCCAAGGGGCCATTTTTCACCTCGTACCCGCGGTCCGCGTAAAAGGGATCATCGGTCTCCGCCCCATTGATGCGGTGTTCGTCCCCCGGGTCCACCCAGTCGATCAGGCAATCGATCAACTCATCCTGCAACTCCAGCGGGACCTCCGCCTGATCCAGGATTTCCTCCAACACGCAGCGCGCGTCCGGATCGGTGGCCGCCTGCTGGGCCAGGGTGTTGATGTTGAAGCCCTTGGCCGCCTCCGGGCGTACGTTCAACGAGAAGGTCCCCGCCCCTAACGTGCGCTTCACCTCAAAGCCCTGCCCCATTTTCTGCACGCGGTACGCGTTGCGCACCAAATCCTCATCCTGGTCCGCATCCACCTTCAACTCCCCGTCCACCACCGCCTCCGCGACCTGCTTGTTCAACAGGGCCTTGGTCCACTCCACCCCCGCCTGGGCCAGATACTGCGCCTTGACCCGCTTGCGGTAGTACCCGGCCACGTTGGCTTCCACGCGCATCTCAAAAGCCATCCCGCCTACCAGAATCGTCAGGATCAAAATGACCCACAACGCGACGATGAGCGCGGAGCCTCGGCGGTCCGATAGATTTCGGATTTTTGCGCTCATGGCGTGCTCATGGTCCCGGCCCCGTGATGACGGTGCGCTCACCCGTGGGGGCGGCAGCGCCTTCTCCCCCCTGCGGACCCGGCGACTCGGTGGCGCCGGGTGCGGCATTGGTGCCGGCGGCGGGCTGGCCGGGATTGGTAACCGAGCGATTGACATTGCCGAGCGTGATGGGACCGATGGGAATTTCCACCAGCCGCGTCACCACAACCTCCTCGCCATTCCGCTCCATCGGTTCCAGGTACAGGGTCAGCTGGATCAACGGCGGCACCGTATTCGTGTTCTCCCACTCGTTCTCCCAATCCTCCTGCTCGTTGTCCCACACCTTGCAATCCAAGCCTTTCACCCGGCTGGAAATGAACCAGGGGTCCGCATCCTTGATGTCCAGATCTTCAGCGAAATGCGGCACCGCCCGCACCGCGAACGATGCGTCGCCGTTGTCGTTGTCCGCGATGCCGATCCACAGCCGGTGCAACCCGCGTGCCAGCGGATCGTCCGGCTTCATGAAGGCACTGCCCGAGGTGACCCAGCTGATCTCGTCGTCCTTCCCGTGGTCCTCCAGCCAGAACCCGTATTTGTCGGGACGGACCGGAAAATAGGCCGCGGAGCGCAGGGCCGACACCACCTGCTCCATCACAAAATCCCCGTGGTGCAGCCGGTCCAACATCACCTGCCCCTTCCGCCAACCGCTCAGCGAAACCGAAAACGTGGTCCACACAATGGTAAACGCCGTGGCCAGGATGGCCACCGCCACCAGGACCTCAATGAGGGTGAAGCCCGAAGAGGGATCTGGGAGTTGGGAGCCGGGAGTTGGGAGCCACACAGATCGTCGTTCCGCCTCCCAGCTGCCAACTCCTTGCTCCTTGCTCCTTCTCATGATTTCTTCTTCCGGTAGAACAACGTCACCACCTCTTCGCTGCGAGCGCGGTTATTTTCCGTCCAGCGTATGGTGGTGGTCACCCGCCACAGGCCGTCCTCCTCGTCCTCGCCCTCCTGCTCCACCGTGCGCGTCCAGCTGAAATTCGAGTGGGGCGAATCAAAGGTGCCGGAGCCGGCCGCGTCCTCGATATCCTCCTCGCCTTGCAGCGGCTCCTCCGCTTCCAGCTGGCCCAACAGCTCGCGGGCCGTGTCAAAATTCATGGCCAGCCGCGGCACCGACAGACAGCGCGAAACCGCCGCCACCAACGCCACCAGTCCCGTACCAATGATCATCAAGGCCAGGATAACTTCGACCAAGGTAAGGCCGGCCCGCTTCCTGGACTTGGAACCTGCAACCTGAAACCTGGAACTCTTCTTCATCTTTCCCACATCACTTCCGCCGCCCCGGAAATACCTTCCGCGGTGATGGTTACTTTCTGCCCGTTGGCATCGGCCAGCCGGATGCGAAATCCGTCGCACATGCCGTTGGGATAATAGCTCACCCAATACACGCCATTGAGTTCCTCGGCCTTCCGGCCATCCGCGGTGGCAAACAGGTCCAGGCTAACCTCACGTCCATAGGTCCGTTGCAGCTCGCTCTCGATGGCGGGCTTTTCCTGCGGCGCGGCGGGCGCCGGTTCGCCGTCCTCCGGCGGCGGGGCTGCGGCCCGCTCCGAACGATCATCCAGAAAGCCACCCCGGAGCTGTAGGCTGTTCCGACTGCTCAGGGACAGCACCTCGATCATGCGGGCCTCGGTGTCCACCAGCAGCGCCATCGGGGTCTGGCGCAACACCGCAGTATTGCGGGCGAACTTATGGGCCATGGTGAGGGTGCGCGCCGCGGAGCGCAACTCCGCCCCTTTCATGGCCCGGGTGAAACCGGGCACGGCAATCGCCGCCATCATCCCGGCAATGACCACCACGATCAGGATTTCAATGAGCGTAAAACCGCGCCGCCTTGAACGATCCTGCATCATGAAGTCCACACGACCTCCAGCTTGTACACAGCATTCACCGCTGAGGCGCAGAGTGCGCAGAGCGAAATCCAGAGTGATTCATCCTATGGCCCTGCATGGGTCGGCCCTCTCCGCGCCCTCTGCGGCTCCGCGGTGAAAAATCCGGACTAAGGCGACGAATTGGACCCGGGTTTTTCGCTCAGGTTCCACGTGCCGATTTGCTTGCCGCCTTCGCCGTTGGAGTAAATATCGTAGCGATGTCCGGCATGGCTGCTGGGCGTGTTGTACTGGTATTCACTGCCCCACGGATCCTTGGGCAGGGTCTTCAGGTACGGATCGTTGCCCTCGGTCAGCGCCGCCAGGGAGGCCGGATATTTTCCCTCCACCATGTTGTAGGCTTCCACCGCGGCCCCGATGCTGTTGATGTCCGCCTTCACCTTGCCCTCCCGGCCCTGGCCGAGAAACCTGGGCACATTGATGGCCGCAATGGTGGCCAGCATGCCGATGATCACCACCACCAGCAGAATTTCCACCAGGGTAAAACCGGCGTTCCCGGTTGCGTGCGTGCGTCGTGTCGTATTCATTCTTTCATCCTCCCGTTTTTGCATCATCCGCCATCCGAAATCCGCCATCCGAAATCAAACATTAAGTCCACTCGTCAAACTGAACACCGCCATCAGCATGCTCATGGCCACAAAGCCCACGCCCAGTGCGATGCCCAGGATCATCATGGGCTCCAGCACGGTGGTCATCAACTTGATGCTGCGGTCCAGGTCCGATTCATAGCGCTGGGCGATGTGCTGGAGCGAGCCGCTCATGTCGCCCGCCTCCTCGCCCACGGCCAGCATGTCGGTCAACAATTCCGGGAACACCTTGCCCTCGGCCAGGGGGCCGGAGATGGTGGACCCGTCGGTCACCCGCTCACGCGCGTTGTGGATTTCCTCCGCAATAAGCCGGTTGCCCACCGTGTTCTCCACAATGGTCAGGGCCTGCAACACCGGGACCCCGTTGGTCAGCAGCGCGCCGAGGGTGCGGGCAAATTGGGCAAAGGCATTGGCGGTGACGATTTTTTTGATGACCGGGATGCGCAGCATCAGGGCGTGCCACCGGCGCTCGCCCGCCTCGGTGCGGATATAGCGCTTGATGAAAATCACCGCGCCCACCACGGCCAGGGCCAGCAGCCAGCCCCAGGCAATCATGAAGTTGCTGGCCGCGATCAGCATGCGGGTGGGCAGCGGCAGGGTGGCCCCCAGCTCGGCAAAAACCACGGAGAATTTGGGAATCACAAAGGTCATGGTAAACACGATGGTCAACACACCCACGAACAACACGATGGCCGGATAAATCATGGCCCCCACGATTTTCTCCCGGGCCTCCAGCACGCGCTCGTAGTGTTTGACCAGCCGGCCCAGGGCGTCGTTCACCGCGCCGCCGGCCTCGCCCGCCCGCACCATGCTGACGAACAGATTGGAAAAGGTGTCGGGATAACGGGACAACGCGTCGGACAGGCTGGAGCCCTTGATGATCTCGTCGCGTAACTCCACCACCATGCGGTCCTGGTCCGACTTGGTTTTGCGGCGGGACAACGTATGCAGCGCGTTCCCCAGCGTCATGCCGCTGGACAACAGATCGCTTAGTTCGCGCGCAAAAAACAGGGTTTCGCGCAGGTTCATGCGCGGAGCCTGCGTGCCGCCGAAATTCCACTGAAATTTGGCCGTCGTCGGCTTGCCCGGGGTCTTGCCCGGAGCCTTGGCGGGCGTCTTGGCGGGAGCCGGTACCGGCGCGCCCGCGGCCGCCTCCTTCACAGAAACCGGGACCAGGCCGCCGCGCTCCAGCTGCATCAGCGCCAGGCGACGGTCAGGCGCCTCGACGGTGCCTTCCACTTTTTCGCCGGTGGTGGAGCGTGCGCTATAGGAAAAACGAGGCATTTTTTAAGTTTCAAGTTCCAAGTTTCAGGTTCCAAGTTGCAGGTTGCAGATTCCACCAACTTGAAACATGCAACATGCAACCCGTAACTTTTCTTACGTCTCGGCCAGGGCTTCGTCTTCCTCGGAAACCCGCAGCACTTCCTCCAGCGTGGTCACGCCCTTCAAGACCTTGGTCCAGCCGTCCTCGCGCAAGGTACGCATGCCGCGCTTGATGGCCTCCGCCTTGATGATGCTGGAGGAGGCGCGGGCCACCACCAGGGGCCGGATGTGGTCGCTGATGACAAGAATTTCATAGATGCCGGTGCGCCCGCGGAACCCGGTGCCCCGGCATTCCTCGCAACTGCCCGCCTCGTAAATGGTGCCCTCGTGCAGGCGCTCCTTCGGGAAGCCGATGCCATCCAGGAAGGCTTCGTCGATCTTCCACGGCTTGCGGCACTTCGGGCACAGGCGGCGCACCAGTCGCTGGGCCACCAGGCCTTCCACCGAGGAGGCGATCAGGAAGGGCTCGATACCCATGTCGGTCAAGCGGGTCACCGCACCCGGCGAGTCGTTGGTGTGCAGCGTGCTGAACACCAGATGCCCGGTCAGCGCGGCGCGAATGGCGATTTCCGCCGTCTCCTTGTCGCGAATTTCGCCCACCATGATGACGTCGGGGTCCTGGCGCAAAATATGGCGCAGGCCCACCGCAAAGGTCAGCCCGATCTCCGGCTTCACGTGAATCTGGTTCACTCCCGCCATCTCGTATTCGATGGGGTCCTCGATGG
>CAYTVN010000032.1:0-16584 GCA_964441655.1 uncultured Verrucomicrobiota bacterium | reverse complement strand
CCAACGACGTGGTGAACCCGGCCGCGCGGGAAGACAAAGCGAGCCCGCTGTATGGCATGCCCATCATCAACGTGGATGAAGCCCGCACCTGCATCGTGCTCAAGCGCAGCATGAAGCCCGGCTTCGCGGGTGTGGAAAATCCGCTCTTTTTCAAGGAAAACACGCGCATGCTGTTCGGCGATGCCAAGGCCACAGTGTCGGCCCTGGTCACGGAATTCAAAGGTTGAGGCTGCGGCCCACGCCCACCCGGCCATCATGGACCTCAAACCACAACCGGCCTGCGGGGTCATGCTGCGGGCGCGTTGCTGGTCCACCGCCGAAGCGCTGACCGAAGCGGTGGCCGAGGAACTCACGCGCGAAGCCACCCGCCCGGCCGCGAAGCCCCATGCCATCATGCTGGCTGGCGGCACGACCCCGCTGGCCGCCTATGCCCGGCTGGCCGCCCGGCCGCCAACGCTGTGCCCGCAACTTCACGTTCTGTTCAGCGACGATCGTCATGTCCCCTTGGACAGCCCGCACAGCAATGCGGGCCAGATTCAGCCCCTGCTGCATGCGTGGGGGCTGACGCCGGATCACATTCTCCGCGTACACGGTGAGTTGCCGCTGGCCGAAGCGACCGCCGCCTATCAGGACACGCTGCAGCGCTATCTCGACCAGGGCGGCACCGTGCCGCTGGGCCTGCTCGGACTAGGCGCGGACGGACACACCGCCTCGCTCTTCACCGCCCGCCATATCGCGGACGGCCAGCAGGCCCTGGCCCAATCCGTGGCGCGGCCGGATGGATTAAACGGGGTCAGCGTCACCCCGCGCTTCCTGCGTGCGGTGCAGCGCATTCTTTTTGTGGTCAGCGGCGCGGGCAAGCGTGCCATGGCGGAGCGATTGATCCGCGAGCCCGCCGCCCTGCCGGCCGGCCAGGCCGTGGCCGGTCACCGCGCGGTGGAAGTGTGGATGGACCGCGCGGCGTGGCCATTTCCTTAGCCCGCGCAGATCAGCGGTCGCGCAACCGGGCGCTGGCTTTTTCTAACTGGGTACGTTCCGCCGCGGAGAGGCTGTGCAGACCCTTATGCGCCACTTTGTCCAGCAGGCGGTCCATTTCCACCCGTTCGGTGCGCAGCCGGTTGGCCCGGCGGTTTTCGCCCACCTCGCGCACGTGGTCCTGGCCACGCTGCCAGCCGGCACGGGCCAACTCGGGCCGGAACAGCGCCAGCACATACACCGCGCCGGCCACGCCACCGGCCAGATGGGCGGCATAGGCCACCCCGCCGGCCGCGGACGACATCATGAGAAAAAACTGGACCACGCCCAGCAGCACGGCCAGCACCCACGCCCGCATGGTGATCGGGAACACGAAGAAGAGCAGCAAGGTCACCTCGCGCTGCGGGAACAGCACGGCGAATCCGCCCAGCAGGCCGAACAGCGCACCGGAGGCACCCACGCAGACGCCTTCGTACGGCCAGGTCAACAGCAGCCAGCCCAGCCCGCCCAGCACGCCGGACAGGGCGTAGAGGGCGAGAAAATGGCGGCGGCCCAGGCTGAGTTCCATTTCGGCGCCCAGGAAAAACAGCATCAACATGTTCACCAGCAGGTGCAGCGGGCTTCCGTGCAACAGCATATACGACAACAGTTGCCAATAGTGATGCTGCAACATGCCGCCCACGCTCAACCCCAGCAGGCCGGTCATGCCATCCACCCCGGCCAGGCGGAGCACAAACTGCACCAGATACACCGCCACGGTGCCGAACAGGAGCAGGCGCGTGACTCCTTCCACGCGCAGGGTATGTCCATATCCAAACATGATCCGACTATACGCCTACCGGGCCGGGCAAGCCAGCCCGCGGCGGAAGGAAATGATCGGCATCACGGGCCGAGGGTTGATAAGCATGCCCTCATTTACTAGCATGGTCGTACTACGGCATGAGCGAAACCACCTCCAAACTGCCCGGGACCAACATCCGGGTTCTGGTCCTCGACGACGAGGAACCGATTCGGAATCTGATCCGCACCATCCTGACCCGGCAGGGTTTTCAGGTGGAAACGGCCGATGACGGGCGGGCCGGGCTACGCATCTTGCTGCACCGCGACTTTGATGTGGCCCTGGTGGACTTGCGCATGCGGGACATGGGCGGCTCGGCGTTTCTCCAGGAAGCGCGCAGCATGTGGCCCTGGCTCGGCATTGTCATTCTTTCCGGCAACGCCGACGAGGAGTCGCGCGCGCACGCCTTGCGCCACGGGGTCACCCGCATGCTGGAAAAACCCATCCACATGCAGACCCTGCTGGACAATGTCATGGCGGAAGCCCAGGAAAAGAAACAGCTGGTGGAGATGTCGGCCACCCACAGCCTGGACCATGTGCAGGACCAGCTGGCCCTGCTGCGCCGGTTCAGCGAGCAGGCCATTGCCGCGGAGAGCCTGGAAAAAGCCATGCAATCGCTCAGCCACGGGCTGGGCAATCTGGTCTCGTGCGATGCCGTGGCCGTGCTCAATCTCCAGGCGGACGAGCATGCGTTGTACCTCAACACCATGAAGCCGGTGGCGCAGGAATTCGTGCTGGCCCTGGAGCGCGAGGTGTTGCAGCGCTACGAGTCGCTGAGCGGGAAACCACGTCCGCGCGACTCGCTCCGCGTTTTTTTCGACCCCTCGGGCTGCAACGAACAGGGAGCGCGCCGGGTCGGCAGCTCCTTCACCGTGCCCATCATCACCAACGGCGAGATTCAGGGCTTGCTGGCCCTGGGCGCGGCGGATGCGGACGCCTTCCATTCCGCCCACGCGGGTTTCCTCTATCACGCCGCCAACCAGCTGGCCACGGTGCTGACCGCGCTGGCCCGCATGCGGCAACTGGCGGTGCGGGACAGCCTGACCGGGCTGTACAACCGCAAGGGACTGGAAGAGGAGTTTCAGCGCATCTGGATGATGGGGCGCCGCTACCACTGGGCGGTGGGCGTGGCCGTCATTGACATTGATGAGTTCAAAAATCTGAACGACACCCACGGCCATCTGCGTGGTGATGAAATCCTGCGCGAATTTTCGCGGGTGGTGGAACGCGTAGCCCGCGAATCCGACATTATCGGCCGCTACGGCGGCGACGAGGTGGTGGTGGTGCTGCCCCAGGCGGGCGCGGTCGACTGCATCGCCTTCGGTGAACGCCTGCTCTATGCGCTGCGTCACCATGTGTTCTGCGAGAAGAGCATCGGCGGCCTCCAGCTCAGCGCGTCCATCGGCGTCGCCACCAGCATGGGCGTCCAGGATGATTCCAGCGAGCAGCTGCTGGCCCACGCGGACGCGGCGCTCTACATGGCCAAGAAGCAGGGCCGCAACCGGGTGTGCCTGCATCAGGCCGATCAGCTGCCCGGGCTGCCGGCAGAAGACGAGCAGCGCGTGCCCCTGGCGCCGGCCGACAACGTACCGCTGCGCACGCGGGGCAGTATTCTCGTAGTAGACGACGATCCGTCCGTGGGGCCCCTGCTGGCCCGGGTGCTCCGGAAATCCGGCTACGAAGTCCGGGTGGAAACCGGCGCACCCGGCGCTCTGGAAGCCGTGCGGGCCGCCCCGGGCACCTTTGACGTGGTGATCACCGACCTGAACCTCCCGGGCCTCAGCGGCCTGGAACTGATGGATGAATTGCGTTCGCTGGATGAGTCGATGATCAAGATCGTGATCACCGGCCACGCCACCCTGGACAACGCCATCACCTGCCTGCGCCGGGGCGCGTATGATTTCATCGAAAAGCCGGTTCTTCCCGAGCAGCTGACCGCCATCACCGAGCGGGCCCTGGAATACCGCAACCTGAAAAAAGAAAATAATCGCTACCAGAACCACCTGGAAGAAATGGTGCGGGAAAAGAGCGCGGCCCTGCGGACCGCCCTGGACCAGGTGCGCACGTCCTACGACTTTACCCTGGAAGCCATGGCCGGCCTGCTGGATGCCCGGGAGAAAAGCACCGCCCACCACAGCACACGCGTGCGCGACCTGTCGGTCATCCTGGCCCGTGAAATGGGGCTTTCGCAGTCTGAGCGCGAGGATCTGGCCCGGGGCGCCCTGCTGCACGACATCGGCAAAATCTGCATCCCCGACACCATCCTGCTCAAGCCGGCGCAACTGTCGCCCGAAGAACGCACCATCATGATGAGCCACCCGGAGGTGGGTTATCGGCTGCTCAAGGCCAGCGCGTATTTGGAACGGGTCGCTGAACTGGTCTATTCGCATCATGAACACTTCGATGGCACCGGCTATCCGCGGGGCTTGAAAGGTGAGGAAATCCTGATCGGGGCCCGCATCTTTTCGGTCATTGACGCCTACGATGCCATGCGCTCGAACAGGGTGTACCGACGGGCTATGTCCGTGGAAGCCGCGCTGGCCGAAATCAAACGCAACCGCGGAACCCAATTTGACCCCCGCGTGGTGGACGCGTTCCTGCGCTGCCACCTGGCCATCGAAGCCACTGGAAATTGGTAACTCACGCCCGCCTTTGCACTTGCGCAAGACCGGCCCAACGACCACACTGGCAAGGAAGTGATGGATTGCGGGCAAAGGCGCGCGGGCGATGACGCGGTGGCGGTTTCCTAAGCAAGAATAGACCGCCTTCCTGACGATATTCGCGCGCGCAAATTTTTAAGACAGCTCCATGTTTCCTGAGAATCCCAAATACCCGGTGCCCAAGGTGGATCGGCGGCAGCGAGCCATGTCGCGCCCCAACGCTATTGACCGGCGGATGAATCCACGCTACCGCAGCAAGTTTCCCGTCACCATCCATGTGGGTGAAGGGACGCAAGCACGGGTGTATCAGGCCACCGCGCTCGACATTTCCGACGGCGGCTTGCTGCTGGAAAACATCGACGTGCCCGCGACGGAGACGCGCGTGCGCATGAATTTCAGCGTGCCCGAGGGCACCTTGCCGGAAGAATTCACCCGTGGCCCCTACACCATTGAGGGCGAAGTACGCCGCCGCGACGAGGTCCGGCGGCAGGCCGGCATCCAGTTTAAAATTCCCATCAGCGCCGCGCTGGCCCGCACCACCTGGCCCATCATGCGCGGTTTTGCCACCCTGGCGCTCCTGGTGACGGTAATCCTGGTCCTGCTGATCAAACTGGAGAACATTTACTATTTCTGGTTCGACACTCCGGTTTTCCTGTATAGCCTGCTGGTGGGTGGATTCCTGCTGACCCGTTTTCTATTCGCCGCCTTTTATCGTCCGCCTCCGGTCAGCCATGCTCCGCTGCCCATGGTCAGCATCATCTTTCCAGTTTACGACGAGGAAAAATTCATCGAACGCACCCTGGTGCAGGCCCTCGAGGTTTCCTATCCCCGCGACCGCCTGCAGGTGATCGCGGTCAACGACGGCAGCCGGGACAAGAGTTTCTCCATCATGCTGGACGTGCAGAAGAGATATCCCGAGCTGATCCTGGTCAATCTGGAACGCTCCATGGGCAAGCGGGGCGCGCTGGCTGCGGGCGCGCAACTGGCCACCGGCGACATCCTCATTCTCTCCGATTCGGACAGTTTCTTCCAACCCGACGCCATCCGCCACATCGTGGACGCATTCGCCGATCCCGAGGTGGGCGCCGCCACCGGACACTGCGATGTGGAGAACGCCTGGACCAACCTGCTGACCAAGATGCAGGCCGTCCGCTACTACACCAGTTTCCGGGTCATGAAAGCCGCGGAGAGCATCTTTGATTGTGTGACCTGCCTCTCCGGCCCCTTTGCCGCCTACCGACGCGAGGTCTTTCATCAGCACTCCCTGGCCTGGCTGAATCAGCGGTGGATGGGCGTGCCCACCACCTTTGGCGATGACCGATCCCTGACCAACTTTGTGCTGCGCAGCGGACGCAAGGTCATCTACCAGTCACGGGCCCGCTGCACCACCATCGTGCCGGAAAACTACCGCACCTTCCTGTTCCAGCAGATGCGATGGAAGCGCTCCTGGTTCCGCGAATGCCTGCGCGCCTGCACCTTCATGTGGCGGATGCCCCCCCTGGCGTCCCTCTCGTTTTATCTGGGTTTTCTGCTGCCCGTGATCGCCCCGCTTATTGTGTTCCGGGCCCTGCTCTATCTGCCCCTGGCCGAGCATATCAGCCCCCTGATGTACCTCGCCGGCATCCTGCTGATGAGCTGCATGATGAGCTCGGTCTACCTGTTCGTGCGGCGCTCCCACCTCTGGATCTACGGCATCCCCTTCTGCTTTTTCTACATGCTGGTCATGGTCTGGCAACTCCCGTGGGCCATGCTGACCCTGACCCGCGGCAAGTGGGGAACCCGCTGACCGGCCATGAAAAAGATATTCCATCTGATGCAGTGGGCCGTGGTGATCGCGCTCGTGCTGTTCAGCATCCGCATGCTGGCCCGCCCGGTGCCACCGCCCGACCGCCGGCCCGACACCTGGTCCAACTGGTCCGGCTTCCACGCCCTGTCCTTCGCGGGCATCACCCGCAAGCCCACGGCGGGATGCCTCACCCGGGCCCAGTTGCAGGAGCATCTGTCCGCCCTGGCCGGGGCCGGCTACCACACCATTTTTCCGGAAGATGCCCTGGCCTTTCTGGAGGGGCGACACCCGCTGCCCGAACGCGCCGTTTTGCTGCTCTTCGAAGGCGGCCGCAAAGACAGTTACGTACACGCCACCCCGCTGCTGCGGCGTACCGGCGCGGTAGCCACCCTGCTCGCGCCCACCGCCAAGGTGGATAGCTGGAACACCTTTTTTCTGCGCCCGCGGGACCTGAGAAAAATTGCCCGGGACCCGCACTGGCGTCTGGCCAGCATGGGCCATAAGGCGGTGGAAACCAGCACCGCAGCCAACGGCGAACCCACCCGCTACCTCTCCCAACGCCTGCCGCAACCGGACGGCCACGTCGAGAGCGATGAGGCCTATCGCGCCCGCGTGCTGGCCGATGTGGCCGAAGCCAGTCACCGGTTGCGCGCCGTGGGCGCACCGGAAGACATGGCCTTCCTGCTACCGTATGCGGATGATGGAACCGGGCCCGGAGCGGACCCTCTGGCGGCAGGGACCATTGCGGAATCCATCGCCGTGTTCCATCGCCTGGCCTTCACTCGGGCGGACGAGTCCTTTAATGGACCGGACCGGAATCCCCTACAGGCATCGCGCATCCGGGTGCCGTCAGACTGGGATGCCCGTCAACTGCTGGCCGCACTGGACTCGGCATCGCCCCGTACCTCCGATGTCTCCCAGGTGGATGATCCATCAGCGTGGTCCCTGCAAGGTCCGGCCGCCTTCAGCAACGGTTGCTTGCGCCTGGAACCTGGAGCGCAGGCCTGGGTGCGAGGAAGCGGCGCCTGGTCCGACGTCAACGTGACCGTGGCCCTGGAGCCGGGACCCGGCGGGGCTGGACTACTCTACCTCCGGCACGCCGGGCCGGACAATTACCTGCGGCTGCGGGTTCACGCGGATGGGGTAGCGCTTCAGGAAAAGTTCGGCGGCCGGGTGCAAACCTTGGCGGCGTGGAGCGACGTCACCGTATCCACAGTTGCGACCACCTATACCATTCGACTGCGCGGCAACCGTCTCTGGGTGCTCGAAAACGAGCGCGAACGCGCGGGCCCCCTGCCCCTCACCCGGGCCACGGTGCGCGGACGCGTCGGGGTGGAAGCGGAACAGAGCGCGCTGACGGTTTCCCGGTTTGAGGTCCACCTTGCGCCGGGCGTGGTGGCCCTGGCCCGTAACGGCTTCCAGGCCTGGAGCGAGGCGGACCGCCTCAATGTGCGCTCCATCGTGATCCCCTGGTTCGAGGCCAGCCAACCACCCACCCTCCGCGACGAACAACGCGAAGACGTTTTGCAGGCGGCGGCCCTGGGCATGGACGTGGTGCCACGTATTGATGGCGGGCAGGACCTCACGCCCGACCAGGCGCACCTGTACGTTTCCGCACTGGCCCAGGCCCTGGATCACATCATGACCCGCACGTTGGTCCGGCGGTTTGCCGTGACAGCATCCGAAGATACGCTGGCCGCCGCCCTGCACGATCACGGGTACGGCGTCGTACGCGTGCTGGAGGAAAAGGACCTCGCGGCTTTGACGCCCCAGTCCACCACCTTGCACCCGGGCGATGCCTGGGTCATCCTGATGAACAATCCGGCGGCTGCGACCGGCCTGACGGCCTGGCCGGCGTTTCTCCCCACCCATCGCCTCGCCCTGGAGTATCCGCGGGAAAAAACTTTACCCGCGGGCGTGTCCCCCGTGATTCGATTCAATTTGTAACGCCATGGCCAAATCACCTTCCACCCGCCAAATATTTCTCCGCACCTTCAGCTGGGTTGTGGTGACTGCCTCCCTTCTTTCCATGGTGGAAGCCGAGGAGGTGGTGTCCGTCATCGGTCTGGTACACGACGCGCGCGAAGCAGTCGGGACCACCAACAACGCCGCCGCCCTGGCCCTGACCTCGCACGCCCTGGAACTGGACCCCGCCTATGGGGAGGCTTGGAAGCAGCAGGGCCGCGTACTCATGCTCATGCACCGCCCGGAGGAGGCCCTGCAAAGTTTTTTCCCGGCCCAAATCCTCCTGCCCAAGGACGAAGACCTCACCCGCTGGCAGCAACACACGCTGGTGGACCTGGGCCGTTACCGGGAGCTGGCCACGAACATCGAACAATGGACGGACCCTGAAGTAGCCGCACTGGACCGGGGCCTGGTCGCCCGACTGCTGTCCACCCTGCTGGATGACAACGATGGACCCGCGGCCGCACGACTGGCCGCCCGCTGGTCGCGTGCCGTTACCAATGAGACGGATTACGCGTCCGCCATGGCCCTGTTTCATCTCGCCTCGCAAGACCCTGACACGGCGGCCCGGCACCTGGCCCACCTACGGCCGACCGGAACCAACATCAACCCCATGGCGGCCCTTGCCTTTGACCGATGGGGCGTTGCCCTGATGGCCCAGCGTGAACCTGAAAAAGCGATTGCCGCTTTCAACGCGTCGCTGACCCATCGTCCCGACGGGTTGAACGCGCTGCGCGATCTCGGTTGGGCCTTGCGCCAGGCCGGACAGCCGGAAAAAGCCATCAGTACCTGGCAACGAGGGATCAGCCTCAGTCCCTCCGCCATGGAATGGTCGGCCTGGGTGGCTGACACCCAGCTGCAACTTGGCCAGGCGGACAAGGCGGAACAATCGACCAACGATTTACTGGCGGCGGTGCCCGAACATGAGCAGGGACGCATCCTCAAACTGGCGGCCCTGCTGATACAAAACAGCCCGGAGGCCGCACGCTTTGAAACAGAGGTGCGCAGCGGTCTCAACGGGCGCCGCCTCGCCCTGCTCGGCCGGGTACGCGCAGACCGGCATACCGGTGACTATGCGGTTGCCGCCGAACGTCTGGAAGACTATCTCCGCGATGCTCCGTCGGACGTCGTGGTCCGGTCCACCCTGCTGGAGGTATACCGCGACTGGGCGGCCAGCGTGCCCCGCAAAGATTCCATGAAGCCGCTCGAACGCATGCTGGCTCTGGAGCCCCGGCATGCCGGCGCACAGCGTGATCTCGGGTGGGCCTGGTGGTCGCAGGGCGACCATGAAAAAGGACTGGCCCTGCTGGATGAATCCATCCGCAACAACGTGGGCAATCGCGACGAAGTGATCGTGCAGGTCTACACCGCCCTCATGGAGGACGGCCAGCGCGACCGGGCCACCGAGAAACTGAAGGAGTGGGCGCCCGGCACCTCCATGGCTGATCTGGGTCGCCGCCTGTTTGCCCAGGGTCGCCTGGTGGCGGCGGAACCAGCCCTGGAACTCGCCTGGCTGGCCTGGGCCAACACGCAGGATCCTCGTGACATCGGACTTCTGCTGGCCTTCACCCACGCCTTGAAGGGGGAATGCGAAAACTGGACCACCTACTTTGATCCGCGCACGCAAAGTTCTCTGGATCTGCTGGAGGCGGATCAGCTCGACATGCTGTTCGAGATCCTGACCTTGTGCGCGGACAATCCCGAGGCGTTTGCCCTGATGGCGCAGGCGGAGAAGTTGACCAAGGACCGGCCGGAATTTGACCCCCGGGTCACTGGCGCCGTGGAAGCGGCCGCGGATCGCAGCCGGCAACAGGGCGACTACGGCCTGGCCTTGCGTCTGTATCGCCGGGTCCTGGCGCGCGATCGGGACCGCCTCTGCTACCTGCGCGCTGCGGAGTGTGCGGAGGCTCTGGGTCGCCGCGACAGCGCAGTCACCCTTTTGCAGGAAATTGCCCGCGCAACTTCATCAGAAGCCGTGCGCCAGGGCGCTCTGGGCAAGGTGGCGGCGTACCGGGGGGATCTCAAGCGCGCCATCACCAGCTATCAGAAAAGTCTCGAGGTGGCGCCGGATCAGGAAGATGTGCGGCGCGCTCTCTTTGCTGCGTTGATCCTTCAAAACCGGCTGCCGGAGGCGCGTGAGCAGGCGGCCTGGTTTGTGCAGAAACTGGAATCCGGCGCCCGGCATCTCCGTCCCGAACTGGCGGAAATGTGGACCGCGCTGGGTGACCGGCAGGCAGCCTTGAAATTCTGGCAGGAGCTGGCCCAGACCTATCCGGCCAGCGCGTATTTCACCATCGAATACGCGCGCGCCTTGTACCTCGCGGGCCAGCCCGTGGAGGCAGAACGCCTGCTGAAGGCGCTGGTCGAGAAGCGACCCGAGGTGCGGGCCTACACCCTGCTGGCTGAGCTGCACTCCGCCTTGGGTCGCCACGAGCAGGTGCTGGAGGATACCGGGAAGGGCCTGGACCTGGAAATCACCCGGGATCTGTTGCGCCTGCTCGCGGAGGCCGCGGAGGCACTCGGTCGTCCGTCCATCGCTTACGCTTCGGCCACCGCTCTGCTGAATGACGATCCCGGCAACGCCGCCATGGCCCGTCTGGCCTCACGCTCACTTCTGGACCAGGGCCTGTGGCCGGAGGCCCGCCTTTTCGCGGCAGGCCTCACCAACCGGAATTCCGCAAACCTGGACGCGCTCCTCGCCTTGAGCGAAGTCGCGCGGCGCACCGGGCGGACCAAGGATGCAGTGCAAATAGCCGAAACGGTGACCCGACAGCGGCCTTGGGACCTGGAGGCCCTGCGCCGCGAGAGCATAGCCTGGATGGAACGCGGTCACTTCGCACAGGCGTTGCGTGTATTGCAAGGACACGTGGAAGAGCACCCCGCTCCGCCCGTGGCCGCCCTGCTCTATCACGATGTCATCAGCGGGCCCTACCCGGGTCGCAACACCCCGGAACAAATTGCAGCTCATGTGGCCGGTCTGGCCGGTCATGGTTATCGCTTTCTGACCCCGGATCAGCTGGACCTGAATAAAGCATCCACCGAAAAAGCAGTCCTACTATTCATCGCCGATACGGACGCGCAAACGCTGGAGGCGCTGGATCGCGCCCTGGCCGAACACGGCGCGCGCGCCACCTATGCGGGTTTCAGCAGCGACGATGCACGCCGGATGCCGGGCCAGCCAACCCAGCAACAGCTCAAGGCCCTCCGGGAAAATGGCCGCTGGTTCATCGCCTCGAGCGGACCAATGGAGCTCGTTCGTGATCTCGGGGATGGCGGCAGCCCGGGCGGTAATGCACTCGTGGAGCGCAGGCGCAACGTCCAAACTGGACAGCTTGAGACTGACGCCGAATTGCAGCAGCGACAACGCGAAATGCTCGAAGACCTGGCCGATGCCCTCCCCGCTTCGCCACGTGTTTTACTCTATCCGCGCGGAGACTATGGACAGCGTGCGCTCGACAGCGATGCGGTTGCTTTGGAGTCGCTGCGCCGTGCTGTCGGCGGCCCATTCCAATTGGCGTTTGCGGCGGATGATTCAGGCGTGCTACCCGCCCGGCCCGACCCGCTGCGGATGCCGCTCAAAACCGTGCCCCCGAACTGGTCCGCCGACCACCTGCTGGCCCACATCCGGATTTCCAACCCGGCGGTCAATCTTCAGCTCCAACAGGCCAATGTCTATTACCTGAACCACCAATACCCGGAGGCCGAGGCTTGGTTTGCCGCCGCCATGCAAAACGGAGCGCCCCCACTGAAGGCTCCGGCGGGAACCGTGTCGGCAGGCGCTGATAACAACCGCATCGCGCTGGATCGCCTTTCCCTCGCCTTTTCAAATCTTGATCCTTCCGGTGCACAGGCCCAGCGCATCCTGAACCAGGCGCCTCTGGCGACGGAGGCGAACCCTCTGTTGTATGTGCGCGGTGAAAACGACAACCGGAACCGCAGTTACTTGCGCACCGGCACCCGCGCGGGCTGGCCGGTGAACCAGTCGCTGCGACCCGAGTTTCTGCTGGATCATACCCGCTGGAAAAGCAAGGGCTTGCCGTCGGTGGACGGCCTGCGGTACGGCGCGGGTACGCGCTGGTCGATCCAACCGCAAACATGGGTGGACGGGCAATTGTGGCGCATGGATTACGAAGGCCATCAATTCAATGATTACTGGGGTGGTTTTCTGCGGGTTCGTGTGCCTCAACCCTTCACCCAGGGTGAAATCAATCTCGAGGCCACCCGCGAAGAGGTGGGCACCGTGGAGGCCATCCAACGCGCCATCGAGCAATGGAATTATGCCATCCGCACCACCGCGCGCATCGCGGACCAAGCCGACCTGACCATCAATGGCAGCTATCTGGACCGGGACGACATCAACGACACCCGGCAGGTGGATGGGCGGCTGCTCTGGCAGGTTCGAAATCAGCCCTATGCCGGCTATGGCATCTATGCCCAGATAGCGGACAGCTGGAAAAACGCCGCGGAATACTACGCACCCATGGAAGTGCACCAATACCAGCTGATGGGCGAGTGGCGTGGCACCCAGGGCCCCCTCACCTACCAGGCCACCGCGCAGGCTGGCTATGCCCGGGCGCAGTACCGTGACTGGCGTTTTGCCTGGAGCACGCGCGTGCTGATGGAATACGCCATCTGGCGCCGCCTCTATGGCTTCGTGGATGCCAATTACCTGGACACCGTGGGCTATCAACGCTGGCTCATGAGCGGCGGTGTCGGCGCCCGATTCTGACCGGCGATCCGATTTGAATTAACCCACGTCCGGTGCTATGATTCCGCCATGGCCGCCGTGCTATTGATTGAGGATGAACTCGGCATCCAAACCCTGGTGCAACGCATTCTGGTTCGCCTGGGTCATGCCGTATCGTGTGCGGGCAACGGCGAAGAGGCCATGACGTGCGCCCGCACCCACGTCTATGACCTGATTCTCAGCGACTACACCTTGCCCGGAGAACCCACAGGCCTGGAACTGCTCAAGGAGCTTCGTGCCCTACAGCCCGCCAGCCAGATGGTGGTGCTCACCGGGTTGGCGGACACCGCGCGGATGGATGCCTTGCGCGAAGCCGACATTCAACATCTGCTACAAAAGCCCTTTGACGTAAGCCAGCTGAGGACACTGGTGAATTCGTTGCTGCCGCCATCCGCCTGAACCACGGCGGGCAAGCGCGGTCCTCAGTCCAAACTATAGCGACCGGGTGCGATGACCCCGTTCGGATCGAGGGCTTTCTTGATGGCGCGCGCCGTTTCCCAGAAGGGATCACCGGGCTGGACCATACGTTCCATGGATTGAAGTCCCACCCGGTACGGCGGCCAGCCGCGCGCCATGAATTGATTTTCCAACCGGGCCAGGCAATCATGCGCCCGCTCGACTTCGTCCGGCCGATCGCGGCGGAAGGCCAGGCTGAGCACGATTTCCAGGCAGCGGTCATCCAGCATGTTCAACGTCATGGGCGCCACCAGGTCATGGGTCGCCACCTCGCGATTCACCATGGCCACCGCTTCGGCAGCCACCGCGCCGGAGAGCGGCATCATGGGCAGAAAATACAGCTGGCCACAGATGCTCTGGTCGGGGTCCAGAGGTTCCGTCGTATCTGGCGGCAACTCGCCCGAGGCCCAATAGACGCTCTTCAAGGCGGCATCGGTGGGAACACCGTGAGAGAGCCCATAGATGGGCGCCATGGCGCGCAGGATCATGCTCTTGCGCCGGGCGCCGGGAAGAATGGACAAGGCGTTGAGCAGCTTTCCCGCGCGGGCCAGACGGTCATCGTCCAACCATGTGATCTCGGCCTTCCCGCACATTACCCGCGCCACTTCTTTTTCCACCGCCTTCACTTCACCGGGCGTTCCGCTCCAACCGGCCACGGCGCTCCACGGCCCGAAACCTTCCCGCTCCAGCAGCGATTCGGCGGCGGCGCGGGACCGCTGGGGACCCATCTGCTCATACACCAGCGGGGCCAGGGTGCAGAAGGTGCGGGCGCGATTCCCAATGTGCACCACCATGCGAATCACCTCGCGGCGCCGCAAATCGGCCAGGGCATCCACCAGGGCGGGCAGCTGGGATTCGTCGCGAATGCGCAGGATGCCGGAGCGATGCACGCCGTGGCGCCGCACCAGATCTATGCCGGCCGCGCACACGATGCCGAAGTTGGATTGATAGAACAGCCCGTCCAGACCGGGCCCGATGCCGTGCTTGTAGACGTGCGTAGTCTGGGCCGCTGGGTAGTGACCGAAACCGGTCTGCAGCAAAGTGCCGTTGCCCAGCGCCACTTCCAGTCCGGACAGGCTGCCAGCCCGGGTGGAAAAATAGCCAATGCCACGTTCCAGCGCATTGCCAATCAGGCTGCTGTCCAGGGCCGACCCGATTACATTCAAAGCCAGCGGTACCCCGTGCTCCTGTAGATACTGATGGAGCTGGCGTTGCGTTACACCAGGTTCCACCACCGCGTAGCCAAGGTCGCCATTGACTTCGCGGATGCGATCCATGCGGGAAAGGTCGACCAGGAGGGAACCGTCGCGGGCCGGCAGACGGGACCCCAGGCCCCAGTTGCGACCACGTGAAAACGGATACAAGGTCAGGCCGCACCGATTGGCGACGCTGATCAGACCCTGTACTTCCGCCGTGGAAGACGGGCGGACCACGGCCGGTATCGCACGTTGAAGCCCGCTCACATTGGCGGCATACGGCGCGCACGCCCGGGGCGTGGACAAAACATGATCGGCGCCCACCACCTGGGCAAGGGCGGCCAGGACGTCGGAACTGCATTCAGGCTGCATGCAAACAGCGTGCCGCGAGACCGGCCCGAGGTCCAGCCAAGAACTGTTCAGTGCGGCTGGGCCACCGACGCATACATCGGAATGCGGATCTCGACGGTGGTGCCCTCGCCGGGCCGACTGCGGATTTCGATGTTGCCGTGGTGGTCTTCGATGATTTTGCGGGTGATAAAGAGGCCCAAGCCGGTGCCGCGCCCGCGCGCTTTGGTGGTAAAGTAGGGCTGGAACAAGCGGGCCAGGTTTTCCTCGGAAATTCCCACCCCGTCATCGCGCACGGCGATCATGGCCTCTTCACCCACACTGCGTAAGGTGACCTGCACCGATCCGCCCGCTTCCTGCAGGGCGTCGGAGGCATTGCCGATGATGTTCTGCAAGGCACGGCTGAGCTGGGTGGAATCACCCAGAATCTGACAGCTGGGGACCTCCACCCGGAGTTCCAGGGCGCCGCGGTTGCTTTCGGCCAACAAACGCTGCCCCTCCACGATGTCGGTCAACACCGTGATCAGGTTGATGGGAACCAGATCATGCACCGTTTTGCGGCCCAGATCCTGCCAGGCATCGATGAGTTCGCGGCAGCGGCGCACGCCCTTCTCAATGGCACCCAGATAGTCCTGGGCCCCACCCTCCAGAGCGCGCTGGGACTTGGCCTGGTTCAGTTCCTCCCCGAGGATCTGCACGTAGCCATGCACTACGGTCAGCGGATTGCGCAGATCGTGCACCAGCTCTGCCGAAGCCTCGCCCAGCGAGCTCATGCGGTCCTTGCGGGCCACCACGGTCTCAAGCCGTTGGTTCAACTCCTGCAGCTGATTTTCCATGCTCGAGCGCCGACGCTGGTGGGCGGTGCGGTGTATATTCTGCCGCACCACCTCCATGATCTCCTTGGTGTCGAAGGGTTTCTTGAGGTAGTCGCTGGCCCCCAACCGAAGGGCTTCCTGGGCTGTTTCCAGGGCCCCGAAACCAGTCAACATGATGACCGATATGTCAGGGTCCAGCTTGCGTATCTCGCGCAACCCCTCAATACCCGTCATGCCCGGCATGCGGATATCCATGATGACGACATCGGGGTGGTTTTTGGCCAGCAGATCCAGGCCTCGCAGCACGGAATCCGCCACCATCACCTCGTAGTCCATTTTGAGCAGGATGCGCAGGCTCTCCCGCGGTCCCAGCTCGTCATCAATGACCAGCACTTTGGGCATGTGGGTACTGACGGTCATGGCTGCCTCTAGAAGTTGTAGCCGTATGAAACCGAGGCCAACTGTGAATCAAAGGTGTATTCACCGTTGAACGCAGGATTCTGGTTGTTGCTGACCGTGCGGTCATCATAGATGCCGATGCCATAGGCGACATCCAGGCGATGGGCACCCTTCTGATAGCCAGCGCCCACGGTGATCACGTGCTGATCATTTTCGGCCAGAAGCGGCGACATGGTGGAGGCGGGCACCGGCGTTTCCAGGAAGATGTAGCCGGCGCGCAGCGTCCACGCTTCGTTGAGCTCATAGGCCGAGCCCAGGCCGAAGTTCCAGGTGTCATTCCAATTCTGGGGAATGGTGGCGGTGGGCAGAAGCGGCGCATTTACGCCGGCATCCAGGGTG
>CAYTVN010000031.1:0-16937 GCA_964441655.1 uncultured Verrucomicrobiota bacterium | reverse complement strand
ATGCACTTCTGGGTGTCGGCGGCCCGGCCGGGCTGGTAAGGGCACGGGGTTTTGCCGAGGAAAATGGGCACAAATTGGTTCATGCCCGCGTTGGTGAAGAGCAGATTCGGCGAATCCGGCATCAGGCTGGACGACGGCACAATGGTGTGTTGCTTCGACCGGAAGAAGTCGAGGTAGGACTGGCGGATCTGGGCGGATGTCATCATAGGAATGTCCTTAAAAACAGGGGCAAAAATGTAGGCAAAGCCACGCCGGTAAGCCAGCGTTAGTTTAACCGGTGAGGACGCGGCGATAGAGGTCGGCAAACTGGCGGCAGACGACAGCCGGCCGGTGGTTCTGCTCCACCGACCGCCGCCCCGCCTGGCCCAGGGCCCGCGCCCGGTCCGGTTGTTGCAGCAAATCGATCAGGCGCTCCGCCAGGGCGTGGTGATCGCCGATGGGTACGACGAATCCGGTTTCGTTCTCCCGAACCAACTCGCGGTTTCCGCCGCAATCCGTGGCCACCACGGGCAGTTGCGCTGCCTGATACTCCAGAATGGAATTGGATAAGCCCTCGTTGGCGCGGGGACACAGCACCGCCAGCTCCATATGACGTAACAGGGCCGGCACCTCTGTGACTTCCCCCAAAAAGACCACGCGATCGCCCAGGTTGAGCTCCGCGGCCAGCGACTCAAGTCGCCCCCACTCTGCTCCATCGCCCACAACGGCAAACCGTGCGGCGGGCACCTCCGCCACCACATGGGCCGCCGCGCGCAACAGGGTGGCCACATCCTTCTCCGGGTCCAGTCGAGCCACGTGGCCGATCCAGCGTCCCGGACCGAGGCGGTCACGCTGCGAAAAGAGTTGAGCGGCCAGGCGGTCGGACTCCTCGACATCCAGAATATTGGGAATGCAGAAGACGCGCGCCGGGCTCACGCCCTGGGTCCGCACTCGCGTTCCGATGGCCTCCGCATTCACCACCACTGCCACCGCCTGCCGGTCCGCGCGCTCCATCCGGCGCAGCTTGGCCGGTGCATATATTTCGCCCAGGTCACGCCGACTGGTAATCAGCGGGCGACCGGTCCACCTGGCCACCACGGCCCCGAAGATGGCGGCATCCGCATCCCAGGCGTGAATGAGATCGAATTGCTCAGTCCTCACATAGGCGGCCAGCCGCCGCAGTTCCAGCCAAGTGTGCCAGCTGATTCGGTGATGGATGTCCATGTGGTGGACCGGGCCACAGCCTTTTTCGACAGGCTCCAGGAAAAAACCTTCGCGTCTGGAAACTGCCACCCGCGTTGCCACCCCCTGCTCGGCCAAGCCCAAGGCAACCCGCGCACACTGCCCTTCCGTGCCACCCCGGATGAGGTTCCAAACTACCTGAAGAACACGTGGCGTTGTCGGTTTCATGATCCGTAGGGTTTATCCGATGGCCGCAGCCAGCGGGTCAATCCAGACAAGCGGGCCTCCAGGGCAGCCACGGTGTAGCCGCCGTGCACATCCCACCGATAGAGCGCCAGCGGATCCGTGGCGGACCCATTAAAACCCGTGGCCACCGACACCGCCGCGGCAAGCCCTGCCTGTTTCAGAGCCGTCTCCGCCAAGGTGCGGGTCGCTGGCATATGGCCATACGGCCAGGCCAGACAACTGGGCGAGCGTTGTGTGATAGCGGCAATAAAAGCAACGGAGGCCTGAACTTCCTGCCGCACGCGCTCCGCACCCTCCGCGCGCAACGAGCAATGGGTGTCGCCGTGAGGCTGCACATCAAACCCCAGTCCGGCCAGGCGCTGTACCTCTTCGCGTGTCATAAACGGATAGCGCAGTTCCGCCGGCGCCACTTGAAGCGCCTGCTGAAAATGAGCAAGCCGAACCGAACGATCATTTTCCGGCAGGCTGGACCAGGCCCATTCCAGGGCCTGGCAACAGGCGCGGCGGGCCACCACGGTCCGCAAATCCCGCACCGGCTCCCCGGGCAGCAAGACCTCGGTGACGCGCGCGGCCGCCACCGCCTCCCGAACGTCGTACCACCACGGACGGGCCCGGCCCTCCACAAATCCTGCGGTGACAAAGAACGTCGCGGGCAAGCCCAGCCGTTGCAGAATGGGTGCGGCCACCTCGAGATTGTTCCGGTAGCCATCGTCAAAGGTGATGGCCAGGCCGCGCTCGGGCCAGCCCCGGCCGTCCAGAAAACCGGATAAGGCATCCGGCAGCGATACCACGCGGAAGTGACGCGCCAGTGACTCCAGCTGGCGCGCGAACAAATCGGGCTGAATCTGAAGCCGGTCAAAATTGACCACAGGATGGTCTTGGCCATCCACGCCGTGATAGGTCACCACCCGAAACTGCGACCGGGTGCGGGCACGGAAGCATGTGTTCAGCCCGCTGTAGCGGGCCAGAAAAAAGGCGCTTTGTTTGAAAACATTACTCACGTGTTCCACCCCGACAAGCGGGCAAGGAAAGAGCTTTGCCACACCACTGACAAGTGCAATTTGGGATTATTCCCACCGGTTCAGCAAGTCCTGATAACTGCGGATCAAGGCACGTCGGATAACCTGCGCCCGTTCGGCCAGCGCTCGCTGCGCTTGCACGTACTCCGCCTGGCCCGCCGCGGTCTCAATGGCCAGGGGCCGAAAACCCAGGCTGGTTACGTCATAGGGGCTGGCCCGCATATCCACCTCCCGTATCTCCGCCGCCAGCAGGAAGGCGTCGGCCACGATCTCGCTGCCCAGCCACGGGTAGAATTTATGCGCCCACTTGAAGAGATCCATGTTGGCATGCAGACAGCCGCGCTGTTCCATGTCCACCCGGTTGGTGCGTTCGGGTTGCAGGGTGTTGAGCGGACGCGCGGCGGGGGTGAAAAAGCGAAAGGCATCAAAATGTGAACAGACGATGCGCTGCGATTCAACAAAGGCCGCCAGCTCGTCCGGCGGCATGCGCAAGGGGAGCTGAGGATGCCGCACTTCCGGCAGGCGATAGACCATGGCCCACTCATGCAGGCCAAAACATCCGAAGCGGGGCGGCCGTTCCGCCGTAACCTCCAGTAGATTCAGAATCCAGCGCGCGGCCGGCTGCCGATCCCTCGACAGCTGGGACGGATTCAGCGCCACCCCGCCCCCGGTCTCGTGATACTCACGGTGCTTGAGGTATTCGCGCGCCGACGCACCCGCCAGCACCACCCCCAGCCCCGGGCTCCACCGCATCAACCAGGAGGGACGAAAGCCATAGTATTCAAAAAGAAAATCGTAAACAGGGTGCTTTTCCTGGCGGGACTGCCGGACCACATGCGGCCCTACCAGGGGCTGCAAGCGCTGCTCATGCCGGGTCCGTCGGGCCTGCCAGTCCGCTTCCGACAAAATAAGAATGTCTGTTTGCACCGGCATGCCCACGATTCTATCGGGATTTGCGCCGGAGACGAGTCAGACTTCGCGGGCCGGCGACCCGGGGGAATGCTCTTCATCTTCCCGCGGCAAGCCATCGCCCAAGTGAACCCACGGCAGCTTGCTGCGCACCCACGTGTGATGATCCGGCGGAACCAACTCTGGTTGGTCCAGCGTGGTCACGGTGATATCCACTTCCCCGGGAAACCGGCTGGACCGGAAAGCAAGCTGGGTCCCGCACCGGGAACAGAAATAGCGCCTTCCATGGTCGCTGGACCGGTATTCCGCCGGCGGCTCGCCCGTCCAGGTAAAGGCATCTTCCGGCACCGTGGCCCAGGTGACATGTGTTCCGCCCGTGCTGCGCCGACAGGCTTCACAGTGGCATACACCAACATCTTCAAACCGGTCCACCGCCACCCGGTAGCGCACGCATCCACAGTGACAATGTCCGTTCATTGGGCAGCGCTCGCGGTCATGGCCATCTGCCGAAGGCCCTTCACGTCCAGCTTGCCACTGCCTGTGAGCGGCAGGGCTTCGATCAAGCAATAACTGTTGCGATCCGGTTTCCACAAATTGGGCAGGTCGCTCTTTTCGATCAGCGCATGCAGGGTCTGCGCATCACCCGCTTCCGCAGTGTGCAGCACAATCAGTCGTTCCCCCCGCCGGTCGCAGGCCACCGAGGTAACGGCCAGCACCGCCTCGTTGGTCTGGAGTCCCTTCAGATAGGCTTCCTCGATGGCGAGGTGCGGCACCATTTCCCCCCCGATTTTACTGAAGCGGGACAGGCGGTCCGTAATGGTGATAAATCCATCCTCATCCATTTGGGCCATGTCACCCGTGTGGTACCAGCCGTCGCGCAGCACCTCCGCCGTCAGTTCCGGTTTTTTCAGATAGCCCTGCATGACATTGGGGCCTTTGATCAGCAACAGTCCATTATGACCGGCGGGAAGCGGGGCCCCGGTTTCCGGATCCACAATGCGCGCCGCCACGCCGGGCAGGGCCTGGCCCACCGCCCCCTCCTTGTGGCCGACCTGGTAGATGCCGTCAATTTCCACGTCCGGCACACTCAGCGCGGCCACCGGAGCCAGCTCGGTCGCTCCATATCCTTCAAACGGCCGCATGCCGAAGCGCTCCTCAAACGCATCGGCCAGCCGGGTCTTCAACTTCTCCGCCCCGACCACCACGGCACGCAGGGTGGCAAAATCCTCCCGCGTGGCCTTGCGCAGATAGGCCAGCAGGAACGTCGGGGTCACAAACAACGCGGTGCATTGCCTGGTCCGCACCACCTCGGCCACCTTGGCGGCATCGAGGGGGCTGGTGTGGTAGCTCACCTTGATGCCACCCAGGGCGGGGAACCATATCCCGCAGGTGTATCCGAAAGAGTGGAACAGGGGCAACGTGGCGCATAAACGATCCTTCGATGTGGCGTTCATAACCATGCTGTACGCCTCCACATTGGAGGCAATGTTGTGATGGCTCAACATCACACCCTTGGGCTCGCCGGTGGTGCCGGAAGAAAATATGATGGTCGCCACATCATCCGCCGAGGCGCCCCGCAACGGAGTCAGCCAGCCCACGGGCGCCAACCGCGCCATGGCCAGTGCGCACAGGGAGGTGAACGGTCCGATCTCCGCACGAAGATTCTCCACCAGCACCAGCCCCGGCAGATCGGCCAGTTGCGGAAATTTTTCCAGAAAGGCGCGCGAGGTAATGATCGTGCGCAGTTCCGCCTGCTGGATGGAGGAGCGGAAGGCCTCCGCGGAAGCGGTGAAATTCAGATTCACCGTTACTTTGCGTAACAGGGTGAGTGCAATGTTGACCAGGGCTCCGCCGACGCTGGGCGGCAGAAGCACCCCCACGTTGCGCTGGTCCTTTGTGGACCGCCTCAACACACGCGCCAGCGCCAGCGCGCCCGCCAGGGTGCGCCCCCAGGTAAGCGCTCGCCCGGTGGTGTCGTCCATGGCCGGTTCGGACCAGTAGTGGCGCGCATTGGCGATGAAGATGGAGCCGAGTGACCGGTGCAGCGGCTTGCGATCCTCAAAGTAGGTGCAGGATAATTCCATCACCGCCTGCCGCACTTCAGGCGCACGGGAGGTGGCGGGCAAAGGCGCGCCTATGACCACAGTCACCGGATAGGGAAACTTGCTGGGCAGCCGGAGATTCATTTTTTTGTAGTAGTGGCTGAAAATACTGCCCCAGGTGCCGCCGATGTAGACGGGGATGATGGGATGCTGGCTATCCCGGACGATGCGTTCGAAACCGGGTTTGAAACCCCGCATCAGGCCGGTGCGGGTCAGTGCGCCTTCGGCAAATATGCAAACCAGATAGCCCTCGTCGAGGCAGCGGCGGGCCTCCCGCAAGGAGGCCACGATTTTCTTGGGCGGATCTTCCATGGCTACGGGGATCACACCCATCAATTTGAACAGGGGCTTGAGGCGACTGCCCTCATAGATGCTGCGGTGCATCATAAATCGGATGCGCCGCTGCTGGACGGCCAGGATCTGCAGGGCATCCATAAAGGAGACGTGATTGGAAACCAGCAACGCCCCGCCCTCCACGGGCAGGTTTTCCAGGCCGATGACCCGCAGGCGGTACGCTACACGGGTGAGCAGCATGGCCACAAACCGGATGAAGAAATCGGGCAGTACCTTGAGGGAGAACACGCCCAGGGCCAGCGTCATCGCACTGAGCATAAGAAAGCCCTGCGCGGCGGACCACTTGAGAACACCCAGCGCCACCGTACAGAGCAGAGCGCCCACAAACACCCCCACCCAGCTGAGAAATCCGCCGGTGGACACGACTTCGCCCCGGCGCTCGGGCGGACTGCGCCACTGTAGGAAGGCTTCCAGCGGCACCACATAGAGGCCGGAGCCCATGCCGGCCAGGAACAGGCCGATGGCCACGGCCACCAGGCTGTGCGCGCCCAGGGCCAGCCAGGCGGTGGAGCCGGCAATCAACAGAGCACCCACCGGTACGATGCCGAACTCGATATTGCGACCCGACCAGCGACCGGCCAGCCAACCACCACCCGCGATACCGAGGGCAGCATAAAGAAACAGTGTGGTGGCTTGTACCGAGGAATAGCCCAGGCGCTCCATGCCATATTGAATCACCGCCGCCTGCAGAAACGCGCCCACCACGCTGAAGTAGGCATACCCATACATGGCCACGATGAGGTGCCGGTCATGACGGAACTCCCGCAAGACACGGGTCGCGCCCTGCCAGAACAAAAGGGATACCCGCGCGGGTCGCTCGCCGGCGGGTGTGCGGCCAATGCCCAGGCTGGCCAGCGTGCCCAGTACTGCAATCAGTACGCAAAATAAACTGGCCCAAAAGTACCGGCCCTCCAACCAGTGGGCCAACTGGGGGCCCAAAACGGTGCCCAAAATGATGGCCAGGTAGGTGAACATCACCAATTGACCGTTGGCCCGCGAGATGGCATCCCGCGGAACCAGCTCGGGAATGATGCCGTATTTGGACGGGCCGAACAGCGCACTCTGCAACGACATCAGAAACAGGGTGATGTAGAGCAAGGTGGTCTGACCGGACCGGAAAGCGACCACCCCCGCCACCATGACCACGATCTCCAACACCTTGGTTGCGATCACGATGTCGCGTTTGCTGTAGCGATCCGCCAGCGCTCCCGCGGCAGGTGTAAACAGAAGAAAGGGCACGGCAAATAGCAGGCTGGCCACACCCGCGATTCCGCCCGCCGTGGGGCCGGCGGTCACGGCAATCAGAAAATTGATCATGAGCAGCTTGAAGACATTGTCATTCAAGGCGCCCATAAACTGGGTGATGTTCAGCCAGCGGAAAGAGGACCCAAGGGACATAAATTTCATCAGTTTTTCCCGCTTTGAACAAATTCATCCACCGCACACACCAACTCCATCCAACCTCGATCCATGGGCAACACGTGACCGGAATCCGGCATGACCAGCAACCGCTTATGAGGTGCGGCCAAGCCGTCAAAATAGCCAACCGCCGCCGCACTATCCACCACCAGGTCACGCGTCGCCACCGCCATCAACACCGGGCACCGAACGGCATCCGCCCGACCGGCGACCCCATCCACCGCGGCAAACATCTCACGGTAGGCTGCGACCGGCAGATACAGATCGCGTTTTTCGTCCAACCCAGGCACCGGGTCTTGTATATCCACCGGAAAGGCGGTTTCGATCAATGTCTTTTCGCTCCACAGACGTTGCCCTACATCGAACCACCGGCGGGGTGGCAGAAGGATGCTGCGTTTAGCCGACACTTCGATCAGGGGCGTCACCAGAACCAAACCTTCCACGTCGCAACCGCGCACCACACCGTCCAGGGCCAAGGTGGCGCCCATGGAATGACCGAGCAGCCAAACCCGACGCGAACTCGCGCGGGCCGATTTTATTTCGGCATCCAGAGCCGCCCGCCAGTACGGAAGCGAGAAGTTCGGGTTGCCAGGCCACTCACCGAAACCGGGCAACCGCATGACCCGGCAGCGATAACCGCGTTTGGACAAGGCAACGGCCATACGCTGAAATACCGCAGGCGAGGAGGCGAATCCATGAACCATGAGCAAGGTCACATCACCCTCACCCACCGTGTACGCCTGCGCACCCGCCCGGATGCCGGCTGCATCACGAACTACCGAGCGTTCGTTGTTCCACGCGCGCGCTCCCGTATAGGCCGGATACAAGGCCAGCGGGCCCGCCAGGACCAGCGAGGATATGGCCAGAACAAGCGTGATCATGGGTTTTATCTTCATGGTTGCGGAGCCTGCTTTTCACTGTTCAACCAGTCACGGATCGACCGATCGCCAATCACAAGATCCTCGGCCACGGCTTCACCCTTGCGCACACGCAGGACGACACAGGCATCCTGTCGGCCACGACGGCTATGCTCGCGATACAACGTTTCGGCCCGCGGTGCTTCATCCTCCGGCAAATAATAACGGTCCGTGAGGTAGGCCAGTCCCACTTCATTGGTCCCCGTCTGCCAGCCGCGTTTGACCCGCAGGTAGTCCCCTGTGACAGGCCGGGTGAGGCTGGCTCCGGTCAACCGGGCAAAACCATCCTCGCCCGTGGCCAGCAGCACATAGAAGTTTTCCCGCCGGCGCAGCTGGTGACGTCCCTCCGGCCATACCACCGTGCGCGGTTCCAGGGCGACCGCCACGTACCGACCCCGGAACGCATCGTAGGGATCCACCGGTGCCGTACGAAACCGGTACACCGCGCCTTCGCGCAGAATGGTTTCCTGGGTATTGATCATGCCCGCCACCACGCCCAACTGGGCCACCACCGCGATACCCCACACCAGTAACTTGCCGTTTCTGTTCATACGTTCCTCGCTTTCTTGCGGGCCAACACCAGATTGACCGCCAGGAAGGCCATGCCCAACAGGACAAAAACCACCCCGCGCACCAGAATGTCCTGTTCACCGTCGAAAAAGCGGAGCACCGCCAGGGATCCGATGGTCAGGAGCCCGGCATTCACGTCGCCCCCGGTCAAATGACGGAACCCGTCCACCATCAACAGGATTCCCACCACCAGCGCGTATCCGTTAAAGATCAACATGGCGGCACCGTGATGGCGCGCCGCGGCACTCAGGGCGTAGACGGCAATGGACAACACAGGCAGCAGGGCCAGGGCGACTCGGGCCTGCTTCAAACTGCGCCGCTCCGCCACCAACAAGGCCACGGACGCACCGGTCAGGGCCAGCGCCAGCACCGGGTCCAGCACCTGCCTCCAGAGCACATCGCGCTGGTGATAGTAATTCCACCCGATTTCCCGCCAGGGGAATTCATAGGTGAGGATCATGGTCATGACCAGGGCACCCACCACGCCGAGGAACAGGAAGGGACGATGTCCCAGGCCCGGCGCATTGCAGTAGTAGCGATGATCGACCATCAGATAGAGGGCACTCCAAGCCGAGAATATGATCAGCCAGAGCCCGGGCACGGCACGCACCAGGGTGAGCCCGGTGCCCAGTCCCAGGGCCAGCGCCACCGCCCACCACAGCAAGGATGACAAAGCTCCATACCGGCATCGACGCAGGTTGGAAATAAACAGGGGAACCAGGCCGGCCAGGAGCGCCCAATACCAAAGCTCATCGTTCCCATGATCCACGCGATCAATGGCCCAGGCCGATATGGCAGCCAGATAGAAGACCGCGGCCACCGAACTGCGCATCACCAACAGGGCCGGCAGGGCCAATAACGCCCACACCAACACGAAGCGATCAAAGGAGCCCGGCAGATGATAGACCTGCCCGATCATGGCCACCGCACCCCCGATGCTGAGGAACCAGAACAATCCCACCGCCTCGCGCCAGCCCGTTCCCTCCCGCCCGGCTCGCAGCCCCAACAAGGCCAGCCCCTGAGCAGTCACCAGAGGCAGGAGCGACAACGCGGTGCGGGCAGATCGCGGCAGATCCGCCCAATTGTGCGCCAGCAGCAATAGAAGCCCCGCTCCGATCAACAACGCACCCAACACGCTGAACGCCGTCACAGCACGATGCCGCCCCGCACCCGCCGCGCCTTCGTAGCGCTGACGGAGCCGCCGGGCCACTTCCTCATTCACCACCCCTTCGCGCTCCCAGCACTCCACCTCACCCATCAACCAACGTTCTTTTCGTTTGCTCATATCATCCTCCAAAAGTCTATTAGCGAATGTCGTGCCAACCGGCCCCCTCAACAGCTTACCGCTTTATCATCAAGTTGTTATGATAACGGCCATTACCCGCTCATGACGCGTGTATTGCATTTTCTGTATATCATGTATACATTTTATGTATATGAAGAGCCTCAAACCGCGCGAGCGCGAATTCTTCCGGGATGTCGCCCGCTCGGCGTTTGCCAATCCCTTCAGCACGGCGCGGGAAGCCGCCGACCGGCGGGTCACCGGCAGTGCGGACGAATCGCCCGCGAAACGACTGGGCATTCTGATGGCGGCAGTCTCGCGCCGGGTGGAGGAACTCGACGAGAGCAAGGCAGGCGATATTCGTCTTTATTACGGAGACGATCGGGAACTGGTGGAGGTCGCCCTGCTGTTCGACGCCTTTCACCGGTTCATGTCTCAGCTAGACTTGTTGATTGAAGAGCAGGTCCGTACAGGGCCGGAACCGGTGCGGGTACGATTTGCCCACGAGCTGCTGACCCTGCTGACTCGTCGCGGTTATCCCAATTCAGCCGCACTTCATTTCCTGGCCGTCTTTTTCCAGCTGCGCCGAGCCTACTACTTCATAACCCGCGGGCTCACCGGGTCCAGCCCAGGCCTGCGCACGCTGCGCGAACGTCTGTGGAGCAATGTGTTCACCCGCGACATCCGCTGGTACGAAGCGTATTTGTGGGACCGCATGGAGGATTTCTCCACCCTGCTGCTGGGCGAAACCGGGACCGGGAAAGGGGCAGCCGCGGCCGCGCTGGGCCGCTCCGGCTACATTCCCTTCGATGAAAAGCGAGGCTGCTTTGCGGAAAGCTTCACCCGTAACTTCATCGCGCTGAACCTGTCCCAATTCCCGGAGTCGCTGATCGAGTCCGAGCTGTTCGGCCACCGCAAGGGCGCCTTCACTGGCGCGGTCGACCATCACGAAGGCGTGCTGGCCCGCTGTCGTCCGCACGGCGCCATTTTCCTCGATGAAATCGGCGATGTGTCCGTACCGGTGCAGATCAAATTGCTGCACGTGCTGCAGGAACGCACCTTCACCCCGGTGGGCAGCCATGAACCCCAACGCTTCGCGGGACGCGTCATCGCCGCCACCAACCAGCCACTCGACCAGCTGCGCCGCACGGGTCGATTCCGGGATGATTTCTTCTACCGGTTGTGCTCGGATGTCATCGTGGTCCCGCCGCTGCGCGAACGCCTGCGCGAAGAGCCTGGCGAACTCGGCCTGCTGCTCAACGAACTGGTGCGGCGGCTTACCGGGGAGGAATCGCCCGACCTGGCCCGGCAGGTGGAAGATGCGCTGCACATAAACCCCGGACCCGACCATGCGTGGCCCGGCAATGTGCGCGAGCTGGAACAGGCCACCCGGCGCATCCTGCTCACCGGCCACTACGAACCGGCCTTCCCCACCACCCCGGCGGGTACGGCGCCCTGGCTCGATCAAGCCCAGGCCGGCGCCCTGGACGCGGAATCATTGCTGGCGGCCTACTGCGCCCATCTGCACCAGCGGCACGGCACCTACGAGGAGGTGGCGCGGCTCACCCGGCTTGATCGGCGCACGGTGAAAAAATACATTCATCAGGCAACGTGATACCCTGCCCCTATGAAAGACATGCGCATTTTAACTTTTGTAGACGACATCTACGAGGACCTCGAACTGTGGTATCCCAAGATCCGCCTGGAGGAAGAGGGCTGGCAGGTCGTGGTGGCGGGTCCGGCGGCGGGACAGACGTACAAAGGCAAACACGGCTACCCCTGTAAATCCGACGCCGCCCTGGCCGGACAGCAGGCGGCGGATTTCAACGGACTGCTGATCCCGGGCGGTTTCATGCCGGATAAATTGCGACGTGACCCGAAGGTCCTGAGCCTGGTTCGCGAATTTCATGCCGCCGGCAAACCCATCGCCTTCATCTGTCACGGGGGCTGGATTCCCATTTCTGCCGGCATCCTGCGCGGACGCCGCGCCACTGGATCGCTGGGCATTAAGGACGATCTGGTAAACGCCGGGGCCGTCTGGGTGGACGAGGCGTGCGTGGTGGACGGCCATTTGATCAGCGCGCGCACCCCGGTCGATCTCGCACCCTTTGCGGCAGGCTTCGTGGCCGCCCTGAAGAATATGTGATATAGTCCAAAAGTTCCAACGATTGGAAATCGGCCTCCCGCGCACTTCCAACCCTTGGAAAAAATACGCCATGTTGAGCTCACACCATCCGCCGCACCACGCCTTTGACTTTCTGGTCATCGGCAGCGGGCTCGCCGGTCTCTACGCCGCCTTTGCCGCCGCGGCCCATGGCCGGGTGGCCCTGCTGACGAAGTCTTCCGTGCGTGAGAGCAGTTCATGGTGGGCGCAGGGCGGCATCGCAGCTGCCATCGATCCCGAGGACTCCGCCTTCCTGCACTTCGACGACACCATCACGGCCGGCCGCGGCCTGTGCCGTCCCGCTGCGGTGGAAATCCTGGTCGGGGAAGGCGTGGAACGCGTGCGGGAATTGATCCGCATGGGCATGAAATTTGACGAAGGCCACATGGGTCTGGCCCTGGGCCTGGAGGGCGGCCACAGCAAGCGCCGCATCCTGCACGCCGAGGGCAATGCCACCGGGCGCGCGGTCACCCAGTTTCTGCTGGAGAAAGTGCTCAACCACCCGAAGATTACCCTGTTCGAGAACACCACGGTGGCGGAGCTGGTCGTGGTGGACAATCGCTGCGTAGGCTGCATGGCCTTCATCGAAGACCATTCCGAGCCCTGGCTGTTCACCGCCCGGGCCACCGTCGTCGCCACCGGCGGCGCGGCGGGAAATTACTCGCGCACGACCAATCCACCCACCTCCTCGGGCGACGGCATCGCCCTCGCCTATCGCGCGGGCGCCGAGGTGTGCGACATGGAGTTCGTACAGTTCCATCCCACCGCGCTCTACACCGAATCCGGGGCGACCTTCCTGATCAGCGAAGCCCTGCGGGGCGAAGGCGGACACCTGTTCACGCCCGACGGACATCGGTTCATGCCCGACTATCATCCGCAGCTCGAACTGGCCCCCCGCGACGTGGTGGCCTCGGCCATCTTCAAGGAAATGCACAAGGCGAACTCGGAATTCATGCACCTTTCCATGAAGCACCTGGATGCGGACTACATCCGCACCCGCTTCGCCAATGTCTACGAAGCCTGTCACCAGCATGGAATCGACATCACGCGCGACCCCATCCCGGTGGCCCCGGCCGCCCACTACACCATCGGCGGCATCGTTACCGGACGCATGGCGGGCACCAGCTTGTGGGGCCTGTTCGCCTGCGGAGAATGCGCCTGCACGGGCGTACACGGAGCCAACCGGCTGGCCAGTAATTCACTGCTCGAGTGCCTGGTATTCGCGCGCCGCGCCGTGGAGGGCGCTCTGACCGTGACCGATGCCGCCCCGGAAGCAGCGCTGATCGGAGCCGACGTGCCGGTCCGCGATCCCACTCCGGTGGACGCTGACCTGGTGCGCCGCCTGCGCCTGCAGGTCTCACGACTGATGACCGAGCACGCCGGCATTGTGCGCAACGGCAGCGAACTCAAGCAGGCGCTGGAACGTCTGTACGCCCTGCGCGACGAACACAGCGCCATGCTGACCCGTTGGGGCGGGCGCCCGCTGCGCACCATGATGCGGGCCTGCACCCTGACCGTTCGCGGCGCCCTGCTGCGCGAGGAATCACGCGGCGCCCACCAGCGTGAGGATTTCCCGGGAGAAGATCCCAGATTCGAGGGACACATCACTCAGAAACGCGGCACCCGTCCACGCCTGGTCAAATGGACCTGACCCTGTACGCCTATGAAAACTGATTGTGATTTAAATTGGGCCGAAGCGGAACGCATCATTGAGAGCGCCCTGCGCGAAGATGCCCCGGGCGGCGACATCACCACCAACCTGTTGTTTGATCGTGAAGAGCGCGCCACCGCGCTATTCCGGGCCAAAACGTCTGGTGTTATTGCCGGGCTTCCCATCGCCGAACGCGTTTTTCAAAAACTCGACCCCACCTTTGCGTTCAAAGCGCTGATCCAGGACGGCGAGCATGTTGGTGCGGGCACGATCCTGGCCGAAGTAACCACCACCCGCCGAGCCTTGCTGACCGGGGAACGCATCGCCCTGAATCTGCTGCAACGCATGTCCGGCATCGCCACCCTGGCGGCGCAATACGTGGAGGCCGTAAAGGATCTGCCGGTCAAAATTCTCGACACCCGGAAAACTGCACCGGGCCTGCGCATATTGGATAAATACGCAGTACGGGCCGGCGGCGCCACCAATCACCGCCTGACACTCAGCGACCTGGCCATGGTTAAAGACAACCACATTCGACTGGCCGGCGGCATCTGGCCCGCCGTGCGAAAAATCCGCACCCTCGCGCCCAAAGACCTGCGCATCGAAGTGGAATGCGCCACCCTGGATCAAGTCCGCGAAGCGCTGGAAGCAGGCGCCGACATCATCATGCTGGACAACATGATGCCGGGCCTCATGCGAGAGGCGGTGCAACTGGTAAAAGGCCGCGCCCAAGTAGAGGCTTCGGGCAACATCAGCCTGGCCACGATACGCGAAGTGGCGGAAACCGGGGTGGACTTCATTTCCGTGGGCAAATTGACCCACTCCGCTTCCGCATTGGATATTTCGATGAAGGTCCAAGGCGGCTGATTTCACGTCCCCGGTCTCGTGTCCGGGCCTTGCGGTAAATCAGGCGGCATCATGCGTTGGCGGGTTTCCGTCAGTGACTCCAGAAATGCCTTCAGGTCCGCCATATCCTGCTTGTTCAAACCCAGCGGTTTCAGCAGATGAGACTTCCGCGGGAAAAGCGGGTCGTCCTTCAACTCTGGACGCCGTCGCGGTGTGGGCATGCCCGCGTTATACATGTTCAACACCCCGTCGAGATCGAACAGACCCACATGCATATAGGGGGCGGTGCGCCCGATGTTGCGCAAACTTGGCGTTTTGAAGGCCCCCACATCTTCGGGTCGACGCGTGATTTCATAACGGCCCAGATCCTGGAGTTTTCGCCCGTAATACGTCAGCCCTTCGTTATGAAATTTGCCATCGGTCAACATGGGGCCGTGATGGCAGTTCACACACCGGGCCGTGGTACGGAAGAGATGGAGCCCCCGCACCGCAGCATCACTCAAGGCCAGTTCATCACCACGAAGGAAGGAGTCGAATGTGCTGGACCGGCTGGTGATAGTTCGTTCAAAGGTTGCGATCGCTTGAGCCACCCTGGCCATGGTGACCGTGCTGGAACCGAATACCTGATCAAAGGCATTGGTGTATCCGGGTATCTGCCCCAGCCGCTCGCGGATCAATGCTTCGGTGCTGCGCATTTCGTCATCGTTGTGCAATACGGCTTCCACCTGCTGCTCCAACGTGACCACCCGTCCATCCCAAAACATGGCGGGCAAGTGTCCGGCGTTCTGCACCGTCGGGGCATTTCGCTTTAATACTTTCCGGGCGTGACCGAAGGAGACGGTACGGCCGTCCGCCCACCCCAGATCAGGATCATGACAACTGGAACACGACAGTTGGCCGGAGCCGCTCAGTCTGGGATCGAAAAATAACTGCTGGCCGAGGGCTGCCTTGGCAGGGTCATAGGGATTGTCGGCGGGATACGGCAGGGCCGTTAACAAGCCCAATTCCACATAATGGGCGCGCACGGAGTCATCCAGGTCCGGAGTGGGCCATTGGGAGGCCGGCCCGGCATAGATGGGTCGTAACGTCTGAGCCTGGGCGCGATACGCATCTTCGCTCAAGGTAGGACGTGGCGGCAAACGCGTGGAGACCAATGCCGGACTATCGCGCTCGTCTTCATCCTGTTCGTCACCATCCGCTTCGTTCCGGAGCCGCAACCACGCGGCCTTTTGCTCTGGATCAAGCACAGCATCCAGACGGCGATTGACCACCTTCACGGCGATCGCGTAGTCCAGCTGCGCTCGCTGGAGCACGTCGGGCGGCGTATTCGAACCGCGCGCTTTCGCCAGGTCAGCCTGCAGTGATTCCAGCCAGGATCGCCACTCGGCCACCTGCACCTCCTGTTCACGGCGAAGTGACAAGGCTCCCACACGATCCCAGAATGGAAGCGCCGCCGCGGATTCTTGTTCTTCGGCACTGAGCCGCATCGGCGCGCCCAGGCACACCAGCAAGCCGAGTTGAATGATCTGGAGTTTCATTTCAACTCCACCCGTCCATCCAATGACAGGTAATTGGCACGGGATCGCTTCGCATGCGCATAATAACGCAGCATGGCGGTCACGGCCTGGGGACCGCCTCCGGAAGACGACTCCGGCACACCAAAGACCGAGGGCAAGGCATAGGTCATATTGTCCCACACAACCACGGTCGCCGAGGCCCGGCTGTAGGCTGCAACGCCGCCGGATTCCGCGACGAGGTTTTGGGCGCGCGACCACGCATAGTTCACTCCGAATTGTTTCAGCGTTTTTCGTCCGCGCGGACACATCCAGCTTCGATTGGTGGCCATGTAGGGCTTGAAATAGCTGGGCAGACCCAGCGGATCAACCAGGCTGCGATAAGAGGAATTGCCCAACATTTCCTTGCTGGGCAACCGCAAATCGTGGTCCGCGGCGTACAAGCTGTAGACGGCTCCGATGTTTCGTAGATTGTTGGCACATTCCACTTGATAGGCAGAATCCAGGGCCCCGGTAGCCAGGGGAACCACCATCGCCGCGAGAAGAAGCATCAACCCGACCACGGCCAGCAATTCCAAGAGGGTAAAACCGGCGTGGTCCGGCGGGCACTCGGAGCCGACCATTTTATGGAGATCCCACGATCCGGTAATACCCGGCCGCATCCAAGCTGGATGCCGATACCACCCGATCCGTCAATCCGGTTATCACGTCGACCCAGGTCGCGGAGGCGAGGTCGTAATTTTGCTGGAGCGTAAAGGGAGCATACCCACCCGCCCACTCCAT
>CAYTVN010000030.1:0-17303 GCA_964441655.1 uncultured Verrucomicrobiota bacterium | reverse complement strand
ACCAGATTGATAATCCCTACGTGGACAGCATGTCGAACGGCCTGACCTCCGTGGTGGAACGATTCCGGCCCTTCAACATCTCGGCCCACATCGTGCTGGGCAAGGGCGTTCGCTCCGAAGTGGCGGAACTCGCGGCCAACCTGCTGTAGTCGAGGAGCAGCGCGTGAACCTGTGGGACCGGTTCAACGCGGCCTGGAAACTGGGCGGACACCTGTCCGCCCCGGCCCTGGGTATGGCCTGGCTGGCGGGCTTCATCCTGGGCGCCCGCAACGATGTTCTCATCTGGTTCTACTATCTCCCCGCCCCGACCGTCGCCCTGTACATCGCAGGCTGGCTGCTGATCCACCGCCGTCACGCCCGCACCGCCGGGTTCGTGCTCACCTTGCTTCTGGGCCTGCTGGCCACCGGCAAGATGCTGGTACAGGACCTGCGCTGGCATAGGCCGGTCGCGCCTCCGCCGGGTGCGCTGCGCGTGGTGCACTGGAATGTGGCGTATACGCGGTTTGGCCGGACCCCGGTCCTGAAGCGTATCGAACGGCACCAACCCGACCTGGTCTTCCTCTCCGAATGCCGCTACTCCGACCAACTCTCCAACGACGTGCACAAGGCACTCGGGTTTGCCCACACCTTCCAGGATCAGGGCATGGCCATCACCTGCCGCTATCCATTCGAACCCCAGGGCACCATTCCTCTGATCAGCGCACGCGCCTGGTGGGCCCGAATCTCCACCCCGCAGGGGCCGCTGGACGTGGTGATCGTGGACCTGATTTCGCATCCTTACCTGAACCGCCAGCAACCGCTGGATGGATTGGCCGCGTGGGTGGCACAACACGACCCCGCCGTGCCACTGCTCATCGCCGGCGACTTCAACACCCCGCGCGACGCCCGCGCTTTTCGCCCCCTGCGCGCTCACCTTCAGCATGCCTACGAAACGGCGGGCCGGGGCTGGCCCTACTCGTGGCCCCTGCCCATCCCGGTCTACAGCCTGGATCACGTCTGGTTCAGCGACGGCCTCCGCGTCGCCAATTACCGTCTGCACGTCTCCCACCTCAGCGACCACCTGCGCCAGGTGATGGACGTGGAAATCCTGCCCCATCCGCATTAAACTGCACCCCGCCATGACCGAACACGCCACCTTCAGCACCCTCAACTACGTCATCCTCGCGGTCTACCTTCTGGGCATGATCGGCATCGGGATTTGGTTCGCGGGCCGGCAGAAAACCACGGAGGATTACTTCCTGGCCGGCCGGAAAATGCCGTGGCTCATTGTCGGCATGAGCATGTACGCCTCGCTCACCAGCGCCATCACCTTCATGGCCCTGCCCGCCACCGCCTACAAGGAGAACATCTCGTTCCTCGTGGTCAGCCTGGTTAGCCCGCTGGTCGCCCCGTTCCTGATCCTGCTCTTCTACCCGTTCTACCACCGCCTGCGCGTGGTCACCTCCTACGAATACATCGACCGCCGCTTCGGACGCCCCGCCCGCTTCGCCGTGTCCGGCTTGTTCATCCTGGCCCGACTGGGCTGGCTGGGCACCGTGATCTATGCCCCCGCCCTCGCCCTCTCCACCGTAACCGCCATCCCCCTCGGCATCTGCATCGCCCTCATGGGCGCCATGGCCACCATCTATACCGCGCTGGGCGGGCTGGCCGCCGATATCTGGACCGACGTGGTCCAGTTCGTGATCATGATCGGCGGCGCGATCTGGCTGGTGGTCACCCTCATCCACCGCGTACCGGACGGCGCCGCGGGCATCTGGAACCTCGCCGCCGATACCGGCCGCCTGCACATCCTCAGCCTCGACTTCAACCTGTATGCCATGAGCGGCATCGTGGTGGCCGTCACCTACTTCTTCCAGCTCATGCAGGACTACGGCACCGACCAGACCACGGTGCAGCGCATGATGGCCATCCCCACCCTGCGCGGGGTGACCAAGGCCATCTTCTTTAATGCCGTGGTGGACTTCGTCATCGTGGCCACCCTGCTCTTCATCGGTCTCGGCCTGTTCGCCTACCACACCGCGTTCCCCGGCCTGCTGCCCGACGGCCTAAAGAACGACCAGATCCTGCCCTACTACATCATCCACGCCCTGCCCGACGGCGTGTCCGGCCTGCTCATCACCGCCCTGTTCGCCGCCGCCATGTCCAGCATGGACTCCGGCATCAGTTGCGTGGCCACCGTCATTATCAATGATTTCGTGAAACCTCTGCGCGGCGGGCACGACAACGATGCCCAGGATTTGAAACTGGCCCGCGGGCTCACCTTCGGCCTGGGCGTCTTCGCCACCGGGCTGGCTTTCTACGTCTCCACCTTCGAACAGCTCATCGAGGCCTACTCCAGCATCATCAGCCTGTTCAACGCGCCCATCCTCGCCCTGTTCCTGCTCGGCATCTTCTCCCGGCGCTGCCAACTGGGCCACTGGGTGCTGGGTTCCGCGGCCGGAGTCGCCGCCAACCTGTGGGTGCAGCGCGCCACCGAAGTGCACTGGATCTACTACTTCCCGCTCTCCCTCGCCCTCACCCTGGGCCTCGCCGTGTTGGCCAGCCGCTTCTCCGCGCGCACCGCCGATGCCGACCTGACCCTGTGGCGCAAGCGGGTTTAAATCTTCCCCGGGGCCCCAAAAGTTCCAATCGTTGGAAGTCTCAAAATGGCGATTTTCCAATCGTTGGAACTTTTCGGCGCGCGGACTCGAATCCACCGCGGTGCCGCAGCATCCAGGAGGCACGCGCCCGTTCCCAGCCGATATCCTCCTCGGCCCGCTCACTCTCCAGCCATTTGTGCCGCAGAATTTCCTGCTTCATCTCCGACCAGGCGCGCACCAGCCGGCTGTTGAGCACCCAGGCATCCCGTGCACTATCCTCGATGTTGACGACCATGACACGCCTCCGTCTACTGGATCACCACCTGGTAATCCGCCCCGTTGTTGTTGTCCCAATACCAGGTGCCGTTGACCTTGTAGAAGATGGCGTACTTGATCGTCACACGGCCTTCCACGCTGACATAGGTGTCGGGCGTGCGGACCGGGAACCAGCGGATGAAGCCCAGACTGCGATGGTAGTAGGCCTCGCCCAGCGGGGACACATCGGCGCCCCACTGCTGGTAACCATTCCCCAGCTCAACTTCTTTCGCCGCCGTCGCGGTGCTCCAGTTCACCCAGTTGTTGTCGGTCCACAGGATGCCGATGGCTTCCGGGGCGCCCAGGTCACGGATCTTGAAGTCCACCCACAGATGCTGGCGCAGGGTCATGGTGATCCCGTTGGCGCCCGTCATCTCGTACCACGTGCCGTGATTCAATCGCTGCACGTTCTGATCCGGCAGGGGTGACGTGGTGAATTCGTAGTTCAGTCCGTTGCGGCTGTCATAGATGTGACCGCCGCCGTTGTCCTTGCCGTGGAAGAAGTACTTCACGGTGGCGCCGCCCGGGAACTGGAAACTGGGCGTGAAGGTCCAGGCTGAATTGCCCTGCGTGTTGCCCGCATAATTCATCGGATAGATCACCCAGCTGCCGTTGTTCACCTGGAGTCCCACTACGGCCTGCAGGCCGTAGTAGTCCTGGTTCATCAGCACGGTGAACAGGCCTGGATTGCTCCGGTCATCGTGCTTCTTGATCGTGCCGTAGGTGCCCATCCAGGTGGGAAAGGCCGCCGCCAGTTGCACCGAGGCCGCCAGGGCCAGCCAGCTCATCGTCCATTTTTTCATGTCATGCTCCTTTAGGTTGCGTTGAGGTCACAGCGAAGGTTGCAGCGTGTAGCGACGGGTCGCTTCGTTAAACGAAAGGTCGAACGCACCGTTTAAGACGGGGGTCACCAGAATGTCACCGTAGTTACCCAGCTCGGCCTGTCCGCCCTGCGTGCTGCCGAATTCGGTCTGGTTCTGCTCGCCCCAGTTGGTGGACCATCCCCCGTTGGCGATGAACTTGTAGCGAACCGCGGCCGCGTTGGTGACCGTGATCGTGCCGCGCCACTGGGCATCGGCCACCAACTGCAGGTTGCTCACCGCCGCATTCCAACCATTGAACGTGCCGACGACCGCGATCTTGCCAAACGCCGACGTGAAATCGCCGCCCACCTTGTTGACGTAGTAGAGTCGGCTCAACTCGTGGAAGCGGAAGCGATAGGTGCCGGTCATGACGGACTGCACCAGGATGTCGCCCGAACTGTTGCCCAGCACACCCAGCCCGCTGAGGTCGGGCGTAAACTCAGTCTGGCCGGTGACGCCGAAGTTGACGCCCCACCCGCCATTCGCCGCAAACTTGAACCGCACCGCGCTCGCATTCGTCAGCGTGAGGTCCGCCTCCCAGAGGTTGTCCCCCACCAGTCGCATGTTGTTCAACCCCGCGTTCCAACCGTTGAAGGTGCCCGCCACGGTCATGGCGGTGTACAGACTGGCAAAGTTCAACACCGTCGGGTTGGTCCCGTTCTGGAACTCCTGCAGGTTGGTCTTGCCGTCCGCGTCGGGATCGCCGCCGGCACCCTGGCCGAGGTTCCCGAAATAGAGCACCTCCCAGTCATCCGGCAGGCCGTCCGCATCGGAGTCCACCACCAGAGATTCCATGCTGTAGGCCCGCGTCTGTTCGTTGAAGGTGACGCGGTAATCCCCGCTCAGCGTACCGTTGACCAGAATGTCAGGCTGGTTCCCGGTTTCCGCGTTTTGGCCGGTGATGGGCAGGTCCTTGTCGGACTGGTTCGACTCGCCCCAATTCACCGTCCAGGCCCCGTTGGCAACGAACTTGAAACGCACCGCGCTGGCATTGGTCACACGCAGCGTGCCTTGCCAGGTGTAGTCACTGACCAGGGCTAGGTTGGTGAGCCCGAGGTTCCAGCCGTTGAATGTGCCGACCGCGGATACCCGGCTGTAATTGCTGAGCAAATTCGGCACGGTGGGATTCCAGCCCGCGAGGTATTCCGTCATGTTCCGCTTGCCGTCGCCATCCGGATCGCCATCGCCATCCTGCGATAGGTTGCCGAAATACAGCACCTCCCAGTCATCGGGCAACCCATCGCCGTCCGCATCCACCGGGCCGCCGATGCGTTCGATGCTGTAGGCGCGAGTTTGCTCGTTGAAGGTGAACCGGTAGGTGCCGTTCAGCACCCCGTTGACCAGAATGTCGCCGCTGCCGCTTTCCGCAAACTGACCGGCCACCGGCAGGTCCTTGTCGGATTGGTTCGACTCGCCCCAGTTGGCAGCCCACGCGCCATTGGCGGTGAACTTCAGGCGCACCGCACTGGCGTTGCTGATGGCGAGGTCGGCGGACCATGTGTAGTCGCTGACCAGATTCAAATTCTTGAGCGCGGCGTTCCAGCCGTTGAACGTGCCGGCCACCGTCATGGCGGTGTAGCCGGTCTGCGGACCGCGCGGTCCCTCCGCTTCCAGTTTCAGGAACTGAGCCACGGAACCTTCCTGGTAGAGATTCGCGGGGAACGCGACGAACAAGCCCTGGCTCACGATTTCTGCCCCGGTTTTTGCGGTGGGCCACAGATAGTCGTTCGGCTTGGAGGAGGCCAGGTTGCGGATGTTGTAGCGCGCGCTGGGGTTCAGGTAGATCGCCGGAATATTCATCTGGAAGGTGCCGCTGTTGGCCGTGCCGGGGTCGAGGTTCACGAAGCACAGCACCACCTCCTGGTCCTTGGCATCCCAGCCGTACTTCTCGTAGCGCAGGGTGGAGAAAATGCGCTGGTGGGTGCCCCAGCCGTTGATCTGGTCGAGATACCACTGATTGGCCAGCCGCAAGACGGGCGCGCGCTGGCGACCCAGATTGACCTCCTTGTAGCGGTTCCACAACGCATCCTTGTCCGGAGCGGCATCGTTCCACAACGTCTGCATGGAATAGAGGTCGCGGATGTTCGGAATCCAGCGGTCGTACTCGAAGCGCCACTTGGAAAATCCGAAGTGATCGGAATAGCCCAGCTCCTGGCCCATGAACATCTGCGGCGCGCCATCCAGCGCGCAGCCCACCGCGTAGCGGGACAATGTCCACCACTTGTTGGCCGGGGCGCTCTGGTCGTGATTGATCAGGCCGCGCATCACGCCGGCATAGCCATAGGCCGCCTTGCGGCTGTCAATTTCAGCGCGGATGGCGGTGACATTGGGCGAGCCATTCAGCATGCCCCACACCCAGGAGTCGTTGATGATGTCGAACTGACGTCCCGCCCGCTTGGACACCGCGCCACCGTCCAGCGACTCCGCCATGAAGGCGAGTTCGGGCTTCAGGGACTTTGCCTTGTTGACCAGGTATTCCCACGCCTGCGGCGGCAGGCCCTGCGCGAAATCACAGCGGAATCCGTCAATCGAGTAGTCGGTCTGCTCCAGCCAGTACTGAAAGAAATAGGCGTAGTATTCCGTCATCTGGCGCACATCGGACGACGCGCCCCACATGCCATCCGCCTCGCTTTGCGGATTGCCGAGCGCGGAATAGGAGCCCCAGAACAGGTCAATCGTGTCGCACCATTTGCCGAAATCATGACGGTCGGCGGGGGCCGGACCCACCTGGCCCGGATGCGTGGCCGTGGCCCAGTATTCATAGGGCGGCGAACCGCCGGTGTCGCTGTTCCAGAAGCAGGCCCCGCTGCCGGTGTAGCGGGAATACCAGTTGGGCCGCACGTTGCGCATCTGCTCAAGCGGATTGGCCGCCAGGAAGATCGGCAGCGCCGGATCGCGCTCGATCTCCGCGTCCTTCGCGGTGTGATTGAAGATGGTGTCGAACATCACGTTCACGCCCTTGGCCTCCGCCGCCGACATAAACGCCTTGAACTCCTGCATTGCGCCCTCGCGCGTGCTGCTGTCGCCCAGATGTTCGCCCACCTTCCACATGTTCTTGATGGAATACGGGCTGCCCAGTTCGCCATGGTTGCCATCGAGGCGGGAACCGATGGGATGGAACGGCATCAACCACAGCGTGTTCGCGCCCACGGCCTTCAGATAGTCGAGATTGAAGCGCGTGTTGTCGTGCAGATCGTTGAACGTGCTGCGCTGGCCATAGCCGTCACCCGTGGCATCCACCGCGTTGACCTGGACCTCGTAGATGATCAGGTCGCGCACCGAGTTGTCCGACACCACCACAGAGGCATCCCGCATGCCGCCCCATTTCCAAGTCGAGCTGCCGTTAAGCCGGTAGCGACAGGTGATGCGGTACGCGCCGGTCTTCTGAATGGGCAGGCTGATGGACCATTTCCCGTTGCCGGCATTCTGCATGGTGTAGGCGCAGAAGTACTGGTTGCCATCCCCGGCCACGATGGTGTTCGGGTCGGGCGGGGTCAGGGTCGCGCGATCGCGCTTGTTCAAGTTGCTCCACAACTCGACCGTCTGGATGTTCCCCTCGTTGGGCCAGAACTCGATGGTCACGCTGTCCGTCTGCCCGGCCGACTCGTCTATGTAGTAGTGGAACGTCGCATAGTCACCGTTCACGCCGTTCACCTGCAAATATGGCGCGGCGGCAAATCCGGTCGCCGCTGCCACCGCCAGCCAAAACATGCTGACCCCAATTTTCCACGTACGTTTCGTCATAGTCATCACTCCTTGTTGACCGGACTAGGCCACCGCCTCGTCCGAGTTCTGATAAATCCGAGAAAGAAATAGCTGAACCGATAAAGTAGGTAAAGCGTTTTACCTGATATTTTTATTACCCGTTATTCTCGAACGTTTTATGCACATAGATATTTATTGCGTTAGCAATGACAACGAAGTTCTAGAATTCGTGTTGTAGTCGCTTCTTGTTCATTGTTAACGTGTTGCTACAATTTTGTGACATCTGATCATTCCGTGGCATTCGACTCACCTATCCCCTCGATGGAGGGCAGAACCCACCCCGCCCTTCCTCCTTCGCCAAGGCTTCCGCCGCCGCTCGGAGCTATGGCGGACAAGACGGCGGACATGTCGGGCACCCCTCCAGTGGAGGGGATGGCTGGGCAGGTTAATCGGCCCATTTTAGGGGGTGAATTAGGCTCTGTATTCCGCTAGTGTGTGCGGTTCTATGAAATACGTTTTTCTCGTGGGGGATGGCATGGGGGACTATCCCGTACCCGCCCTTGGCCATAAAACCCCGCTGCAAGCCGCCCACATTCCAAACATCCGTCGGATCGCGGCCGCGGGCCGCATCACCATGGTGCAAACGGTGGTGCCGGAGTTGCCGCCGGGCAGCGATGTGGCCAACCTGAGCCTGCTCGGCTACAATCCCAGCCTGAATTATACCGGCCGCGCCCCCATCGAAGCCGCGGGCGCCGGCATTCCCCTGGCTCCCGACGAGGTGGCGTTCCGCTGCAACTTGGTCACGGTGCAGGACGGGATCATGCAGGACTACTCGGCCGGACACATCTCCACCGAAGAGGCGCACGAACTGATGGCGGCCATCGAAGCAAAACTGGGGCGGCCCGGCCTGAAATTCCACGGTGGCGTCAGTTATCGCCATCTGCTGGTCTGGAAAAACGGACCCACACTCGCGCTCACCATTCCACCGCACGAATTTTCCGACAAGCCGGTGGCCGCCCATTTGCCCCAGGGTCCGGGCCAGGCGGAGATCATGGAACTGATCGAGGCCTCCAAAGACATTCTGGCCCGCCATCCGGTCAACGAAGCGCGTCGGCGCGCGGGGAAAAATCCGGCCACGCAGATCTGGCTGTGGGGCCAGGGCCGCGCCCTGACCCTGCAAAGCTACCGTGAAAAATACCAGCTGACCGGCATCGTTGTGTCCGCGGTGGACCTGGTGCGCGGGCTGGGTCTGTTGGCCGGTCTGGAGGCGCCGCGCATTCCAGGCGCCACCGGGTTCCTCGACACCAACTGCGAAGGCAAGGTGGAGGCCGCGTTGCAGGCGCTGGAGAAACATCCCTTTGCCTACGTCCACCTGGAAGCCCCTGACGAGTGCGGACATCTGGGCGACCCGCACCGGAAGGTACAGGCCATCGAGCTGTTCGACACACGCATCGTGGCGCCCCTCTGGCAGGCCCTGGAAAAACGCGGGGAGCCCTATCGCCTCATCGTGGCCATGGACCACCGCACCCCGGTTTCGCTCAAGGGCCATTCCCGCGAGCCGGTGCCGATCGTGGTGTTGGACGGCCCGGTGGGGCCGATCACCGCGGAAGCTGCCTTCGACGAAACCTGCAACGGCGGCGTCGCCGAGATGATGGTGTACGACTGGGTCTCCCAGCAATTGGACAAGCCGTGACTACCATCTCCATCATCGCCCTGCTTGTTCTGCTGGCCTTGAATGCCTTCTTCGTGCTGGCGGAATTCGCCGCCGTCAAAGTCCGCAGCACCCAGGTGGCCTCCATCAAGGAACGATTCCCCGTGCGCGGCGCCATCATCGAGCATGTGCACGCGCACCTCGATGAATACCTGTCCGTGTGCCAGCTGGGCATCACCTTTGCCAGCATCGGGCTGGGCTTCGTGGGCGAACCGGCCATCGCGCGGCTTCTGACCCCGATCCTCGGGCACGGCACGGCGGCCCACGCCGCGGCCATTACCATCAGCTATATCGTGGTTTCCTTCCTGCACATCCTGCTGGGCGAACAGGTGCCCAAAATCATTGCCATCAGCTATCCGGAAAAATCCGCCCTGCTGGCCGCGCGCGCCCTGCGCTGGTCACACCGCGCCCTCTACATTCCCCTGTGGTTGCTCAACGGTTCCGTGCGCTTCATCCTGAACCTGTTCGGCCTGAAACACTCCGGGGAGGAGACCGCTCCGTCGGAGGCCGAGGTCCGGCTCATCCTGGAAAATTCCCAGGAACAGGGCCTGATGCCCTTCCGCCGCCTGCTGCTGATCGAAAATGTATTCGACTTCGGCGATGTCAAAGTGAAGGACGAGATGCGATCGCTTCAGCAGGTCACGGCGCTCTATCTGGACCAGCCCTGGGAAAAGACGCGGGACGCCATCCTGTCCACCACCTTTTCCCGCTATCCGCTGCTGGAAGGCCAGCCGCCCAAACCGGTGGGGGTCGTTCACCTGAAAGATCTGCTCTACAAGGATACGCCGTGGCCGGATCCGGTGGATCTGCGTGCCATCGCGCGCAAGACGTTTATCACCCAACCGGACATGCCGCTGGAGCAACTGCTGACCGAACTGCGGCGACGACGGGTGCATATGGCACTGGTGCAGGATGCGCAGGGACAGCTGTGCGGACTGATCACGCTGGAAGATATTCTCGAGCAGCTGGTGGGCGCCATTGAAGACGAATTTGAGCGGGACACCAGCCTGCACCTCAGTGATGCCCTGAAAGAGGACGGCGTGGTATTGAACCTGACCGCCACCGACGCCCCGGGCGCCATCGCGGAAATCATCCAGCGGGCCAGCACAACCGAGGTGGAGGTTTCGAAACCGCAGCTGACGGAATTAATCCTGGCCCGCGAGCGAAGCCTGTCCACTTATCTGGGCCAGGGCTTGGCCGTGCCGCACGCCCGCCTGGATCAACTCAAAACACCGCGGGTCTTGTTCGGCCGCTCGGAACAGGGCATTCAATTCGGGACCAAGCCCGAGGACAAAGCCAACCTGCTTTTTGTGCTGCTGACCCCGGCGGCCGCCCCGCGCACCCAGGTGCGACTGCTGTCCCGCATTGCCTCCCTGCGCGAAAGCGATTATGTGTGGGAACGTCTGCAAAGCGCGGCCAGCGCCGCCGAAGTGATCGACGCCATGCGCAGCGGCGAAGAAATGGCGATCTCCTGACCTTGAAACCGGTTGAACAAATCGCACTATACGGATGAATTATGGAACACCCCGCCCCCGCCATCCCTGACCTGAGCGAAAAAGGCCGCGACGCCGCGGGCCAGGTTATCTCGTTGAACCGTCGTTTATTCATGGAATTGCTGGCCTTCACCGATGTGCCGGACGTGACTGCCCTGGTGGACGCGTTGCAAGCCAGCGGTTTGCCCGGCACCCTGTACGTGGATATTCACGATCCCCGCGGGGTGGGCCTGCTGACCTGGGGCGAGCAGCCGGACTTCTTCATCACCACCCTGCGCACCTTCCTGCAGAACTCACCCTTTGCCGACCTCACACCGCGCCCGGGCTTCACCATGCTGGGCCGCAGTTACTCCATCGGCTACGAAGCGGATCTGGAGCACGTTTTGTTCAAACGTCCCATTTCACGCGCCATCAACCCGGCCACCCCGTGGCACGTGTGGTATCCGCTGCGCCGAAGGGGCAGCTTCGAAAAACTCCCGCCCGCCGAGCAGAAAGCCATCCTGGCCGAGCACGGCAATCTGGGCGCCCTGTTCAGCGCGGGCGATTTCGGCAACGACATCCGCCTTGATTGCCGCGGACTGGACACCAACGACAACGACTTTGTGATCGGGCTGATTGGCAAGGATCTGTTCCCGCTCTCCGCCATGGTACAGGCCATGCGCAAAACCCGGCAGACCTCCGAATTTCTGGAAAAACTCGGCCCCTTCTTCGTAGGCAAAGCGGTCTGGCAAAGCGCGGGTCGGGGCTGAGCCATGAGCATCGCACCCTTTCTCGCCGCGTGCGCCCGCCAACCCGTGCCCCACACCCCCGTGTGGTTGATGCGTCAGGCCGGCCGCTACATGCCCGAATACCGCGCCATCAAGGAGCGGTTCGCCAGCATGCTGGGCATGGTCAAGGACCCGGCAGTGGCCACCGAAATCACCCTGCAGCCGGTCAACGCCTTTGCGCTCGACGCCGCCATCATCTTCGCCGACATCCTGACCCTGCTGGAGGGACTGGGCTTTCAGCTGGAGTTTGTGAAGGGCCATGGCCCGGTGATCCACAACCCCATCACGCATCCTGATCAAATTGACCGCCTGGCCCAGCCCGCCCCGGAAGACGCCGTGAGCTACACGCTGGAAGCCATTCGCCTGACCCAGCGCGCCCTCCGCGGCCGCATCCCGCTCATCGGCTTTTCGGGCGCTCCGTTCACCCTGGCCTGCTATGCCATCGAAGGCGGCGCCTCGCGGGAATTCATCAAGGCCAAAACCCTGATGTATACCGAGCCCGCCGCCTGGCATCGTTTGATGGATCGGCTGGCCACGGCCGTGGGACACTATCTGGCCGCCCAGGTCCGCGCGGGAGCCGATGCGCTCCAGTTGTTCGACAGCTGGGTGGGTGCGCTGAGCCCGGCCGACTATCGCGAATTCGTACTGCCCCATTCCGCCAAGGCACTGGCCCTGGCCGGGGCGGGTGGACGCGTACCGCTGATCCATTTCGGCACCGGCACCACGGGCATCCTGCCCCTGATCAAGGAAGCGGGTGGCGACGTGATCGGCGTGGACTGGCGCACCGACCTCGCGGAAGCGTGGGACCGGCTGGGCCCGGAGGTCGCCGTGCAGGGCAACCTGGACCCGACTCTATTGTTCTCCACCCCCGCGGAAATCCGCCGCCAGGCCACACGTCTGCTGGATGGTGTTCGCGGACGACCCGGCCATATCTTCAACCTCGGCCACGGCATCATGGAACACACTCCGGTGGACAACGTCCGCATCCTGGTGGACTTTGTGCACGAGTACACACGTGCCGGCTGCTGATGAACGTAGATTCGACCGACCTGGATCCATCGGCGTCCATCCGCGTTTATCGGCGGGTATAACAATCTAATGAAATCGACCATCGCCATCGTTGGGGGAGGCATCACGGGACTGGCCACCGCGTTTTATCTGCAACGTGAAGCGGAGGCCCGTGGACGGGACGTTGTCTGCACCATCCTGGAGGCGGAAGATCGGGTGGGCGGAAAAATCATCACCGACCGCGAAAATGCATTCGTCATCGAAGGCGGACCGGACTCGTTCATCACCGAAAAGCCGTGGGGCCTTTCCCTGTGCAAGGATCTGGGCATCAGCCACCAGCTTATCCCGGCCAACGAGCAGCAAAAGACGGTCTATGTGCTGCGCCACGGCAACATCATGCCCTTTCCCGGCGGCTTCCGGCTGACCGTGCCCACGGAACTCTGGCCCTTCCTTACCTCGCGCCTGTTCTCGCTCGCGGGCAAATTGCGCATGGGCATGGACATTTTCCTGCCCCGCCGACACGCCACCACGGACGAATCTCTGGCCAGCTTCATCCGCCGCCGGCTGGGTCAGGAGGCGCTGGACCGCATCGCGGGCCCGCTCCTGGCGGGAATTTTCGTCAGCGATCCCGAGCGCCTCAGCATGCAGAGCACCTTCCCGCGCTTGATGGCCATGGAACAACAGTATGGCAGTTTGATCCGGGGGGCGCGTGCGCTCAAAAAGAAAGCCGCGGCATCGGGGCGCCAGCCCACCGCCCAGGACTCCCTGTTTAATTCGCTGAAACCGGGCATGGGGTTTCTGGTGCAAACCCTGGAATCCCAGCTGAACGCCATCGTACGCCGCAACGCCCGCGTGGCGGCCTTGCACCGCAACGAGGCCGGCTTTGTGCTGGGGCTGGCGGACGGCAGCCAGTTGACGGCAGATCAGGTGGTGATCACCACGCCCGCCTTCGCCGCGGCCGATATGGTCAGCACCATGCATCCGGTCCTGGCCGAGCAATTGCGGCAGATCCGCTTTGTGTCCACCGCCACCGTATCGTGCGCCTATTTGAAGGAAGACATCCCGGAAGACAAGGCCATCAACGGCTACGGCGTGCTCATCCCGGCCTCCGAGTCATCACGCATACTGGCCGCCACCTGGTCCTCCACAAAATTCCGACATCGGGCACCCGCGGACTCCATCCTGATGCGCGCCTTCGTGGGCGGCTATCGCGACGAGGCGGCCGCGGCCCTCCCCGATGCAGACCTGCTGGCGTCGGTCACGAATGAATTTTCGCGACTCTTCGGGGTCACTCGACCACCCCTGCTGCACCGGATCTTCCGATGGCCGCGGGCCAATCCACAATACGATGTGGGCCATCTGGACCGGGTGGCAGCCATTGAGAAAAGCGTGGCGGAAATCCCCGGCCTGCACCTGGCCGGCAGCTCCTATCGCGGCGTGGGCATGCCGGACTGCATCCACAGCGCGCACCAGGCGGTCAAACGCATCCTGGGCTGATCCGCCGCTAGGCTCCGTGGCAGGCGCGGAATTTTTTCATTTCCTCCGCGCCCATGTATTTGGCCAGCAGGGTCGGATCGGTCTGCACCAGATCAACCAGGATCAAGCCGTCCAGCACGTTGCTGAAATGGGGGTCCACATTGAAGGCAAGCAGCTTGCCACCCAGCCGGAGGTACTGCCGCAGCAGGACGGGAATGCCCTTTAAGTCGGTCTCCAGGTCGGCGATCAGCGACTCCACATCTTCCAGGTCGCGCACCACCGCGCTCTGCTGGCGCAGCTGGTGTTGGGTCAGCGGGTCCGTGCGCAGGGGCTTGCGCGGCCGCACCAGGCGGGCCAGCTGGGGCAGGAACGAGCTGGCTTTCAGGAACGCCACCAGCAGAAGGCGCGAGCTGGTCTGGTAATCACTGCTGATGCTGACCGGGCCGAACAGATGCCGGTAGCGTGGATGCCGGGCCACATAGACCCCGATACCCTTCCACAGCAGCAGCAGGGGTGAGAAGTTTTTCTGGTACTCCAGGCGGATGAAGGAACGCCCCATTTCCAGCGCGGGACTGATCCGGTCGAGCAGCTTCTTGCGATAACGGAACAAGGTGCTGGTGTAGAGTCCGCGCAGCCCCAGCTGCTTCACAATCACATCCGTGGGGCCCAGGCGATACGCCCCCACCACCTCGTGTTTTTCCCGGTTCCACACAAACAGGTGCAGGTAGTATTCATCGAAGCGATCCAGGTCCCGGGCCCGCCCGGTGCCTTCCTTGACCGCCCGGAAGGTGGCCTCGCGCAGGCGTCCGATCTCCGGCAGCAGGCGGGGCATCTGTGACGCCTCCGCGACCCACACATCGTAGGGACCATTGGTCACCAGGCGCTGCTCGGGGCGCAGGCTGGCCACCTCATCCCGCAGCCGCTCCGGCGCTTCCGGCTCGGCCACCGGCTCGGGCTTGGGCTGCAGGAACTGAATGGGAAAGGAGCGCCGCTGTAGCGCCCGTTTCGGCGCCGCTTCGCGTCGGCGCAGGTGATAGGTGCGTCCCCGGAGGTACTCCATTAGCGCGCGATCCTCCAGCCCGGCCAGGCGCTGGTGCGGGATAACGTGGCCGATGCGCAGCTCCAGGGTGCGGTTGCGTTTGTTCACCAGTTCGCGCGGCAGCATGCCGGTGCGCAGACGGGGATGGACCATGCCGAGGACCTGGAACAACAGGCTGTTGGAGCCGCGGAAATATACCGGGAGCACCGGCGCCTCCGTCATCTGGATGAGCCGCGCGATGGTGGGACTCCACTCCGGGTCGGTGACCCCGCCCCGCCGCAGGTCCATGTGGGATACGGCCCCCGCCGGGAAGACGCCCAGCGCCCCGCCCTGGCGCAGCCAACGCACACACTCCTTGATGGGCCGCAAGTTGACCTTGGCGGACACGTCGCGATCAAACGGGTCCACAAAGATCATCGCGTCATGTAAATCCGGGATGGCCTTGAGCAGAAAGTTGGCCATCAGCTTCACGTCCGGGCGTACTGAGCGCAGCAGGGCGGCCAGCACGATGCCTTCAATGCCACCGAAGGGATGGTTGGCCACCACCACCACCGGACCGGTGCGCGGGATGCGGGCCAGATCGGCTTCCGACACCGCGGTCTCAATGTTCATCACATCGAGCAGCCGCTCCAGAAAGTCCTGGCTCGGATCGGCGGCCGCGGCCGCGTAATAAATCTGGTTGATGCCGTCCAGGGCCAGGACTTTTTCCACCGCGCCGCCCACGATGGAAAACACGCGCTGTTGCAGCGGATCCTTGATCATGGACCGCAGATCAACGACCGGCTTGCGCGAACTGGAGTCGGCTTGCGTCACGGACACTCCTGCTGGGTTGGCAAATCTGGACATAACCTATCCCTAACCGGAACGGGTTAGAATCCAATTTGTGCGCGATTAGAATCGGGCGCGCCGTTAAAAGTTCCAACGATTGGAAAATGGCCGTTTACGAAGTTCCAACGATTGGAAGTTTTTGCGCAATCAACCAACCAGCAGCACGATTTTGCCCCGGGTGTGCCCGCTCTCCATGAGTTCATGGGCGCGCGCTGCCTCGGCCAGGGGCAGCCGGGCGGCCAGGGTGACCTTCACTTTTTCGCGGTCAATCAGGCCGGCCAGACGCTTGAGCTGGAGGGCATGGGGGGACACAAATACGTAGCGAGGCACCACCCCGCGGGCCCGGATGGCGGCTTCGTCGGCAAAGGCGAGGATGGAGACCAGGCAGCCGCCCGGCCGCACCGCGTGCGCGCTTTGTTTCTGCACCTCGCCGCCCACCGTGTCAAAAGCCACGTCCACGCCTTCCGGGACCAGTCGGCGCACGCCCTCGACAAACGCCTCCTGCCGGTAATCCAGCACGTGCTGGGCGCCCAGCGCGCGCACGTAAACGTGGTTGGCCGCGCTGGCCGTCGCGATGACGCGCGCACCCTTCCAGCGCGCCAGTTGCACCGCGAAGCCACCCACCCCTCCCGCTGCGGCGTGAATGAGCACCGTCTGCCCGCGTTTCAATCCGGCTGCGTCGAACATCGATTGCCACGCCGTGAGCGCGGCCAGGGGCACCGCGGCGGCTTCGGCAAAATCCAGGCGGGCGGGCTTCAGGGCCACCACCGCTTCCGGCAACACCACGAATTCCGCATACGTTCCATCCTTGACGATCGGTTTACGGGCATAGGCATAGACGGCGTCACCCGGCTGGAACCGACGGGCTCCCGGGCCGGTGGAGGCGATGACGCCGGACACGTCCCAGCCCGGGATGATCGGAAATTGGTGCGGCAGCCGGCTGCGCAACAGACCCTCGCGGATTTTCCAATCCACCGGGTTCACCCCCGCGGCGTGGATGCGGATCAACACCTCGCGTCGGCCGGGCGCCGGGGTGGGCACCTCGGCCAGTTGAAGTTGATCGCGACCCCCGAATTGATTAATCACCACGGCGCGCATAGCTTGTCTCCCGTCGTTGACAGCGTGTATTCGGCGAACGTACGCTGAATCCGTTATGCCTGCAAACACCACCACCGCGTTGCCGCCCGATTATCACTCGCACAACAGTCTGTGCAAGCACGCGGTCGGGTGCCCGGCCGACTATGCGCGGGCGGCCCGGCATCACGGCGTACCGGAACTGGCCTGCACGGACCACTGCCCCACGGATGACGGGTTCGGCATTGAGCACCGCATGCGCCTGGAGCAATTCGACGACTACCTGCAGGGCGTCGCGGACGCCCGGGCCACCGGGGTTCCGGTCCTGCTGGGCATCGAGGCGGATTACTATCCCGGCTGCCAGCGTTTTCTGGAACCCTGGATCGCCCGGCATCCGTTTGATGTGGTCCTGGGTTCGGTGCACTACCTCGACTACTGGTCCACC
>CAYTVN010000029.1:0-17332 GCA_964441655.1 uncultured Verrucomicrobiota bacterium | reverse complement strand
CCTGGTTCGATGCGGCGTCCGGCGTATTGGTAACCATCCGGAAATATTGAATGGTTATGTCCGTGGTTTTAGATGCGAAGGAGATAAATGGTGTTCGGATGCGGCGGGCAGTGTTTTGGTTCGCAGTTAGAACGCGAACAGCTTTGCCACCGGTACGAACGTTCGTCGTTTCCTCGGCAATAGTGGTAGCAGCATTGTCTTTGGTCCATTTGTTGGCTTGGGCTGAACTGTAGGTGGTGCTGTCATCCACCGTAGCCGAACCTTCCAAACCACCGTCAATGCCCAGGTAAACATCTGCATGAACGGGGAGCAAAAGGAGCGAAATCATCCACAGCCAGGTGGCCATGAATTTCCAACCCCTGGAAAAACTTCGTCCGGCGATTTCCAACGATTGGAAATGCGGTGCGCGCTCTATGTGCACACGGCGGCTCACGAACATGCCCCCGCCGTTGTGACGAGATCCATGGCCATGGTCGGCCCCCAGCGCGTTCGATTATTTGCCCCGGTCATGGTCGGTTTTCTTGGCCGACCGAGTGCCCACACAGCCCACCCATGTGCGCCCCCGCTCAGCTGTATACAACCATTCACCACCCACGTTCGCAACCCGTCATTTAACGATGAAAATATCGTTAGCTTTGCGTTTACGTGAAGCCCGCGAAACGGTCAAACAGCCAAGGAAAGCATACCCCGATTAAGGCAAAGGTTAAACCAGCAACTTAAAATTTAAGTCGCCCGCCCGAATCCTCTACGCCAGCGTCGTAGCTATCTGACTACTAAGGATTTATGTTTTTACCAGGCGGCGTGTAGCTGGGCCGGTTGGTCCAGTACATGGTGCCGGCATTGCGGCGGACCACGATGACGGCGTCATCGGGTTCAATGTAGAAGTTATTGGCCGAACCCGGCAGCACTCCGTCCGCATAGTCGAGCACGTTGGTGGAAGGTGAACCGCTGTAGAATATGAAGTTGGTCCCAGCCGTATCCAGGCGGAATCGACCACGCGGCGCCTCCAGCGATCCTATGCCGTTGCGATTCTTCAGCACGCGGATTTCGTCCGCAAGTTGACCCTGCGTGGTGTGCCCGACCAGACCCGATCCGAAGAAGCCGGCATTCTTCATCTTCGTGCGCTGCGGGAAGGTGTAGCTCAACACGTGGATGTTGTTGGAGGCCACGGTCCCGCCGCCGATGGTTTGCACCACTTCTTGCGTGGGCACCAATCCGATAACCACCATCCGCTGGGTCGCGGAACCCGGCGGCAGTTCGAGCAGGAAGGCCTGATTCTGCGGCATCAACTTCTGGTTCGCGCTGCCCACGCCGCCGGTCCAATACAGCCAGTTACCGCTGCTGGCAAAGTAGATGATACTGGTCGCCACCCCGGACTGATTGGTCGTTCCGCCGGAGGTGGAGGCAAACCAGGAGATCTTGGGCGAATCCACGATGGAGGTGCCACCCACCAACCGATTGGTGCCCAGCACATAGGCGACCGTGGAGGTGTCCGGCGTCGCGAACAACGAGACCCAGTTTTCGCCGGGTACCAGCTTGATCGCCTTGGCCGCGTACACTTCAATACTGGCCCGCCGCACGGCATAATTGGTCCGCCACACATCCTTGCGGGAGACACGGTAGAACCGAATGGTGTTCTGGTTCAGCGCCGGACCAATACGCACATCGCCATCCGGCCCGACGCCGCCGTTATCGAACATCCAGTTGTTCGTCACCGTGGACAGCAACTTCCAACTGTTGGTCAGATTGTCCTGTAGGCTGGGCGAATCCGTGTACAGAACGTCGTACACCTTGTTGGTGGAGGCCAGCCAATACACGTCCACCTGATTGGACGTGTTATACGTGCTCTCCACCCGGGCCAGGCCCTGGGTCACCACAAACCGCACCGTTTCGCCGGTGACCACAGTCTCCGGGCCCACATTGCCCGCCTCATCACGCCCGGCAATGCGTATGCGATAGGTGGAGTCGAAGTCCAGGTTCGAGATGATCATGGACGAGGTGTTCCACGTGGCCAGCGTGGCCGGTCCATTGGTGGCGGTAAGTTGATTCGTATTCAATTCCTGGCCCATGTCATTGAGCTCATGATAGGTCACCAGGTAGGTGCCCCACGGCGACAGCGGGGTACCATCGCCGCGTTTACCGGCCACCGTGGCCTCATCCACTCCAGGCGTCCAACTGACCTTCAATTCTTCGGTTTCATCCACATTGATGTCGGTCGTGTCGTTGGACACATTGCTCAGCCCCAACGGCGCCGTAATATCCAGCTTGGTCAGGTAGCTGGTGCTCGCTCCATACATCTGATCCAGCGACCGGTCGCCATCGGCGTCCACCGCCCAGAGCAGGTTGGTCTTGATGCCTTCGTCCGCGATGGTGAGGGTGAACGTACCCTGGGTAATGGCCCCGCTGCCCAGCAGGCTGCCATTGGTCACGGCGGTCGGTTCGTTGGTACTGGTACGCCACAGCGATATCCCGGACGCATCCACCACTGAATTGGTGGACCAACGCACGGTCACGCTCAGGCTGTTGGTCCAACCGGTGTGCGTGGAGATCACATTGGTGGCCGCCGTGGGTCCGGTTGTGTCATCATCCACCACCGAGAACGTGATGGGGAAGCTGTTGGTCATGTTGTCGCCAAAGCTGGGCCGGTCAATGTCGTAGTCCACCGCGGAGACGGTGGCGGTGTAGGTGCCCAGGGTGATGTTGTTGGTGTCCACGGCGCCCAGGGCATTTTCCCACAGCGGTTCTGCCGTCTTGGCGTCGCCGTTGCTGGACGGCTTGTGGCTGAATTCGCCGTCGGCCAGCAGAGTCACGCCCGCATTGCTCTTGATGCTGCGACGCGGCGCGCGGGGATCACCGGTTTGCGCATAGATACCGCTGGTCACGTCCTGCACCGTACCGGTCAACACCACGAAACCACCCGCGGCGAGATCACCGTCGGTGACAGGGTCTGCGGCCGAATGACCGCCCAAACCACCCAACACGTTCTGGGACAGGTAAGCCCAGTCGTTGGTGATCCAGGTGGAGCTCGGACCCGTGACCGAGCCACGCCGAACCGCCGTCACATCGGTGAGCCACATATTCGAGTCGCCAACAATGCCCAACACATCAATTACATTGGTCACCAACCCGACCTTCTTGATCAGCAGGATGGCATCGTTGCCGTTGAAGTTGCCCACGGAGCCTTCGATCTGATCCGGCGTACCGCCCCAGATGACGGCATTATCATTGGCAATGATATAGGTGGCACCATTGGCCAACGAACCGCTCATGTAGGCCGGGTTGTTGACGCCCGTGAAGGTTACGGCACCGTTGAAGTACACGCCCACCGCATAGTCGGCCAGATTCACCGGGCCGCCGGTGCCGTTAAAGATTTCGATGTACTTGTTGTTGGAACTGCCTTCCACGTATTCCGAGATATATAGGTCGGTCGGCACCACCGTGCCCGCCGAACCCATGACCGCCATGCCACCTACGTTGGGGGCCAACCGGTCGTCATCGCGCACGGTGATCTGGCCCACAGGCAGGTCATAGGCCACTGCGGCGTCGTTGGTGCGGTCATTATCTGCATCCACCGCCGTCAAGGACATCCGGTTGGTATTCACGTAGGTGTTGGGCGCCAGGCCGTTGGTCATCATGTTGTTGACCAGGGTCTCGGTGAAGATATGGCTGCCCGTGAAGGACCACACGCTGGTGGCCACCACGCCCGCCCCGGCTACTGAGCTCTGGCTGGCATCGTAGTGAGACATGTTATTGGCCACCAAAATCGCCCCGTTGGTGGAAGCCACACTGAAGCTCATCACGTTATTTGAACCACCGGACGTACCGCGCGACAGGCCGCTACCCACATCGAGGGCGCCAAAGGCAAAGCGCAGGTTGCGGCTGTCCGCATTCACCAGCTCATCGTCAGTCAGGTTGTACACCACATCCAGGCCCGTTCCGGCGCGATCCTGCACCGTGGCCGGCGTGCTGTTGGTGGTGACGGCAAACAGACGAGAGCCGGACACGCCGCCGTACGCGGTGTTGGTGGCAAACGGCACCGTCGTATCGTCATCCACCACACGGATGAAGCCCACCAGTTCATTGCTGCGCCACAGGTAATCGCTGGTCCGATCTTCATCCGCGTCCGGCGCATTGACCAACACGTCCAGGTCCTGGCCTTCCGACGATGTACCGTCACCGCCCCACAGGGCGGACACGGTTCCATAGGTGAAGGCGGAGGCCGCAAACGACCACACGCTGGTAGAAGTTGAATTGGTGGTCAGGGCCGAGCTTAGACTGGAGGACCAGGCCGCCGCATTGTTGGTCACGAAGTACTCGATGGTGACATTCAAGTTCGTGCTCTCGGTACCGCTGGAGGACCGTTGCAAGCCGCTGTAGGCATCGTAGATGTTGGCGCTGACCTGCAGGCCCAACTGGGTGATGACGCCGTCGTAGACGCGGTAACGATCCAGGCCGCTGGCATCCTGAACCGAGGCCAGCACTCCGTTCGTCATGACCCGCAGCGGGCGGGAAGATCCGACCAGCGGCTGGTTGGTGTCGTCGTCGTATACGTAGAAGCGGAGCGCTTTGTTAACGGTCAAGGCGCGCTGCACGGGCACGTTATCCCACACCGTGCCGTTGGGGGCGGTGACCGTGGGTGATCCGTTGTGGAAGGTTTCCGCCGACACGGTCACGAAATATTGGTCGTCGAAGTTGATGTTCGTGATGTTGAAGGCGTTGTACTGATAGGTCGTCACCACCAGGCTGCCGTTGGCGCCAAAATAATTGGTGAAGTAGCGGTCCAGGTTAAACTGGTTGGATATCCCGCCGCCGCTCAGCAGGTTCGACACCGCCGGCGGATCCCAGTTGGGCGACACCCGGGCATCCGGCGAACCAATGTTGCGGTTGGTGGCCACGGCGTTGGTCAGGAAAACGCCATAGGTCGGGCTTTCCCACCGCACGGCGAAGTCAATCTTGCCGGCATCGCGCAATTCCGCGTCGCTGAGGTTGGTGATGACCTGGCTGTAAAAGGCCGCGTTGTAATTGGTGCCGATGTAGACCAGCGTGGGCACCGGTCCGTAGTCCTGATGCCAGTTGACGGGCAGATCCCACACCACCTGCTCCCAGCTCGGGCCCAGCCGGATGTGGTCAAAGTACAGGTCACCCACGTTCTGGCCGGCGATGCGGATGCCGTCAATGCGGCTGATGTTGACGTTGGTCATCTCCACCGCCCAGCCCAGTTCCAGGTCGGGCAAGGCATGCGGCAGCTGGTTGGTGGCATAGGCGCGGGCCTTCAGCAACTTGGCGTCAAAGTCGTACTCAAACACCAGGAGGTAATCATTCCCGGACCCGGTCCCGATGGTATAGGTGTTGGTGCTGAAGGTCGGGGTGACGGACTGGCTGCCGTTGTGTTCGATTGTCAGGCGGGCATCCGAGACGCCCCACGCCTTGCCCACAAAGCCGGTTTCCGTGGTGCCGTTCAAGAAGGACACGCCGAAGAAGGCCCCGCTGGGCAGACTCGAGACATTGAACTTGATGGCGCCGAACAGCTGACCACCGGAGCGCGCCGGGAAGTTGCGGTAGGCTCCGTACGCGGTGCCCGCCACCGTGGATATCTTCAACTGACGGCTGTCATCGCAGCTGATGCCGCACCCGCTGCGCGTGTCGGCCGGATACCCCTTGAACGCCGGCATGTTGGCATCGTCCACCGCCACATACCCGCCAAAGGTGGACCAGCTATTGGTCCAGCCCGCGCCGGTGCCGGCCCCGTTCAGGTTGTTGTTGGCATAGGAGCCGAAGTAGTTCCAGATGAACTTGTCTTCGACCAGGCTGAAGGAGGCGGCGGCGCTGCTGCGCGGATTGTTGACCGCGGTATTCGTATTGTAGTTCTGGCCGCCGCTGCTTCCGTTGAATTCATACACCCGGAAGTGATACGTCTGCCCTGACAGCAGGCCGTTGACCGTCATGGAACTGCCCGTGCCGCTGTACACCACGTAGTTGCCGTTGCCGAGGTGGCTGCCGCTTCCATAGGTGGCGTTGGCCGTGTAGGTCGCATTGTCCACCGGATCGGCATTGACCGCATTGGTGCCCCGCACCACCACCACACGCTGCTCGCCGTTGCCGTTCTGCCAGCTGAAGGTGATGAAGTTGGTGGCCACCAGGCTGAACACGATGTTGCTGGCCTGAATGGTGGGCTCGCCGCAGGCCGTGGTGGCGGTGGAGGTCAACGCACCGCTCAACAGGTAATTATAGGTCTCGGCCTGGCTGGACGACTGGCGATAGGGATAGATGGTGAAGTAGTATGGCGTGCAGGACAACAAACCGGTGTGCAACACGGTGGTGGCGTAGCTCGGGGTTACAACGGTAGCCACCACCGAGGTGCTGACATACTGACCGTTCGTGTAGCCCACCCCGTCACTGGGCCGGTTGGTCGGCACCGATCCGGCCTGCCGCAGAATCAGGAACCCACTGGCCGACGTTTCCTCCTCGATCTTCAGGGTATTGAGGTAGCCAAACTGACCGGCACTCTTGGCCATGGTCACCGACAGTTCGCCCGAACTATTCGGCGCCAGGGCGCGCAAGACCGCAGTGGTATCGTTATTGTAATTCACCCCGCCGGCACCCACCCCGGTGCCCGAGGTCGTCAAGGTCACGGAAGTGGAACCCACCGTATAAGTTGTGATGCGCGTTTCCGTCGAATCGCGGGACCCGAAGAAGGTCAGGCTGTAGGTCGAGGCGGTATTCAGACCGGTCACCTTGAAGGTGTGGGTATTGGTTGTGAAGAAGTAGTCCTCGGTGGCATTCGTGATGGCCAGAATACCCAGCAGGGCCGGCGATGGATTGAGCAACCCGCCGTTCAGGATGCCGTTGCACTGCAAGCCATCGGACGTTACCTCGAGACCGACGGTGGTGGCCCCGTTCATCACATTGACCATGTTGACGATCTTGGTCCCGTTGGTAACCGCCTGTCCGGTCGGCCCGATGTTGTTCCAATAGTTACCATTGTTGTCCGGGCTCACCGTGGTGTCGCCGTTGACCCCGCCGTCGTGTCGACCCAGATCCAGAAGAATGGTCGAACCGAGCAGCCACGTGTTGCTGATGGCCGTGGTGGAGGATTGGTAGGCATTAAACGCGGCCAGCCCGGTGGTGGGTTCTGCGCCCAGGGTCCAACGGCTTCCGGTCAGGAAGCCGGCGTTGGTGTAGTAGTTCGCCGAGGCGCCCGCCCCGTTGTACTCATACACCCGGAAGAAGTACTGGGTGGCCGATTGCAGGCCGGTCAGGCTCACGTTGGTCCCGGAGCCGTTGTAGATGATCTTCTGGCCGCCGCCCAGATCGGTGCCGGCCGAATAATCACCGCTGAAGGCATACGCCACGCCATCGGTGGGCGAGAAGGTGACCGCCGTCCCTTGCCGGGCCACCACAATGCGGTTGGCGCCGTTGCCCGGCGTCCAGCCCACCACCATGGATCCGGTGGTGACGTTGTAAAAACTCATGCCCGCCGCATGCACCGTGGGCTCGTTGGTGAACAGGTTCAGCATGCCCTCCCAACTGCTGGCCACGCGGATTTCGTCGAAGCACACCGTACCCACTTCCTTGCCCGCGATGCGGATGCCGTCCACTCGGCTGATCACATAGTTGGAGTTCACGGCATGCCAGGATGAGGGCTGGGTCAGCGACAGGGTTTCCCCGGAGTTGTAGGCCCGCGCGTACATCACCTTGTTCGAGAAGTCGTACATACCCACGATGAAGTACTGCGACTGGTAGAAGCCGAACGTACTGGCCGTGGTGCCATTGGTGTTATCAATGCCGAACCATTCCTGGCCGTACAGCTTGCCCACAAACCCGACTTCCGTGCTGCCGTTATAGAAGGACAGTCCGGCGAAGCCATTGTTGTTGTTGGCGTCCTTCTGGATGGTGGCGGCCATGAACACCTTGCCCGTGCTGAAGGCCGGGAAGTAACGGTAGGACTGAATTTCCGTGGCCGAATTGCCGCACACCTTGTTGCCTGCGGCAGACGGATAATTGACCGGCACCGTATGGTTGCCCGAATCAATACTGAAGCCGCCGGACGGGCTGCTGCTCCACGCGTTGGTCCACCCGGTCCCGCCGGTCAGGCCATTCAGGGAGGCCGCCACCGTGTTGGTGAACTGATCCACAATTTCACCCGCATAGAAGCCGAAAACCGCCAGCGTGACCGATATGGTCTGGGCCGAATTGGTCTGATCACCATTGATCGTGATGGTCGCCGTATAGGTGCCCGGGTTCAGGGAGGCGGCATTCACGGCCGCCGTGTGTATCTGGGAGGCCCCGTTGCCCACCAGCGTGGCACTCGCGGGGGCAACACTGAGCCATCCCGCAGCAGACCCGTAGGTGATGGTATTCGAATAATTCAGGGTGCCGGACCCGATATTGGTCACGGCAAAATTCGGCCACGGCGCCACTCCGGACACCACCCCGTAATACGAGGTGACCACAAAGGATGACGGACCGCGCGCCAGGCCGCCCAGGGCGGAACCCGACTTCACCGTGAAGGGTATCTCGTTCGTATTGATGTGATGATCGTTATTCCCGAAGTCCTCATCGTTGTCCGCCACGATGACCCGGGCCGTCCACGTGCCCACCGACACCCCGGACAGGGCGGCGCTGATGCCGTTGCTGAGGGAGGACAGGCTGGTGGCTCCACCATCGCTGAACGGGATGCCGTTAAACGCCTGCCGCAATTTCAGGGTGCCGCTCGAATCCCACAACTCGAAGTACGGCGAATTGTTCGGCTGGTTGGTTTCGCTGCCATTGACGTTGACGCCGCTGGCATCGCTCACCCGCCCGGTGATGAACCATCCGGTGGCCAGGGTCAATTCTTCCACCAACACGGTGTACGAACCCTGCGACCCGTAGATGTTGAAGTTCTGGATGGTCGGGCCGGTGTCATCATCATCGGCCACCACCAGCAAGCCATGTTGCTGGTTGGACAACGAAGTCGCGTCATTCGCGCGATCCTGATCGGCGTCGCGCCAGGTCATCACAATGGCATTGGAGCCCAGGCCCAAGGCGGTATTGGTGACCAGGCTTTCAATCTGCGCCGCGCTCAGGGTGGTGAAGGCCCACGCGTTGGTGGAACGTGTATTGGTCGTTTCCACATCCGGCGTACTGCGAGCCAGGCTGAAACCGGCCACGTTGGTCTGGATGGCGCTGCCCAGTGAGAAATGACTGTTGGTGTCCGAGCCGGTTGTGCCACGACTGAGCAGGGAGGCATCGCCCGCGCCCATCCAGAAAATCAGCGGATTGGTCGCCGCCACGGTGGCCAGGGTCTGGTCGGTGGTGGTGTATGTGATGTTGGTCGTGCTGCCCGACCCGCCGGATAGCGCCGCATTGGCCAGCGATATGTGCAGGTTGCGCGAACTGCCGTTGTTGGTCGAGGTGATGCCGTCGATGGTCGGCGCCAGGGTGTCATCGTCCACCACGGTGAAAGCCTGGGCGGTTCCATTGGAAAGGGTGGTCACGTTGATCGCCGCATTGCCGTTGGAGGAAACCGCGCTCCACCGCATGGTGTAAACGCCCAGCACCACCGAGGCCGGCACCGCGCCGGCATGACTGGTGTTGGAGGCCAGCAGGGTTTGCCCGCTGTTCTGATAGGTAAAGGTACTGAATACCTGGTCAGTCAATATCTGCGAGCCCACCGCGTTGAAGATATCGTAGTTCGGCTGGAAGAACTGACCCATGGTATTGGTGGATTCCACCCCGGCCTGGCTGCTGATGTGGACCCGAACCCCGTACACGCCGCTGGTCACCTGGGCATCCGTCACATCGGAACCACCGTTGACCAGGAAGTTGGTGGAATACGGGGTCAAGCGTTCACGCAGCAACAGGTCGGACCAGTTGGTGGCCACCCGCAACTCGTCGAAATAGACCTCGCCGTTCCATCCGCTTGTAGCGCCAGCCACCATGCTGATGCCGCGGATTTCTGTGATGGAGCTGTTGGTCGTCTCGACGAAGAAGGCGGGCTCCGCATCCGGCACCGACTGCGCGGAGGTGTAATAAATACCCGCCATGATATCGGTGTCGAAATCATACCGACCGATGAGCAGATACTCGATGCCGGCCGGGAACGAATCGGTGGCGCCGTAGGTGTTGCCACCACCACCGCCTACGGAGGTAGACACCCCGAAGATATCATCATTCCCTGAGGTACCCCGTTCACCGACGAACGCGACCACATCGTTTATCGTGGCACCCATGAAGCGAAGACCGCTAAACTTGGCGTCGGTGGCGTTCTCGTTGTATTGTCGGCGGTACAAGGCCGCCACATAGATCTTGCCGCTGGTCACCGGCGCGATGCCACGGAAGGCGGCATGGGTTGTGCTGTTGGAGGTCTTGAACACAAACCGGTTGCCCGCTTCCGACGGCCAGTAGTTCTGGAACGTGGCGAAGCTGCCGCTGTCCACAACCGCATCCGCATTGGTTACCGGCACGCTGAGCGCCCAACCGTTGGTCCAACCTTGTCCACCGGCACGGGTCTGCAAGCCCACGCCGTTGGTGTAGCTAAACGGGTCCACGATCTCATAGGCCAGATAGCCTGTGTTGGTGGCGCCCATTACCACGCCGGTGGAATAACGATCGTTGTTCACAGTGTAGAAGGCATAGAAGTTGGTGCTGGCCGCCGCCACCACATGCTCCAGATTCGACAAGGAAGCCGAACCCTGGAACTTGAAGATCACCGTGCCGTTGCCCAGGGTGCTGCCTACGTTATAGCCGGTGCCGTTGGCCGGGCTGGCGCTGGGGGCGTTGCTCTGGGCATACACCACCAGCACGGTCCGGCCCGCGGCCTCCGCCGCCGCCAGGCGCACCATTTCCGCACCATCCCGGGTCGCACTGACCGAGGTGGGGGCCGGAATATTGGTCACAGACAGGGTGATGGTGATCAACTGCGCGCTGTTGGTCTGATTGCCATCCACCCGGTTGGTGGCGTAATAGGTGCCGATGCTGTTGATGATGGACGCGCTGCCCACCCAGCCGGTGTGGATGCGGCTGACCCCGACGGCCAGGCTGTTGTTGGTCGGGTCCGCGGCGAACCAGCCCGAAGCGCCCACGCTATACGCCTGGTAATTGGTGTACAGCAGCACGCCGGACTGGCCCACGTTGGTTACGCTGAAGGTGGCCGCGGCGGTCGGATCACTGCCCAACATCGCGGAATAACTCAGGGTCAACGGGCCGACCCCCAGGCCGGGGATGGTCGGCGCATTCACCACGGTAAATACAAAATTCGAAGTGGTGGAGAGGGAGTCGTTGGGGCGATCGATGTCATAATCCACCACCGTCACCGACATGGTGTACACGCCAACCGCGGCCAGATGGGCATGCACAAAGGTGTTGGACAGCGCCCCGTTGCCGCCATTGGCGAAGGTGGTGGACCAGATGCCGGAGGTGACGGTCGATCCGTCCTGATACTTGACCACCAGGGTATTGCTGGCGCCCGCATAGAGGCCGCTGAAAGCATCCCCCACCGAGCCGGTCACGCTGAAGCCGCCAACGAATTCGTCGTTGGTGAAAGTCCCGCCGTTCAACGCGCGACCGAAGGCCCGGAAATTGTTGGTGATCACCGGGGCCACCAGGTCGTCGTCCACCACAATCAGATAACCGTGCTGCTGGTCGGTCAAGGAGGACTGGTCGCCGCTACGATCAACGTCATTATCACGCCAGGTCAGCGTGACCTTGTTGGTGCCGTAACCATCCGCGGTATTGGTGACCAGGTTGTCCACTTCTGCGGCCAGGAACGGGGTGGTCCACGACCACACGTTGGTGGCCGACGCGGCATACGTGTTGGTGAAGGCGGAATTCCGGGTGGCATCCCATTGCAGGGTATTGCTGACGATGGCCGACCCGATGGTCAGGCTGCTGTTGGTGGTGGCCGAGCCGTTGCCCAGCGACAGACCCGAGCCTGCATCACGCGCGCCAAAGTAGAAGATCAGCGGCGCGCCACCGGAAATCTGGCTGGCCAGGTAGCCGTCGGTCAGGGAGTAACGGATGTTGGGAGACGTACCGCCATCCGGCGCGCGACCCACCCCGTTGGTCGTGATGTGCATGCTGCGCGAGACCGATATTTCAGGAGAGTGGATATTCATGGTGGTCGGCGCGGCCGTGTCATCATCCACCACGGTGAACACGGTCTTGGTGCCGTTGGACAGGCTGTCGGAGTTGCTGATCTGCACCCCGTTCGAGTTGGCCGCCGTCCAGCGCGAGGTGTACACGCCCAGCACCACGGCGGAACCCGACGCGCCTACATGCGTGCTGTTGGACGCCCGCATGGTCGCCCCGCCGCTGATCGCCACCTTCGACGCAAACGTCTGGTTGGTCAGAATCCGCGTGCCCGTCGCGTTCCAGATGTCGTAGTTCGGCAACGTCGACGTGTTGGTGATGCCCGCCGTATCGTAGAAGTCGAACACCGTGCTGTAGCTCCCGTCCACGATCTGGCCGTCCGTCACATCCACCCCGCCGTTGATGGCATAGGCCGTCGCCACCGGCTGGGTCAAATTCAACAGTTCCGCCCAACTCTGCGCCACGCGGATTTCGTCCACAAACGTATTGCCCACCGAGTTACCGGAGAACCCGCCGAAGTCCAGGCGCACGGCGTTGACCATATCCAAGTGACCGGCGGACAGGGTGTAGCTGGCATCCCACGACACGGGCTCGGTTGCCGGTATGTTGCCGGTACGATAGACGGCAATCGCTGACAACTCGCGGGTGGAGAAGTCATAACGGACCAGGATGGTGTGCGAATTATTGGTCCCGGTGGACAGCGTATAGGAAGAGTTGTTGCCGGGGAACGCGCCACCCGTCTGCTCCACGCCCATCACGGTTGAACCACCGCGCAAACCGGCAAAGGCAAGCGCCGTGCTGTTCGACACGAACTGCAGACCGCCATAGGTGCCAGCCCCGTTGTTGCCGTAGCTGACCACATAGGAAGCGTAGATGCGGCCCGTTGAGACGGCCGTGATGCTGCGCGTCAGCGTGGCCGCCCCGTTGGTCGGATAGAAGAAGGCGTTGGCGCGCGAAGACGGATAGATTCCCGCGGCCACCGGCTGCCAGTTGGTGACCACCCAGGTTCCACCACCCCATGTGCCGGCCCAGCCGTTGCCGCCATTACGACCGTTCATGGTGACACCGTTGGTGTAGGCCGCCTGGTCCACGATTTCACTCGCGCGATACACCGCCATGGTCACTCCGGCGCTCACCCCGGGCGAGTAGTAGTTGCCGTTCATGGAATAGAACGCGTAGTAGTTCGTGCTCCCCGCCGCCACGATGTGTTCCAACGTGCTCGCGCCGCTGTTAAACGCCACCACGCGCGACCCGTCTGCAAAGGCATGCCCATTCGAATAGGTTGTACCGTTGGCCGGCACGCTCGGCGCGTTGGTCGCCTTCTGCACGATCATCACGTTGTAGCTCGCATCCTTCGTCCACGCCAAGCGGACCATTTCCGCGCCGTCCGCGGTCGCGCTCTGCGCGCTCGGGTCCGGAATCGCGCTGATGGTCCACTGCACGGCGATGGTCTGGGTGCTGTTGGTCGCTTCCGGCGAAGTCACCGTAATGGTCGCGTTCGACGTCCCCGCCACCTGTCCGGCCAGCACGCCCACATACGCCGTATGCACCTGACCCGCACCCGCCGCCGCGCTCCCCGTCACGTTGCTCACCGACAGCCACGTCACGTTCGTGCTCAGCGTCCACGTCATGCTCCCCAGCCCGTTGTTCGTGATGCTGAAGGTCTGGGTCGCCGGCGCCGTGCCCAGCACCGACGAGAAGCTCAGCGAGGTCGGGAACGTCGTGATCGACGGCGCCACCCCGAAGCCCTGGATGCCAAAGGTGTAGGGGTTTTCATCGCTGTCATTGTTGGCGATGGAGAGAACCGCCGTGGCCAGGCCTACCGCGGTCGGGTCAAAGCGCACGATCAGGTTGGATACGGCCAGCGGCGACACGATGCCCGGCCAGCTCTGTACCGAGAAGCGGGCCGCGTCCGCGCCACTGGTGGTCACGCCGGAAATGGTCAGGTTGCCGCCCCCGGAGTTGGTGATATAGAAGGTGCGGTCCAAGGTTGCGCCGACCACAGCCACAGAACCAAAGTCGGTGCCATCGGCTGTGCCCGGAGCCAGATCACCCGCCGTAATCACGGCCAGGTTGGTGCCCAATACGGCGATTTCCGAAGGCGTGGTGAAGGTAATGCGGATGCAGCCACCGGTGTAGGTGATGGTGCCGGTGTACCCGCCCAGCCAGTTGGTGGTGGTGAACGCCGTGGTGATCAGACTCGCATTGCGACTGGTGGCCACCAGGTATTCACCATCCGCAATGCCACCGTAGTTGCTGATGGACAACGTGGACCCGGCGCTCAGCACGATGTCGTCCGACACCTGGATGGCGGAGATGGTGCTGTTGCTGAAGGACAGCCGCAATTCGCCCGAATTCTGGATGCGGAAGTCTTCCGTAGTTCCATCACCCACATGAATGATGGCATTGCCGCCCACCACATGGAACACGCCCGTGCCCAGGGCATCGGCACGGCCCACGGTCAGGCTGCCCGCGTTGGTCAGGGTGCCGCCCTGAATTTCATAATAGCTTTCGTTGCCAGTGGAGGTGGTGATCTCGATATTTCCACCCGCCGCCACCCGTCCTCCCACCTGCAACACAAACCCGGTGGAGGCTGAACCCGAAGCCAGCAACAGGTCGCTGGCCGCCTCGAGAACACCGTTGGTGATGAACAGGCTGCCATACGAACTGGAGGCGCTGCCGACATAGATCACATTGCCCACCGTGGTGGTGCCGCCGCCCTGGGTGAAGATGCCCACCGAGGTGCTGGCATCGCCCAGGCGGAGGTCAATGCCCGAGCGGTTCAAGTCGAGGTATCCGCCCGTCATCTGCACCAGGCCGGTGGAGCCCGACGTGTTACCCAGCTGGAAGTCTTCCGTGGAGGCATTGTTGCGACCCACCAGCAGGGTGCCGCCGTTCAGCAGCATGGTGGCACGCGCGCCCGCGACATCGCCGAGCTGGATGCCGCCGACCACTTCCACCGTACCTGCGCTCTGCTGGAACACTCCGCCGCTCTGCTCCATGACCATGGAAGCCGCCCCCGTGTTGGTCACAATCAGGGAGCCGCCCGTGACGGTAACCGTACCGGTGCCGGTGGACAGATCAGAGACCCGCAGGACACCGACGGTTATGGCGCCACCCGACAGGCTGAGATTGCCCCGCCCGGCGTTACCGACGGAAATTGCACCGCCCACCAGAAGATTTCCGGAGGAGACCAATACCGTGCCCGTGGAACCCAGGTTGTCGCCGATATAGGCATTGTCGCTGATCGAGATGGTGCCGCCGGATTGCTGCAGGATGCCGTTGGCCCCGGCCACGTCATCACCGAGGTAGAGGTCATCGTCCACATTGATCACCGCGCTGCCCGACACCATCAGGGTGTTGGTGAGCTGGCTGTCATCGCCGATCACAATATTTCCTTCGATGGCGCTGGGCGTACCCACATCATTCACATCCACCGTGGCCGTTCCGGACACCGACATGACACCCAAGCCATCATTACCAATGAGCAGGTTCGCGTCCTGGAGATTCAGGAGCCCGCCCGTCAGCGTGACGATACCGGTGCTGCCCGCCAGGTCGCCGATGCGCATATGCGAATAGGTATCCAGCGTGCCACCCGACAGCGTGATGCGGCCCACCGTGCCCGCCCCGATGCCGACCAGAATATTATTGGTCACCTGTAACAGACCGCCCGCCATGGAGAGCGTGCCGTCCGCCCCGGCCTCCTGGGCGATGCGCAGATCATACGCGGGTCCGATCACGGCAGATCCGCCCATAAACAGCGTGCTGCCCGCCGTCTCGGCGCCGCTTGCGGAGCCGAAGCCAACCAGCAGGTTGTCATCTGTGCCGCCCGACATCACCACGTTGGCGGTGCCGGTAATGGTCATGAGACCCAGGCCCTCAACACCCACAAAAATATCTTCGTATGCAAGGGTCAGGGTGCCGTTGGTCATTCTATAGACACCGCGACTGCCCAGCGTGTCGCCGAGGACCAGATCGCCATCCAGGGTGAGCGTGCCGCCGGTCTGCTCCACCGTGCCCGTGGGACTGTTGATCATGGTCGGGGCATTGGTGGTGCCGACAAACAGGTTGGTGGCCACCGCGCCTGCGCTGGCAATCACGGCGGTGTATCCACCGTTGATGTAGGCATTGTTGACGGCGGTAGGCTCGGTGTTGCGCGTCCAGTTGGTGGCATTGTTCCAGACGCGTGTGCTCACCCCGGCACCTGCATCCCACTCGTACGTGGCGCCCAGGCTCAACAGATCCTGCCAGGTGGTGGCCACGCGAATTTCGTCCCACCGGGCACCCGTGTTACCGGCCAGCCGGATGCGGCTGATGCTGCTGACGCTGGCATCCGCCTCCTCCACGTGCCACGTGCCCGGCTCGGTCGTCGGCACGCTCTCGGTCGCGTTGGTATACAACAGCGCCTTGGCCACATCGTTGTCGAAGTCATACATGGCGATGATGGTGTAGTCGGTGTTGTTGGCCAGCTGCCGGCCCGATGCACTGCCCACCGTCAACTGGTTGATCTGCGAGAAGCCTTCGCCAAAGAATTTCTCTTCGGTGGCGTCGAAGAAGCTGAGCCCGTTGTACTTGGTGTTGCCGCCGTCGTCGGTGCGCATCATGAAGGCCACATACAATTTGCCCGCGGTCACGGGGGCAAACCCGCGGTAGATTTCCGGTGACGCGGACGTGATGGCATTACCCGCCAGGCTCGGATACCCGCTGATGCTGGTGAAGCGATCCGTGACTACGCTGATGGTGCCGCCCACGTAGGTCCAGGTGGAGGTCCAGCCCTGGCCGCCGTTTAATCCGGATATGCCAGCCCCGTTGGTGTAGGCAAAGGGTTCCACGATCTCGCCCACCTGATACACCGTGGTGTCATCCGAGGCGGTCACCCCGGATGAATAATAGTCACCGTTATAGGAATAGAAGGCGTAGTAATTGGTGGTACCCGCGGACACGATGTGGTCCAGGTACGCTCCGGAACCCTTGTAGATCACCGTTCCGCCACCCAGACTGCCGCCCACGTTATAGGTGGTGCCCTGGCTGGGCGCGGTGGATGCCGCCCCGGCCCGGTGCACGATCATGACATTATAACTGGCATTCTTGGTCCACCGCAGAGCCACGTGTTCCGCCCCGCTGGCGGTCGCGCTCTGCGCGCTCGGATCCGGGATCGCGCTGATGGTCCACTGCACGGTGATGGTCTGGGTGCTGTTGGTCGCCTCCGGCGAAGTCACCGTAATGGTCGCGTTCGACGTCCCCGCCACCTGTCCGGCCA
>CAYTVN010000028.1:0-17404 GCA_964441655.1 uncultured Verrucomicrobiota bacterium | reverse complement strand
TGGCAGTGGTGGAGCAGGGCGTTGACCAGGGTGCCGGAGTGGTGGCCGGGGGCGGGGTGGACGACGAGGCCGGCGGGCTTGTTCAGCACCAACAGGTCGGGGTCCTCAAAAAGGATGTCGAGCGGGATGTCCTCCGGCAGGGCCACCGCCTCCACGGGGGCGGGCAGGGTGTACACGATTTCATCCTGGCGGTGCAGGGAGCAGTTGGGCTTCACCGTGCGTCCGTTCACCTGCACGTGGCCGTCGCGGATCAGGCTCTGCCAACGGGCGCGCGATACCTTGGGCCGGACTTCCGCCAGATAGTGGTCGAGCCTCGCGGTTACGTCCGTCGGGTAGTGCAGGCGGATGATGTTGTCGTCCGGTTGCGGCATGACACGCTCTCAGGCCGGGCGCGGGGGCCGGCGTACGCCCGCGGCCAGGCCGGCGCCGATCATGATGAGGCCGAGGCTGATGAGCTGGGCCACATCCAGCCCGGCGGTGCGGAGGCGGTCATCGCCGCGCAGGAATTCGATGCCGAACCGCCAGGCGCCGTACGCCATCATGTAGACGGCGGAGACCAGTCCGGGGCGTTGGCGTCGCAGCAGCAGGTGAAGCACCCCGTAGAGCAGCAGATTGAATCCGGCTTCGTAGAGTTGCACGGGATGACGCAGGGCGCCCGCCATGGGGACGGCCCACGGCACATCGGTGGGGGCGCCGTAGCAGCAACCGTTGAGGAAGCAGCCCATGCGACCGAAGGCGTGACCGAGCGGCAAGGCCGACACCGTAAAGTCGCCCAGGGTCAGCAGGGGCAGCTGGCGGATGCGGGCGAAGGCGACGACGGCGAGCGCGGCCACGATGAAGCCGCCATAGAAAATCAAGCCGCCCTGATCAATGCGCAGCATCTCCAGGGGGTGGGCGAGATAGTGGTCCAGGTTGGCGATGATGTAGGCCAGGCGGGCGCCCACGATGCCGCCCACGATCACAATCAGGCCCAGGTCGGAGCCCAGCCCTTCCGGCATCTGGTAGCGGCGGGCCAGCGCGTTCCAGTGCAGGACGGCGCCGATGAAGCCCAGCGCAACCAGCACGCCGTACCAGTAAATCGGCCGGCCCAGAATCGAAAATGCCACAGGATCAATCATGATGTACCCGCGTCACCTCATACACGGGGTGGGCGCTGAAAACAAGGCGGGCTTCCGGTCGCGCGCCCCCGCATTTTACGCTTTGGCCCGGACGGATTCCTTGGCACAGTAGAGCGCGAAAGCGAATCGCCTCTGTGAACGACGAATCCATGGAAATACTGGCCGACCGCGTGGACCGCATTGCCTGCGGGAAATGCGGGAAGGTCATTGACGTATCGGAGCTGGCCTCGTTTTCCGACGTCAACTGTCCCCACTGCGGCACGCAGCAGAAGGTGCCGGCCGTGCTGGGCCCGTTCCTGCTGGCCGAGCAGATGGGCGCAGGCGGCATGGGTGCGGTGTACCGCGCGGTGGACCAGGCTCTGGGCCGCTTCGTGGCCATCAAGGTCATGAAGCAGCAGTTGGGCGCCGACACCGAGCTGGTGGAGAGCTTCCTGCGCGAGGCCCGCGCCGCGGCCGCCTTGAATCACCCGAACATCGTGCAGATCTATTCCTGCGGCCAGGAAAAAGGCCAGCCCTACATCGTGATGGAACTGGTGGGCGGCGGCCGCATGGATCAGCTGATGGAAGACGGGAAGAAGGTGGACGAAGTCCGCCTGTTGCAGATTGCGCTGGATGTGGCGGAAGGTCTGAAGGCCGCCAACGGGGCGAGCCTGGTGCACGGCGATATCAAACCCGCGAACATTCTGTTCGACCAGAACGGCACGGCCAAGGTGGTGGATTTTGGTCTGGCCCAGTTTGTGAACCGCCAGCAGGAACAGGGCGGCATCTGGGGCACGCCCTACTATATTTCGCCCGAACGCGCCCGCGGCGGCAAGGCGGACCACCGGTCCGACATCTACAGTCTGGGCGCCACCCTGTACCACGCCCTGACCGGAGTGCCTCCGTTCGATGGCAAGACGGCGACCGACGTGGTGGTGGCGCGGCTCAAGGCGCCGCCGGTGAAAATTTTGGACCTCGCGCCTACGTTGCAGCCGCAAACCGCCGCGGTCATCGAGCGCATGATGGCGGCCGATCCCGTGTTACGCTATCCCACCTCGGCTTCGCTGCTGGCGGATTTGCGGTCCGCCTTGCATGCGGCCAAGGAGGCGCGCAGTGCTTCCGGCCGGGCCAAAAAACATCGCAAGCGCGAGTGGGGCCATTTGATTGTGGGCGGCATCGCCGTGCTGATGATGCTGTTTTTTATCATCTACATCATCCACTGGTTCAAGCATGCCAAGCCGGTGGCGTCAGGCCCGGATGTCCCGTTGTCGACCAACGCCGTGGCCGGTGCGGAGCCGAAGCCGGATGACGCCGAGCCGCCCAAGGGACCGGAGACCTTTTTCCGCGATACGCAGGAAGTCGCGCTGGTGCAGGCGCTGGCCGAGGTGACCAACCAACCGCCCGTCGCCAGCATCGCGGCGTTGGACGCCTTTGCCGCCGGCCTTCCCCAGAACAGCGCGCGTCAGGCTTGGGCGCGGGTGCTGCAGGCGGTGCCTTACTGGCTGGCCGGCGAGGATGAGAAGGCGGATCAGGGCCTGCGCGCGGTGGCGGTGCAATCCCTGCAGCAGAAACGCGGGCATGTCGTTTATATGCCGCAGGTCATGGCGCTCTATCTGATCGGCGACCTGAACGAGGCGCGGATGGAGAAAGAGCGGTCGGATTGGCCGGCGTGGTACGGTGATCTGGCCGCCGGCCTCATGGGTTTTCGCGCGATGAAAAAAGGCGATCTGGACCGGGCCGCAAAATCGCTGGATGCCTACCTGAACAGCACGGGCAAGGAACCCCCGTGGATTTATGCCCTGCAACCCGCGGCCCGGGTCTGGCGCGAAAAGCTGGACGGTCTGGACAAGGAGCAGAAACGCCTGCTCGAAGTGGTTTCATCCGGGGACCTGACCGCGGCCCGAGCGGCGTTGGCCCAAACCCGGTCCGCCTCCCCGCCCTTCGCGCAGTCGGTGTGGCTGGTCGTGCAGGAAAAGATTGAGCTGGCGGAAAAACAGCTGGTGGAAAAAGCCCGGGCGGAAGAGGAAGCCAAGCGCCAGGTGCTGGTTCAGAAGGAGCGGGACCGGGTGACAGAATTTCTCGGCACCAATACGCATTTCACCGGGGTGGCCAAGGACTACCGCAAGGCGGTGCCGCTGCTGCTCAAGTTGCAGGCCGAATTGGAACAGCCGGAAGGCAAGGAGTGGGTCAACGTGGTCCGCGAACAGCTGGACCGGATGGACAACCTGAAGACGCTGCTCATCAAGGAAATGAGCGCCAATCCCTATCGCGGCACGGGCCAGGAAGCAGGCTGGGAAGCGGTGGGCGCCAATGTGCTGGGCATCCGGGTGACCCAGGCGGGACGCGTCACCCAGCTGCGGCCGTGGGCCCAGATCAGCCCACGCTTCATGATCCGCCTGGTGCGATACTACATCGAGCAGGACACGCGCAGCGCGGCGGACAAGGCCGACCTCTATCTGTCCCTCGCGGTGTTCTGTCAGTACAACGAGGCGGTGCCCGATGAAACCGCCGCCAAGTATTTCCAGCTGGCCGTGGAAACAGATCCCGGCTGCGCCAAGAAGGCCCGCCGCCTGCTGCCCGAGGTGACGCCTGGGGAACCGGCGGGTTAAACTTCCGCGCGCCTCCCGGTTATCCTGCTCTCATGCTGCGCATCACCTGCGCCCTCTTCAGTTTGATGCTGGTCGCCGTCGTGTCCGCCCAGACTTTTGATCCGCCCCGCTATGATCCCGGCCTGCCGGTTTTCAGCAACCTGTGGGTGCATCCCGTGACGGGTTCCGATGCCGCCACCGGCACGTCCAGCAATCAACCCTTGCGCACGCTGGCTGAGGCCTGGTCGCGCATTCCGATGGGGGTGGCGTTCAGCAACGCGGGCTACCGCATTCTTCTGTTGCCGGGCGACTACGCGGAGAGCGCGATCCCTGGCTACTGGGAGTCCCGCTACGGCAGCTACCAGGCCCCGGTGGTGGTGCAGGCCCACAGCGGGCCCGGCACGGCGCGCCTGCACGGCTACGTGAATGTGTACGACTGCCGCTATCTGTACCTGTTGGATTTCGATGTGGTGACCGACCCCGGCTACGGTGGCGGTGGCGATGTGCTGCATCTGGCGGGTTGCCGCAACGTGCTGGTGCGCGGCGTGACCCTCAACGGATTTGACGGCTCGGTGAACCAGCCGCAGGAAACCGTGAAGGCCAACCAGTGTCAGTATCTGTACTTCGAGGATTGCGACATCGGGGGCGCGGAGCAGAATCCGGTGGACTTCGTGGCCGTGCAATACGGGCACGTGGTCAACTGCCGCATCCACGACGCGGGCGACTGGATCATGTATGTGAAGGGGGGTTCGTCCCAGCTGCGCATCGAGGGCAACGAGTTCTACCGCGGGCAGGTGGGCGGGTTTACGGCCGGGCAGGGCACCGGCTTTGAGTACATGGTGAACCCGTGGCTGCATCACGAGGCGAGCGACATCAAGTTCATCAACAACGTCATCCACCACACCTCCATCGCCGGGTTCGGGGTCAACGGCGGCTACAACATTCTATTCGCCTACAACACGCTCTATCGGGTGGGTACCAACGACCATTTGTTTGAAGCCATGCCGGGCGGGCGTTCGTGTGACGGCGACACGGCGGCGTGCCAGAGCAACCGGACGGCGGGCGGCTGGGGCGCGGCGACGGGGGCGGATGGCGATTACATCCCGAACCGAAACGTCTACGTGTACAACAATCTTTTTTACAATCCGCCCGGCGCCTTTCAGGGCTGGCAGCATTTCAACATCGGCGCCGCGGTGACGCCGCCCGCGCCGTCGGGCGTACCCGCTCCCTCGGCTGCGGATCAGAATCTGCAAATTCGCGGTAATCTGATTTGGAGCGGGAATGGCGGCACCCCGTTGGGGGTGGAGGCGGGGTGCAGCGGATGTGGCTGCCAGGCGGGAAATCCGACCTGCAACGAAACCCAGTTGCTGGCGGAGAACACCATCAACACCGTGCAGCCGCAGTTGCGCAATCCGGAGGCGGGCGATTACCGGCCCGCCATTACGGGCAACCTGTGGAATGTGACCACCTACACCATCCCCGAATTTCCCGGGGGCGACCGGCCGACCCCGCCGCTGGCGCCGACCGGCCTGCTCAGCAACACCGTGCCGCGGGAACGCGCGGGCGCGCCGCGGGGCGGGGTGACGCGTCCCCCGGGGGCCTACACGGGCGGGTCCAGCATGAGTCTGGCCGTGGAGCCGGACCCCGCGGGTGTGCGGGTGCGTTTGCGGGCGGAAAGCAACTATACCTATCGGATCGAGGCGGGCGTGTCGCCTGCGTCCTGGAGTGCGCTGTTTACTACCAACACCGTCGGCATGACCACGGACGTGGTGGAGACTTCGGGGCCGGACGTTCGGCTGTATCGGGCGATGCTGGTCCCGTAGTCGGCCCTCAAAGTCTTACCGCGAAATTCCGCGTCCTTCCGTGGGCCTTCTGTTTCAGGGCGGAGTCGATTCCGACCACGAGGATGAAGGGCGTTACTTCGTCCACAACTTCCACGCCGAATAGATGAGGAATACGGCGAAGCCTTTGCGCGCGTAGGCGTCCGGCACCTTCTGGATCAGCAGGCTGCCCAAGACGGCGCCGATCACGCCGGCGACGCCGCAGAACATGAAGATTTTCCAGTTGATGCCGCCGAGGGAGTAGTGGGTGATGCTGCCCGAGAGCGAGATGGGGATGATGAGGGCCAGCGAGGTGCCCACGGCCACCGGGTAAGGCACGCCGAACCATAAGCTCAGGGCCGGCACAATGATGGCCCCGCCACCCACGCCAAAGGCGCCGCTGGCCATGCCGGCTACCAGGCCGAGAATGATATAACCCCAAGGCATACGTACGAACCTATCACATGAAACGAAAAAACAAAAGAGCCGCGGGGTTGCCCCCGCGGCTCTCGCTTAACTCAGCGCAAGGCGCTTAGAAGCGGCGGTCGCGTCCGCCACCACCAAAGCCGCCGCCGCCGCCACCACCGCGGGGACGATCTTCGCGGGGCTTGGCTTCGTTGACGGTCAGGGCCCGGCCATCCAGATCCTTGCCATGAAATTGGGCAATCGCCTTCTGGGCGTCTGCGGGGGAGGCCATTTCAACAAAGGCAAAGCCGCGGGACTTGCCCGTGAATTTGTCCATGATGAGGCTGCAGCTGACCACGGGGCCAACCTGCTCGAAGGTGGAACGGAGTTCGCCTTCGCCGGTGTTGAAGGACAGGTTACCGACATACAGTTTCGTCGCCATGATACTACTCTACTTTCCTAACTACTGCGGGGGAGCTTACGGTGACTGTTCCCGGCTCGTCCGGGTTTCAGATCTTCGCCGACCCAACAGATGTGGGCGACTACGGACCTACCATCTCACTGACTTCTCTCTCAACAGATCGCCGAAAAAAGTACGCATCCCCTCGAAAAATGCAACAAATAATATTGGTGGCGGAGCCGGGCGAAAGAGTGGCGGGGGCGGGGTTGTTGGGGTTCGGTTAACACCGGGTAAAGATCGCGCCGACTTAGGTGGTTGTTGCCTAGTCGGGCGCGTAGAATTTCCTATGCGGGGGAGGTTTGTATTGGCGGAGATCACGCGGCTCGCTACCATGCACCCCATCTGGAGGAGGGCATCGCATGGAGGGCGGTGTTATACCGGCGGGCGTTGAGGAGCGCTCGTTGCGCATAGTGATTATCAGCGAGCATGCCTTGGCGCGAGCCGGCATAGCGCATGCGGTGTCTTCACAGCCCGGCATGCAGGTGGCGGGAGAATACGACAGTTGCCGCGCCGCCCTGCCGCACGTCATGAAGAATCCGCCCGACGCCGTGGTCGTGGAGTTGTGTGCGGGCGGCGGAGATGTGCTGGATTCCATCAGCCGCTGCCACACCGCGTTCCCGGAGATCGCGCACGTGGTGATTAGTCAAACCAAGGACAGCGACCTCGCCGAGCGCGCCATCAAAGCGGGCGCGCGCGCCTTCATATTCAAGGGTGTCGGCACCAACAGCCTGGCCACCGCCATCCGCGACGCCGTGGCCGGCGAGCTGCACGTCTGCCGGTGTATCGCGAGTCCCCTGTTGCAAAAGGCGCTCTACGGAAAAACCGGCCACAAAGGCAAACACCCGGAGTTGTCGCTGTTGAGCGCGCGTGAATTCCAGGTTTTTCAATTGCTGGGCAGCGGCTGGGACAATGCCCGGATCGCCCGCGAATTGGGCATCAGCGTGAAAACGTTGAACGCGCACAAGGAGCATTTGAAGGACCGGCTGGGTTATCCCACAACCGCGGCGCTCAAGACCGCTGCGGTGGAATGGCAGGTTCGAGGCGACGTAGCGAACTCCTAGCTCCCGAATAGGAAGACATAGCCGATACACGGACGATCCTAACCTGTCAGTATGTACACCCATAAAGTCGGATGAGCTATTAATTGAGGGGGGGGCGGTGATGGAAAAACTTCCGAGCGGAATTCTGTGCTTAATATTTAGCGCGGCGATGGTTGCTACAACCTTAGGTGACTCACCGAAACCAGCAATCGCCGTTCAGAATACGAATCAAGTAAGTGTCTACAAGTTCAGATCGATATCTCTTTCAAATGCCTTCGAAACCTTAATCGAATCGCATGAGGCGGCCTACGCCAGGGTGTCGGCGCTATTCCGTTCGGCGACGAATGACACGGCACCCTGGATACAGTCACTCATTCCAGAGGAAATTCTTCCGCTCGCCGGTGAAGAGCAATGGATGCGTCTCGAATCACTCTGGAAGTTGCTCGACGGTGTCCATAAGCCGGCGATTCGTGGCCCCGCAGCGGTTTCTTTGATATTGATTAATACGGGCTCTGTAAGAGGTGTGTCATTCTTTCTTGATGAACAATCACATTGGTATGATTGGTTTGATAAGTGCGAGAAAAGTACACGTGTCACGCGTCGTGTATACCCCACCAACCTGGATGTTTTCGTGGTGGCGATTGTTCGCGAAGATTCGTCAGTAACTTCGCGTGCAAATAACGATAGGGACGAATTGCTGAGGCAGTCTTTATCACTTTTTGATAATGAATCCATATCCAATGCGGCGCTCGTTGAGCTTGTACTAGGTCAGGGAGTTGACGGATCCAGACTTGTATCAACGCAGCGTTTATCATCGGATGGCGTGAGAGATGCATTGAGGAGCATTACCGCCTCAGACGTCGCGCCGATTGTAGTCGCGCAAGGTTTCCAGCTGGATGCAAGACTCGGTTCGAGAGATGTTCAGGTGATCGAATCAACCGATGTTGTGGATGATTTCGCAAAACTGGTTGTGCCGAATATCCTCTCCGGAAGATCAATCGAGCTGCCAGCCTCAGGAAAGACTAATGGTGAGTTGAAGATAGCAAGCGCTTTGGTCGAACAGACGATGGTCAAGCGGGCGTATCGCCTGTTTGTGTACAAGAATGTGAAGCCCGTTGCGGTGCCCGACAAGGATGCGGTCTTTGTATTTGAGTCTACTTTGCAGGAGACAAACGCACTCAAACAGCACGAGGAGAGGCAGAGTACGTGGTCACAAAGGGTGGCTCGTGTTGGGCAGCTGATTGAGGAGGATGCGGCAAGTTATACTAATGCGACTCCTGAGGCACGCCTCGTTTTACGACAGGCGATGCTCGCTGATACAGAGATTCGCGACAACTTCAAGGCTCAAGCCGCAGCGCTGGAGTCCCCGAAGGCGATTAGGGTGGCTTCTCTCCCAGCGTATTTAAGAACCAGGGAAAGCGTCAGTTTCTCCCTCTCGTTTGCGATAAAGGATGTTAAGTCTGTAAAGTATGATACAGAAAAAGGTGTGGTAGTAGCGAAAGAGGAAGACAAACCCCCGACATTTTTGACAATCAACTATCATCCCTGGCCTAAAGAAAAGCGGATTAAGGATGATAGCGTGAACAAAGATGCACCCTCGGACATCTGGGTGCGCCCATATATCATGTTCGGACCTCGTATCAATATTGAATCTTTTGAACCAATGCTGGGTTTGGGGTCCGGTTGGCAATTGAAGGCATGGGGGCAAAGGTTCGGAGTCGGTTTGTGGGCCGGTTGTGTGCTGAATCAAGAAGACGAGTTGAAGGGAGACGCCATGGTCGGCGATACCCCAAGTGGCATCTTCACCCAGACAAAGTACTCGCCCGAGTTGGTGTTTGGCATTTCTGTCTCCTGGCCATGAACATCAATTACTGCGCGTGGTGGGGTCAGTCCGCGCATAGTTGCAGAATGGGTGTCGTTGGGTTGGTCGCCTAACCCGTCCAGATAAAGGCCGCTTTTCTGGCCTTTTATGCGGCGGGCGTAATACGGCAGTTCCAAGTCTGCACCGCTCCGCTCCAGCTACACACTTTGTCAGGTCGACGTGACTCCTGTCCGAGCATGACAGACGGGAAGCGCCGTGATACAAGACACATCCGCCTGTAGCGTTTTGAGAATGCGGCGGGTTGAATTGTAATCGCCTGGATTTGACAGCATATGGTTTGAGGAGGTACTGGCGACGGGATCGTAGGTGGGTTGGAATACAGATGAAGGCGCGTGATAGGCACAAGCTTGACTTTTGAATGGCGCGCGAGTCCGCCTATCGCCAGCACGCTGGCGGAATCCTTGTGCCAACGCTGAATGCACATTGAATAATTTGTTGCCGCATAACCACAGCAATCTGGACGATAACCGGCATCGCCGGTGTCTGGTAAGCGATAATCGACCCGAGACACGCGGTGTTAAATCGGTATCGCCGCAAACGAGGCAGAACAAATTCTATGCGAGTACAGAAATCAGCATACGAACTCGCGCGATCTCAGGTTGAGACGCCGGAGGATGTCGTTCGGTTCGTCTGGAAACTGAATAAGCGCTATCGCTCGACCCCAGGGACTATCCTAGACCTTGGTGCCGGTGATGGGCGCTTTGCCACCTGTGGGAAGTACGCATCGTATCTGGGCGTGGAAATTGATCGTGGTCGGGTACGCAATGCCAAACTTCCACAACATGCCTCAATGCGTGTGGGCTGCGCTTTTACGCACCGTGGCGGTGGGTACGATCTGTGCGTTGGCAATCCCCCCTATGTCCGGCATCACGATCTCGATGAAACATGGCGAGACCGTATCGCGGCCAGGCTCAGCAAGGCAACCGGCAAGGAAATCAACAGAAAGAGCAATCTTTACGTCTACTTCATTACGCTTGGGCTGCTGAAGACTGCGCCTGACGGCCTCGTTTCCGTGGTCGTTCCGTATGAATGGGCATCCAGACCTTCGGCGTCCGCTCTTCGGGGCTATATCGAAGCAAACGATTGGCATGTTGATATATACCGTTTCGCAGATAACATCTTCGGGAACGTGCTGACAACGGCGTCAGTGTCTATTATCGATAAACGAAACCGGGACGGCAAGTGGAGGTTCTTCGACGTCGATGCGAATCGGAGAATTCGGAAGCACCGGGAAGTCACGCTCTCGGCGAAGAGTCTGCTACCCTACGAGAGGCGTGGCCCCATCTGGGCAATGCGCGGGATGAGCCCGGGCACGCAATCCGTATTCACGCTCACCGAGGGCGAGCGCATCCATGCCGGGTTGAGTCTTGATGACGTTCTCCCGTGTGTCACAACCCTGCGACACATATCAGACACCATCCAAGTCTTGAACCGTAACACCTTCCGGCGCTGTTTCATCGATGCGGGCGAACGCTGCTGGCTGATCCAGTCGCACAAGCCCCCCAGCACAAGACTGCAACGCTACTTGGATCATGTTTCCCCTGAGCGGCGTGCTACCTGGACATGCACGAATCGTGACCCATGGTTTAGCTTCGACCTCCATCCATGCCCCCGGCTACTTGTTGCGACCGGCTTTGTCGAGCACGGCCCGAAGGCCGTGGTCAACACGGTTGGTGCCTACGCCGTTGGCTCCGTCTGCGGCATCCACACGGACAAGCCGCGCCTGGCGACGCGTCGCCTTCGCCAGTTCTTGCTCGGTGTTGATTTTGAGAAGCGGGTTGTCTCACACTCGGGCGAACTCAAGAAAATCGAGATTCGACAGCTCAATGCAGTCTTGAACCGATTTTCTGCCAGGTGGTGCCATGAGTGATGCGACACTCCTTATCGATACGACCGCCACTTTCGAAACCGAAGGCCGTCTGCTTCAGGAACTGGGTGAACGGCTGGTTTCCAGCGCCGATGTTGCGCTCGTCGAGTTGATCAAGAACGCCTACGACGCCGATGCGGCCTTCTGCTGGGTGTCCCGGAGCGAAAAGACCATAACCGTTCTGGATGACGGCCACGGTATTACGATGGATGAGTTTTTGAAGAAGTGGATGAGGATCGCAACTGGCGGGAAGCAGAAGGATCGGTTTTCACGGCGACACAGACGTGTCATGACCGGCGCCAAAGGCATCGGTCGCTTTGCCGTCCGCTTCCTGGGGCGTCGCCTGACCCTCGAGAGCGTAGCTCACGATGCAACCCGCGGTTTCAAGACCAAGCTCACGGCTGATTTTGACTGGGAGAGCATAGATGCACAGACCGACTTGCGGAAGGCGGAGATACCCTATCGCGTCGAACGAGCGACGAATTCCGACAAGCAAGGAACCACGCTCACAATTTCACTGCTACGTGATCCTGACAAGCTTGACTTCGGCAGGACACTCAGGACACAGGTTCTCGGAATCGTCTCTCCCATAGGCGGACTTGACCGTGGGCGATTTGGCGGGGCTCGGGATGACGGTCAGGACCCAGGCTTCACGCTGGAACTACCCGGGCATGAGGGGCGCGAGAAGGACATGAATCTCGCTGAGACTGTCCTGTCTCACTCCTATGCCCGCGTCATCATTGACCTAACCGACTCACATCTGACCTACACGATAACCCACAAAGACGGCCGCTGCCTCCTGAAGCGCAAGTTCACCTACGAATCCCACCTATCGAAGGGGATGCACGCAGACATCCGGTATTTTCCACGCCGTGGCGGCATGTTTCAAGGCATCGAGGTCCGCGGTTGGGATGCATGGGAGTGGGTGCATTCGCATTGTGGCATCGGTGTCGTTGACCATGGGTTTCGTATTCAACCCTATGGCTTTGAGGATGACGATTGGCTCAAACTACAGACGGATGCTGCACACAACGCGCGAGAATGGCGTTCCGCATTGATGAGAGAGCACTTCCCGATCCCGGACCCAGCAAAGGATGTGAGCAAGGAAAAGGCTAATCCTATGCTCTATCTGCCCAACTTCCATCAACTTGTCGGCGCCGTATTCGTCGAGTCAAACCAATCTGCATCACACGAGCGACCGACAGACCTAACTCCTGCGATCAATCGCGATGGCTTTATCGAGAATGAAGCTTACGGCGAATTATGGGAAATTGTACGTACTGGCATGGAACTTTTAGCCCTGGAAGATCACAAGGAGAATCGTCGACTTGAGAAAGAACGAGCGGATAAGGCTGCTCAGGAACTTCGCCGCGATTTCCGTGAGGCCATCCAGTATATCCAGAAGCTGCCTTCGCTGACAGAGGAGGACAAGTCCCGCGTCACGGCGGAGTACACAACGCTCTCGAAGCATCTGGAAAACGTCGAGGAGTATTACCACGACGCCCATCAGCGCATGGACGCCATGGCCCTGCTTGGCGTAATGGCAGGCTTCATGACGCACGAGTCGAAAGCACTTGTCTCTAAACTGGACCAGATCGTCCAGCACCTGCAGCAGGTCGCGAAAAAAGACCCCGTTGTGGCCGGTCTGTTGCCTGACGTCGCCCGTTCCCTGGAGGAGTTTCGCGGGCAGGTCGAGTATAGCGCCCTCTTCATCGGGTCTCTCCAGGACAGGAAGTCCAAACCGGGTCTAATCCCGGTCGCGGCCCAGGTGTCGCTTGTAACCGAGCGCTTCACGAAGTTCGCCACGGACCGAAACATTCTCGTGGAGATGGAAATCGACAGCGAACTGCGCGGCCCCGCGTTGCCGGTCGCCGTCTACAGCGGCATCGTGATGAACCTCTATACCAACGCACTGAAGGCGGTTGTTGGAGGTGAGCTGGCCTCTTCACGGCGGCGCATCGTGTTCAAAGCATGGAATGAGCCCAAGGCACACATCCTGGAAGTGGCTGACAATGGAATTGGAATTCCTCCTCATCTTCAGAAGCGCATCTGGGATCCGCTGTTCACGACCACTACCGGCGGAACCGGCAATCCGCTCGGATCAGGCATGGGGCTGGGCCTCAGCCTGATCAAGGATATCATCAAACGTTTTGGCGGGAATGTGGGACTGACCGACCCGCCGCCGGGATTCTCGACATGTTTCAAAGTCCAGTTGCCGAACGTATGAGGTCAGCTATGGCAAAAACAACAGCGACACGTCCCCCGATTATTGTGCTATTCGAAGACAACGGCGACGAGAGAAAGAGTCGGTGTAAGAGGATTGAGGCGGCCGTTCCACGTGATGTTCTCGTTGTGCCCTTTGAGGGCGCCGATTCCGTCGGCAACAAGAAGCTGGCAATTGAAGACCGATTGTTTACACATCTGAGAACGCAGCCGCAGTACAACGGTGGCAATATCGGGCTTATTGTCTGCGACAGGGCGCTTGACTGCTACGATGGGTTCCAGGTGGCGTCTGAGACGGTCGTCTCGTCTGCAGCACGCGCTCTCGGGGTTCCCATTTGCCTATACGAACGAGCGGGCAGCGCCTATGGCGTGACACTTAAGCAGCGAAAACCTTGGGAGAAGGGGGAAATCATCATTGACGGCGATGGCAAGTCTTTTGGTGAAGAGTGTGCGGCGCTGTACTGTGGCTTTCAGAAGATCAACGGTGAACTCGCGAGAATGCCCACTTCGGTCTTTAGCAAGAAGACGCCAGCAGAGATCCTCGCATTTATCCTGAATAAACCAGAAGAAACGGATCGCATCGCGTTGTATGGGGCCGGAGAACAGAGTTTCCTGGAAGAACTGCTGACATTTTACGATCCGAAGAAGAGAAAGAAAACAGAGGCTAGTCGTCTCAAGATCCAGCACTATCCCCGGGTTATGGGCAATTGGCTTTTCAGCTCGATTCTGCGATTTCCCGGAATTTTGGTAAATGAAATGGCTGCCGGAAGCCTTCTCAACATCAATCCGGCGGACCTTCGGGCGAAACCTGCCGTTAGGAAATTCTTTGCGTCTGCAGAATACCAAGGACCATTTGCCGATGACGACTGTAACTGGCGGTGGTGGTGGCGAAGGGATCTGGATGCGATCATCAACAAGGCTGGAGTAAACTCAGGGCTCGAACTCGTGAAGAGGACAATGCGCAGCGTACGCGGTTGCAACTGTTGCGAGGGTGATCATCCGGCTGGCTTTGTCTGTATGATTTCCGACATGCCGGTTTGCGATAAGCACTCGCGTGGCGGCATCAGTTGGTTCCCTGGCGGCTCCGACCTGGCCCGCGTACGCACAAGTGAGTACAACAAGATCGGACCGTTCTTGGGGTTGTACTGAGGCATGACCCCATTATTTCAAGCATATTCCGATTTCTGGACGCACTTCACGAAAGAGGTGCTGAAGACCGGCTCATCCATAACTTGTGCGCCATCGGCCGGCATACGAATGACGTGTGCGGAGAAGGGATCCACGCGAAAGAAGTTTTCGCTCCAAGAGCCGATCTGCCTGAGAGGCCTAACGACAGCCACCGGCAGTGAATGGGATGTGGTCGTCGACTTCGATGAGTACTTTGATGCGCCGTGCATGGAACGGCCTGTTCGAACATCAGTACACGTTCACCTAATAGAGCGCTACCCTATGCGTCGCAGTGAGGCGAAGCATCTCTTCGGACTGCGCTTTGACTATGATTGCGAGACCGGGAAAGATGCCTGTGAACCTCTCATGCACGCCCATTTCGACAATGTGCTGCAGCGTCGGCCCCCTTCGTACAAGAATGTGGCCTTTAATGAAACGGATCCCATACTGGGCGTGGGGCTGATTGTATTCAAGGACTGCAGGGTGCCAACGCCTCGGATGTCATTGCCAAGCGTCCTGTGTTTCGTCGCTCTGCTTGCGAAGAGCCAACTGTCAAAGGGATTTGTTGATTCGTTGATTGGCCGAACAAGCGGTATTCTCGACTCAATTAAGGTGCCGATCGAGTGTGAGCGTTGGTTCCGTAGCCGCGGGTTCAATGACCGTTGTGACATTCCTGGATGGGCGTGGTACAAGTATTAAGAGTGGCATCGGTCGCGGCAGAGCCGCCGCAAGCGATAAGAGATGCAGGATGAAAAGGATGAGCGGACGTGGTCGCCGGGGTTCCGTGTCAGACTCAGACAATATTCATGAAGCCGATGCTATTGCCCAACCTGCCTTATCCCGCTGGATTTGATTTGGATGTGGCCCGGTTGTGCGCCCGGATGATTCTGCAGGCGTATGCCATGTTTGAGCAGTGGGAGAAGAAGAAACCAGATGAAGAGGACTTCCAGTGGAATCGGCCGCGGCCGCCGGTTCCGGGATTAAACTATCTGGATCCGCTGTGGGCGACGTATCGCTATGCCCAGCACCTGCCGCCACGGCATGCGCACGAAACCGGACGCGTACGCTGGGTGGACCGCCCGTGTCCCATCGGGTTTCTGGCGCACGATGATACGCGCCTGTTCATCGTCTTTCGCGGCACCCAGACGGACTACGAATGGATGAAGGTCAATCTCAAGTTCCTGCAGCAGGACTGTGACGTTGACCGATTCAGCGAAGGACGGGCCCATGCTGGATTTCTGGCCTACTATAAAACGGTCCGCAGAACCTTGGAACGGCGCGTGGAGGCGTTGGGGCTGGCGGATAAGGAAGTCATTCTGGCCGGGCACAGCCTGGGCGGCGCACTGTCCACCCTGGCTGCGCACGATTTGGCGGAAGAAGACGCGCCCACCACGACCTTTCGCCATTACACCTTTGGCGCGCCCCGCGTATTTAATCCCAGGCTCGCCCGCTATTACAACGACCTGCCCGTGTCCACCTATCGCATCGTGAATGTGGAGGACGCGGTGACCACCGTGCCTCTCCCGGTGGCCGGGAAGCTGACCTATCAACACGTGGGCACGCCGATCTGCTTTTCGGCCAACTACGGAGAAATCGGCAGCAATCACAGCATGGAAAATTATCTCCACGCGTTGGAGCATCCGGACCAGCCGCAGGCGACGTGACGGTGGCCGGACGGCACCGAAACGGATGCTGTCCCTCCCGGCCCACGAATTACGTTCGACCGTGGGCACGGGGGCGCGAGGTAAGAGGTGACCCGGATTACCGGTCTTCCCTGGTCGCGTGTACGGGTGAGCAGAAGTAGAGTTTGTTGCCTTCGCTGTCGAGGAAGCTGCCGACCCAGAAGTCGTCGTATTGCTGGACTTCGTCGGCGATTGTGACGCCGTGTGTGCGCAGCCAATCGGCGGTCTCGTGGGCATTCTTGGAGGCGAGGGTCGCGCGAAAATTCGGCTGCGCGGTCGGTTGCAGCCAATCCGGCTTCAGCATCAAGATCACCCCGCCGAGAAGGTAGCCAACCTGTTCTCGACCCTCATACGCCGGCTCCAGGCCCAGCTGTTCCCCGTAGAACCGATGCGCCCGCGCGGAATCCCGCACGGACAGCGCGATCACCTTTATGCGCAGCAACCCATGTTCCGAGTTCATGGCCCTACCTCCGTTTCCCCGCAGGTAGGATAGCGCAGGTCTTCCCGGCGATCAATCCGGCTATGCTCAACAAAGAGGGCGCGGCTTGCGCCGCGCCCCCTGAAACCTGACACCTGAAACCTTCTTCTACTTCTTCGCGATCTTCACGCCTTTCAGGCGGCCGATCTTGGGCAGGGGGCCCACGATGGGGGCGGCGTATTTGATGAACGCCGGGGTCACGTCGTTGCCGTCCTTGCTGATGAATTCGTCGGGCATGTGGCGGGTTTCCTTGGCCACGTTGCGCAGTTCGGTGCGCTCGATCCAGGTCATGTAGGTCTTGCCTGGCTTGCGCTTGATGGCGGTGCTGCCGTTCTCAAACTGGCCGCCACAAGCGAACTTCACCGCGGACTGGCCGGCCAGGCGGGCTTCCTTCTGGTCCACCACCGAGGCCACGCCCGCGAAGGAGCGCTGCAGGTAGCCCAGGGTGTCGGCGCGCACGCGGCTGATCTGCGCCTTGTCCTTGATCTCCTTGGCCAGCACGTCGCCCAGGGCACCGCTGCCGGACAACTGCGCGTTGCCGTGGCTGTCCACTTCCTTGATGAACTTGCTGGCGATGGCGGTGCCGGTTTCGTCGGCGATGCCTTCGGACACCGCGATGACGCAGCGGCCGAGCTTCTTGTACACGCCCTGCACGTCGGCCACGAATTTCTCCATGGTGAAGGGGCGCTCGGGCA
>CAYTVN010000027.1:0-17603 GCA_964441655.1 uncultured Verrucomicrobiota bacterium | reverse complement strand
ACCATCAAGTCGCGGATGTTTAATGCCTTGAGCCGGATGCGAGACGTGATGAACGGGGATGCCCCCAAGGATAGCCATGAACGAAAAAACTGACCGCGCCCGGGAAGAGCAATCAAACGCGGAATTCCAAGACGTGACCGAGGTGCTGCGCTCCTGGCCAGACGCCCCGGCGCCCCATCTGGAGGAACGTGTGCTGGCGGCGGTCCGGCCCACCCCGTGGCGTCAACCCTTGGCCATCGCGGCGGGCTTGCTGCTTGTGCTGGGGGCCCTGTGGTTCATCCCGAACCGCAAAGCCGATTCGGTCCAGCTCGTCACGACCACCGAACCGGATGCGGCGCGGGAATGGATGGCCGCCCCACCCGCCCCGGAGCCGGCCCAACCTGCGGCCGTCCTCGCGGCCGAGATTCCGGCGCCCTCCGTCAAGCCGCATCCTTTGGACCAGGCAACGGCGTGGCTGATACAGGCACAAGACAGCGATGGCGGCTGGTCCATGGGCCATGCCGGGGCGGCGGCCAACTACACCGTGGGTTTGTCGGCATTGGCCCTGCTCGCGCTGCAAACGGGAGACCAGATGGCATCGGCGACCCAGGCGGAAGCTCTGCAACGAGGGATGGACTTTCTGGTCACCCAGCAGGATCCGGACACCGGGCTGTTCGGTCCTGACATCACGGGCTCGCTCTACAACCACACCCTGGCCTGTCTCGCCCTGCTGGCCGTTCAACCAGGACCGGACGCATCTGCTTATGCGACGAGTCTGCAGGCCGGACTTGATCTGTTGGTCCGTCATCAACGCCCGGAGGGAGGCTGGAACTACCTGCGCGCCCGGAGCAGCCCGTCGAACTCCAGCCTGACCTCGTGGGCGCTGCTGGTCCTGATGGAGGCAGAATCCCGCGGCGTGGCCAGGCATCCCATTGAAATAGCGCGCGGCCTGGCCTGGCTGCAAACCACCATCGACGCCCAGGGACGCGCCGGCTACCGGCGACCCGGCGATCATCCCTACGGTTCGGAAACATTGACCGCGGCCGCCGCCTTGTGCTTGTCCAGCCAGGCCGACCTGCCGCCCGCCCTGCGCGAGTTGATGCTGGCCAACGTGCGCCGTGACGCCAGCGGCACCACGCATTCTCTGGACTATTATCGGGCCTACTTCCAAGCCACCGCCTTGCGCGAAGCCGGCATGGAAGACGCACCCGAGATGAACCAGCTGGCCTCCCGCCTGGAAAATGCCCAGGACCGCTCCAGCGAACATGCCGGCAGCTGGTCCTCCGAAGATCCGTGGGCGCGCACGGGCGGCCGCGTATACAGCACGGCCCTGGCCATGCTCGTACTGCGCGATCACTAGCAATCGCGGCTGGACAGACGGCGCGCGAAGCCTATCTTCGCTCCCCCGTGAGCCCTTTGTCTTCCATACCGCTGTCCTCGCCCCCCGGCACCCGGGGCATCCTGGTCACTGATTTCGACGGCACCATCACCAGCGGTGATTTCTTTGAACTGGTCCGGCGGCGCTGGCCGCAGGTGCCCGATCCGTGGGACCAGGCCCTGGCCGGCGTGATCCCCATGCGGGAAGCGTTGCGTCGCATTTTCGCCGGCGCTCGTGGCACCCGGGAGGAACTCTTGGACTTGTGCGAGCAAAGCAATGTGGGACCGGAAATCGGCGATGCATTCCGGCAACTGCAACGGGCCGGGTGGCGCATCATCGTCGCCTCCGCGGGCTGCGATTATTACATTCATCACACCCTGGCCCGGGTCGGGGTGCGGGCTGAAGTGGTGGCCCACCGCGGCGAATTCATTGAAGGAAAAGGCCTGATCATGCAGCCGCTGGACGACACGCCCCTGGCCCATCCCCGCTTCGGACTCAACAAGGCCGCTGTGGTACGACGCGTTCAGACCACCGGCCTGCCCGTGGCTTTCGCGGGGGACGGCACTCCCGACTTGGACCCGCTCCTGCTCGTACCCGACACGTATCGATTTGCCACCGGCTGGGCGGCGGATGAATTGAGCCGGCGCGGCGCGGTTTTTCAGCGTTTTAGTCGCTGGCCCGATCTGGTCAATCCCTTGATCGAATCCGCGTAAACTCACGCGAAGACCAGTCCGGGCCAAGCCGGGCTACGGCCCCGCTTGCAGAACCCGCAGCAGGCGCGTACCGGCATAAACGGAACCTTGGTACGCGAGATGGCTGGTGGTTTCGTCGGCGAATAAATTGAAAACGGCCAGCACACTGTACTCGCCAGGTTGCTGTGGAGTTGGAAAGGACAGGGTGAACTGGCGCTCGCCCCCGGGCTCAATCGTGGTCCATTCGGGCGGCAACGGATAATTCTCCGCATGTCGTGATTCCACCGGATTGACATAACGTCCCACCATCACCCGCAGCGCGGGGCGAAAGCCCTGGATGACCGCCGCGCTTGTATTGCGCAGGGTGGCCGTCAACATCCAGTTCGTGGCCTGGGCCGGGGAGACCGCCTTCGGAACTTCAAGGGAAAGCGTCAACCCGGCCGCATCCGGTGTTTTCATATGGAGAATTTTCGGAGCGAGGGGGTCACGAAAGGAGTAAGCGCCACTAACCGTACGAGGGCCCCAGGGAGATTCGATGGAGATGTAGTGGTCGCGCATCGAGGGCCGGACCAGCAGCATAAGCCGATACTCCTGCCGGGTTGTGCGATCCACCAGCAATACGCCGCTTCCCCAACCATCCGTGGTAACCACCGAATTGGTGTTCCGCGACGGATCAGGCAATCCCAATTCGGCCAGGCGCCGGGAGGTGAGGCGCAGCGGCGTCTTCCCGAGTTTGAGCGCATCGTAGAAAACCTCCGTCCCTTTCTCGGATGAATCAATCTGTATACCCGACCGGTCACGCGTGCAGGACGAGGTCACCAGAACGAGCACAAAATACGCAATACGCAGCATGCTTGTCATAATATCACCTTGAAACGATGGGTAGAATGACACTCGCCCGCGCCCGGCACAAGGTCGACGCGGCGCGAGGGCGAGAAAACCATAGCGACCGAAACGCCTCCCGCACATGGCCCGCTTCCGCTTCATCATTTTGGGTATACTTGATGTGGTGTTTGCGGGCAGAATCATCACGCCCAAAAGCGGTTGCGCGCCGTTGCAAAGAATGAACCGACCATGATTTCGCACCATCGTCACCTCTGCTTTGATACGTCCGGGTGCGCCGTTGCACGTTCGGGCTTGGCCACATCTTTTCTGCTTCTGGCGCTGGGGAGCGGGACGGCGGCGGCCGAACTCAACTTCCCCCGGATCGTGCTCGATGACTCGTTCGTGGCGTATGAGCGCGATGTCGGCGACATCGACGGCGACGGATTGAACGATGTGGTGGCCACCAGCGACGGCGGCACGAACATTGAGTGGTTCCACGCCCCGAACTGGAACCGGGCCACCCTGGTCACCCTGACCGGGACCTACCGCTACACCCGGGCCGACGACTTCAAGGTGGCCGATGTGGACGGCGATGGTGACGCCGACCTCGTGGTCCGGCTTGGTATTGCACCCACCGATGACAACGAGGGGCGCGCGGCGTGGATCGAAAACCTCGGCCACGGCACCGGCTGGGTCACGCGCATCATCGGCGCCAGCTTGACCTACGGGAAAGACATAGCCGTGGGCGATCTGGACCACGACGGTAGGCTGGACCTCGTGTACCGCGAGGACGCGCGCACCCAGATCTGGTTCAATGAGACCAACGGCTGGACCGAAGTGGCCCTGAACCACGCCGCTCACGAGGGCATGGAACTCGGCGACCTCGATATGGACGGCGATCTCGACGTGGTGCTCAACGGTTTCTGGTTCGCCACGCCCAACACTCCGGCGGCCTGTCGGGTGGCTGGAAACTACACCCAGGCGACCATTGACAACCAGTGGTTCACGCAATCCGGCGACTGGACGGCCAACTCGTGCAAGGTTTCGGTCGGCGATGTAGACGGTGACGGCACCAACGATGTGATCTTCTCGCAGTCCGAACGCGCGGGTTACGCGGTCACCTGGTACAAGCGGAACGGGGCGGCGTGGACGGCGAATACCATCGCGACCATCGACTACGCCCACAATCTACAAGCCTACGACGCCGACCTCGACGGCGATATCGACATCCTGACCGGCGGCATGACGCAATCGCAGCACAAGGGCCTGCGCCTCTACTTGAACGACGGCACGGGGACGAACTGGACGCAGTTCCCGATCCAATCCGACGGCAGTTACAGCGCGGAGCTCGGTGACATCGACAACGACGGCGACCTCGACATCGTCGGCACCGTGAATTGGGACAGCGCGCCGAGTTACCTCTACCGCAGTAACGCCGGCGGCCCGCCCAGCCTCGACTTCTGGACCTATCTCCGGGCCTCCGACAACCACCTGCAGACCTTCGGCCTGACCTACGCCGATGTGGACAACGACGGCGACACGGACATCGCCAGCGGCCCCTATCTCTATCGCAATCCCGGCGGCGTCATGACCGGCGCCTGGGCACAGACCACTGTCGCCGCCGGACGCCACCTGTTTATGGCTACGGATGTGGACGGGGACGCCCGCGCCGACCTGCTCGCGCTGGAGAACAACACTCCGCAGGGCCGCGTTGATCTCTACTGGCACGAGGCGACCAATGCCGCGGCAACCGCATGGTCCTCCGTCGTGCGTATCGGCGACGTGCCGCGCAGCCTCGAGCACGAACAGGGTTTCCAAGGCAGCCGCCTCGCCCAAATCGAAGGCGGTGGACGGCCGGAGGTGGTGATCTCATCCCCGCAGGGCATCTACTATTTCAACATGCCAGCCGCTCCTGCCACCGGCACGTGGCCGCGGGTGTTCGTGGCCTCGAACGACTCCGACGAGGGCATCGGTGTGGCGGACATGGACGGGGACGGGGACCTCGACATCAGCTTCACCAGCGGCAGCAAGGGCGTCAAGTGGGCGCGGAATCCCGGCGATGGCACGCCGAACTGGACCAGCTTCACCATCGGTACGTTCCCGGAAGCCGACTGGATTGATCGCTGCGAGGCGGTGGATGTCAACGGCGACGGACGCGTGGACATCGTCGCCACGGAGGAGAACACCGGCGCCAATCCCGACGCCCTTTGCGTCTGGTGGGAGCAGCCCGCCAACTCACCCACCAATGCCAACTGGACCCGCCGCACCATCACCACCCGTTACACCCTGAACAGCATGGACACGGGCGATGTAGACCGGGACGGCGACACCGACCTGGTGCTGGCCGAACACCGCGGCGATAAGCGAATCAGCGTCTTCGCCAACGACGGCGCGGGCTCGTTCACAGAATTTCCGGTCGGGGACGGCGAGGAAAACCACCTCGGCGGACGACTTATCGACCTCGATGCCGACGGTGACCTCGACCTGGTGGGCATCGCCTACGACGACTTCACCCGCCTTCACGTCTGGCGCAACGACAGCCCCGGCGGCACCCCTACCGCCACCCGCCCCACCATTTCGCCCAACGGCGGCATCTTCGATGAACCGGTGTCCGTCATCCTGTCGTGCAACACCACCGGGGTCACCATCCGCTATACGACCAATGGAGGCGACCCGTCCGACCTCTCGGATATCTATATTTCGCCGTTGATGATCACCACCACCACCACTCTGCGGGCTCGCGCTTATCGCGGCGATCTCGATCCCGGCCCGATCGCCTCGGTCACGTTCACCGGCCCCCAGGCGCAGACCCCGGTCATCACGCCACCCGGCGGCACGATAATCGGCACCCAACTTGTAACCATCGTATGCGCGACCACCGGGACCATCCTTCGTTACACCACGGATGGTTCGGAGCCATCCGAGCTTGCCACGGCCTATGCCGGGCCTTTGGTCCTCACCACTTCAACCCTGCTGCGCGTCCGTGCCTATCGCGCCGGACTTGCGCCCAGCACGGAAGCTTCGGCCAGCTTCGCCCTGTTTACATTTGGCGCGATTGCGCACTGGCGGTTCGATGAGCGGTTCGGCGCGGTCGCCTATGATCACACCGGCAGCGGACACACAGGCACCGTGCAGGGCGCCACCCGCAGTACCGGCTATTTTGACCGCGGCCTGTTGTTCGACGGCGTGAACGACCGAGTCGAGGTCGGCGACTGGGCGGTGGCCGGCACCAACCTTACGTTGTGCGCATGGGTGCGGATCGCCGACCCCTATCCTGACAACGATGCCCGCATTATCTCCAAAGCCGTCGGCTCGACAGAGCAGGATCACGACTGGATGCTGTCCTTGAGCGGCAATGCTCCGACGATGCGGTTGCGGTTCCGTCTAAAATCTTCGGGCAGTACCTCCACCCTGATTGCGGGCAGTGGAACCCTCACGCCCGGCGTATGGCATCACGCGGCCGCAGTCTATGACGGCAGCTTCATGAAGCTGTACCTGGATGGCCTGGAGGTGGGTGCGGTGGCCAAGTCAGGACCGATCACCACCAGCGCGGCGTCCATCCTGATCGGTGCCAATCCGCCTGTGGTGTACGCGCCGTTTCAGGGCGATCTGGACGATGTGCGGGTTTATAACGTGGCCCTGACCGAGGAACAGATTCAGAGCGTCCGCCTCACGCCTCCCGCGGCTGCACAACCCCGGCTCGGGCTGGGGGCTGGGTTCAACTTGGTTGGAGAAAGCGCGCCTGGTCACTACGCCATTCTGCAGCGGACCACCAGCCTGATCGATCCGGATTGGATCAGCCTTCACACCCAGGCCGTAACCCAGGTCCTTCCCCTGACCTTCCCCCACAACCCGGCGGAAACCAACGCAGTCTTTCGTCTGATGGAAGACTGACTGGCCCGTCAGGGAGCGGAAACCGGCTCGTTAAGGCGTCGCCGCGGTCACCAATTCCGCGTTGTAGCCAAGGTTCGTGATCACACTGACCAGCTGCCCGGCCGCGGTGCGCGCGCCATCAAAATTCACCGTCTGCACTTCGTTGCTGAAATGCACATCAGACGACATCACACCGCGCGTCAGACGCAATTTCTTGGTGATGGTTTCCGCACAACTTTCGCAATGCATACCGCTTACCTTCAGCTGGACGGTCTGCGGCTGGGCCGCCACGCGCGGTCCGCACCCGACGGCACCCGCCACCAGCAACAGCGCCAGCACAACGGGGGCGCGCGCCAAGAGCGTGGGACGGCGGCTGGCCAGCAGATTCAGCATGGCAAACAGCCAGCCCGTCATCAGCACCGTGGAACCGGCGGTGGCCATGACCTGCCAGACCTGGAATTCGGGGGCATAGGAATTCGCGCGATACGAGGCCCCGTGCAACCCGATAATCAGCAAGGGCAGGAAGGACAGCTGGGTGCCCACGATGACCAGCCACGCCAGGGCCCGGGCCCGGCCATCGGAAAAACTGCGTCCGGTCAGGCGGGTCCAATACGCATGCAGTCCGCTCATCAAGGCCAGGCCGAGATTCGCCGTCATCATCAGATGCAGCTGCGCACTGGCCAATTGGGTGTTGCCGAATTGGGCGGCGCCCGCCGGGAAGGACGTCAGCAACCCCACCCCCAGGCCCTGGGCCGCGGTCACCAGAAAGCCCAGGGCATACAGCAGGGCGGCATCGTTGCGCAGCACGCCGCTGCGCAGATAGCGCAGGGCGGAAACGAAGATCAGGAGGAAGGCCGCGAACAACACTACATTCATAGGCTGCCCAGCCAGAAGGGCCACCGGTTGGTCACTGCTCAGGGCCGCAATTTCCGCACCCCAGCCGCCCAGACTGGCCACCAGTATCAAAATGAATCCATAGAACAGACTGCGGGTGAAATGCGCCTCCCGGGTGCGTTCCGCCACGACACCCAGGGCGGTGCCCAGGGCAAATAGCAACACCATGTTCTGGGCCGGCCCGAAGAAGAGCCGGATCAGCACGAGAAAGTATTGCGGATCACCGCCCAGAGCGGGCGCAAACAACGAGAAACCCCAGCACGCGTCGGCCAGTACCAGCACCATGGCGACGCCCATCAACGGGGCCACCACGGCGGCAAGAATGCTGGCACAACCCAGGGCTTCCGCCAGAATTCGCGATCCTCCGGCCGGCATCCCGGTGCATCGCAACACCCGCAGCGAAGCCAGCATCTGAATGGTCATCATGGCCAGGGCGATGGAAACGCACAAAACACCCAACGCCATGGGCACCGTACCGGGCTGATTGAAGCGGCCCCCGAAACCAGCGTCAAAGCTCCATCCGACTTCCGTGCCACCCATGACCAGCGAGCCCACCATCAGAGCACCGCCCACGCCCAGCAATGACCAGGCGGAGGAGCCCAGGCGAGGCAACACCAATTTACCATCCGGCATCCAGATGGACAGCGCCAGGTGACCAATCACCCCGGGGAAGAGCGGCAAGGCGACCAGATAAAACATGAGAAACCCGTGCAGCGACAACAGGGCCCCGAAGGTCCGGGCCTGCATGGCATCCAAGCCGGGGGTCAGCAACTCAAAGCGCAGCCAGAGGGCGGATAGCATGCCCAGCGAAAGCCAGAGCAGGGATAATCCAAGGTGTCGCCGGGCCAGGCTGATAGGATTGGACGTCGCCAGCCAACGCCGCACGTCCGGTCCCAGCGAAAACTCTTCTTCGATCGGTGAGGTGGTCTTGGTCAAGCTTGCGGTAGTCATGGTGTCTCCAAGGTTTTCGAGGTATGCAGCATATCAGGGGGCGCGGCCCGGATGCCAGCAATCTAGTGCTTGCGCCGGGTTATAGACGGCGTCAAACGGGCGCATTTCCACATGCCCGTCGACAAAAACATAATTTGATTGTTTGCGATGGCGCTGGCTGGCCACATCCACGGTATCATCCAGATTGACCCAGTAATTCGGCATGATGTGATCGGCCGCACTGTTGTTCTCGGCGAACAGGATGGTGCTGGAGGGTCGATCCACCTGGGTGCGACAGTGCCAGGTCTGGGGTTTACCCTCGTAGTCGTCATCGGGTCCCAATTCAAAATACACATTCAACGCATAACTGAACAAGGACGGGGCCCGTGTATCACTGGGGCAGCGATAGGCCTGACGGTGCACATCGGCGGCTTTGCCCGTCGCCACCCCCAGATAGGGAACCAGGCGATCCCGCCACAACTCCTCTCCGTGAGCCGCGGCGGAATGCTGGCTGCGCGGAAATACCTCCTCATTCGCGATCAGGAATTGATTCATGGCCAGGCCCAGTTGCCGCATCCGGCTGATGCATACGGCACCCCGACCGGCCTCCCGGCTGGACGCCAGGGACGGCAGCATCAGAGCGGCCAGGATCGCGATGATGGCGATGACCACCAGCAGCTCAATCAACGTAAAGGCATGGAGGCGGGGGAACGTCCCCCCGTCTCCATGCGTGCTGTCTACACGTGTTGGTTGAGCCAACATTCGAACTCAGGGATTTCGGCGCAACCGGTACACCTTGCCCGCTTCGCCGCTATTCAGCAGCACCGCGGAACTGCCGTCTATCAACGCTGGCACATTGGTCACCGCCGTCCAGTTGGTTGCCGTTATCGATGCGGCCGACTCCACCACCCAATTGGTAGCATTGGTCGACCAGTTCAGGGCGAAAACCAGACCCATCCCCAACGAGGGCCGTCCATCGTTCACATTCGTGAAGTGAAATACCAGCGGGCCGGAACTGGAATTCGCCACCTCCTGCGTGAGCAGGGTGTCCATCAGGAATACATCGAACGTTGCGGTCAGGCTGTTGGTCCCCGGCGGCGCCGTAATGGCCGGATGAAACATCGTCTGGTTCCAGAACTGCAGGCTGGGTGACCCGTCCGTTCCGAAAATCGGTTGCCAGGCCTTCGGCGCGGAGGCGCTGTATCGGTAGAAATGCAACTCTGGCGATGCTGATATCTTGCGGATCCAATAGGCGGTATTGGGCGGCAGGGGATCGGTCGCCCCCATGGTAAACCCATAACGCCGGCTGAAGGACTCCCCTTCCCGACTGGGGTCCAGATCCTGGTACCAGGGGTCGCCGGGATCGAAACTATCCGCCGGGTTGCTGATGAGCAGCGGGGTCAACTGGGGAATATCTACCGGCATGTTCACATGAACCCGTTGGGTGCTGTTGCTATACGAAACTTCCGGCATGGCCATGCCACCCTGCATGGGCACCATGGTTAATGTCGCCGCGTTCAGGGCCAGCGGCAGGGCACACAGAAAAAGAATCAGCTTGTTCACCTAAAGAACTCCTCGATGGTTGGAAATACAGGACGGCTCCGACCGGGAGCGGTCCCACGTACGAATCAGCGTTGCGACGATCAGGCAACGCTTCGAGGAGGTGGCACGGGCGGCTGCTGAAGGGGGCCCGCCAGAACGGTGGGCGCGAAGGACAGGCGGGCCAGTTCAACGATGTTCTGGAGCCAGGGGCGAGGCGGTTCAACAAACAGATGCATGCGCTCCGGCGTCGTAGGCGCCGTCATTTCGTGCTGCTCGGACGACTGAGCCTTCCGGATAACTTTGCACAACGGGCACGGATGAGCTCCATCGAAGGTCATTTCAATGGCCTCGGACAGCGGAACCGCCTGGGCATACTTCACCACCATGCCCGTCCACGCCATCACTTGCAGCGCGGGCAGGTGCAGTTTGGCTCCGCAGATCAAGGCCAGGGCCATCATGGTAAAGACCAGCCGTTTCATTTATCCACGCACTGTACCTATCGTGAATGTAAAAACAATATCCCCGTTTTCGTATACGCCTGGTTTACGACCCCTGTTCTGAGGTTATTCGTGTGCGTGGCCGTGCCCGCCTTCTGCCGCGTGTTCACAGATGCAGGCATACTCGGCCCGCTGGCATTCCCCGCAGAGTTCGGCGTGATAGGTGAGCCGGTAGTTCTGGATTTTATCCTTCGGGCTGATCTTGATCTGCACCACGATCAGGTAGCCGTCGCCTTCGGGCAAGGCCTCGTCCGACGTGAGTGCCTCGCCATCCCGCTGTAGACTCAGCCGGACTTTGCCGGATGATGCCTCAGCAATAACATTCACCACCTGCTCGCCCGGCGGCACCGGCTTGAGCTCCGCGTCGTAGAAACGCACCTCCACTTTGCGGTCGGCGTTTACGAAGAATTCCGCCCGCGGGGCCGGATTATCCAGGAGCTTGCCGCCCCGGGGTCCGCCCACCACGTCCGCCTGCACCGTCACTGCCAGCAAGGCCATCAGGACCATCCATTTTTTCATGCTTCGCATCCTTCCTTTTTCGGGTTTCGCTTTTCCACCCACATATACACCGTGGGCAATAAGATCAGGGTCAGCAGCGTTGAGGTGATGATGCCGCCGATGACCACGGTGGCCAGCGGGCGCTGCACCTCCGCGCCCGCCCCGGTGGCCAGCGCCATGGGCACAAAGCCAAAGCTCGCCACCAGCGCGGTCATCAGCACCGGCCGCAACCGGGTCAGCGAGCCCTCCATCACAGCCGCCATCACGTCCAGCCCCTTCTGCCGCAGCTGATTGAAGTAGGTGATCATGACCACCCCGTTGAGCACAGCCACTCCGCTCAAGGCGATGAAGCCGATGCCCGCGGAAATACTGAACGGCATGCCACGCAGCCAAAGGGCCAGGATGCCCCCGGTGGCGGCCAGCGGGATGCCGGTGTACACCACCAGGGCCTGATGGATGCTGCCGAAGGCGAAGAAGATCAGCACGAAAATGACCAGCAGAGCGGCGGGCACAATCACGGCCAGGCGCGCCCGGGCCTCCTGTAGATTTTTGAACTGGCCCCCGAATTCGATGGCATAGCCGGGAGGCAGGCTGATCGATTGGGTCACGCGGGCCTGGGCTTCCCGTACAAAACTCTCCACGTCGCGGCCGCGCAGGTTGACCATGATGGCGGCCCTCCGCTGGGCAAACTCGCGGGCGATGGCGCTGACCTGCTCCGCCACCCGGAAATCAGCCACCTGCCCCAACTGGAGCAGGCCGCCATCCTCCGTGCGCAGGGGCAGCGTCTTCATGATATCCACCCGCTTCCGCAGATCCTCGGTCAGGCGCACCACAATGGGATACCGGCGGTTGCCCTCGATCAGCAGCCCGACCTCTTCCCCGGCCAGGGCGTGGGCGATGACGCTGTTGACTTCCGCCGCGTGCAGGTTGTAGCGCGTCATGGCTTCGCGGCGCAGCGCAATCTCCAGCATGGGGGCCTTGCCCAGCGCGTCGAATTCGACATCGGCCGCCCCCGGTATTTTCTCCAGCAGCTCGCGCACCTCCCCGGCGATGCGTTCGATGGTCGGATAGTCCTCGCCAAAAACCTTCACCGCGATGTCCGCCCGCGTGCCTTCCAGGATTTCGTTGAAGCGCATCTCGATGGGTTGCGAGAACAGATAGGCCTGACCGGGTACACGCAGGGTGAGCTCCTTGCTCATCAGGTTGGCCAGCTCATCCTTGGTGATGGTCCGCCCGTCGATCTTCCGCCACGTCTCCTGCGGCGTGAAAAAAATGTAGCAGTCCGCCACGTTGACCCCCATGGGATCGGTGGCGATCTCCGCCGTACCGATGCGCGAGAAGGTGCTGCTGACCTCCGGGAAGGCTTCCCGCAATACTTTCTCGGCCTTCTCCTGCATGGCCAGCGAAGCGTCCAGACCGATGCTGGTGGTGCGGATCATGTGGGTGGCAAACGAACCCTCGTCCAGCTGCGGTACGAACTCCGCGCCCAACTTCTGGAAGACAGTGACCGACCAGGCGAACAGAGCGACCGCGGCCACCACCACCAGCCAGCGCATGCGAAAGGCCCAGCGCAAGGAGGGCACATAGGCCTTTTTTATAACGGTGATCAGCCAGCTCTCACGCTCGCTGATTTTGCCACCCAGGAAGAACGAACACAGCACCGGCATCAAGGTCAGGGACAGGATGAGCGCGCCCACCAAGGCCATCATGACGGTCAGGGCCATGGGTTTGAACATTTTCCCTTCGATGCCGGTCAGGGCCAGGATGGGCAAATACACAAGGGTGATGATGAGAACCCCGAAAAAGGTGGGCGTGCCCACTTCCTTACAGGCGTCCCGCACCGTCTCGTGGCGCTCCTGGGTGGACAGAATGCGACCCCGTTCGTGTTGGCGCAGGCCGAGGCGGCGGATGGTGTTTTCCACCATGACCACCGCACCGTCGATGATCAGCCCGAAATCCACCGCCCCCAGGCTCATCAGGTTGCCGGACACCCGGCTCTGCACCATGCCCGTAATGGCAAACAGGAAGGACAGCGGAATGGCCAGGGATACGATGATGGCGGCCCGCACGTTGCCCAGCAGCAGGAGGAGCACCACCATGACCAGCACCGCCCCCTCCACCAGATTTCTCTCCACCGTGGCAATGGTGCGGTCCACCAGTTCGGTGCGATCGTACCCGGTGATGATACGGACTCCGGCGGGTAACCGGGTCTCCAGCTCCTTGAGTTTGGCGGCCACCCGCTGGGAGACGATACGGCTGTTTTCGCCCGCCAGCATCATGACCGAACCCAGCACACATTCCGCGCCGTTCCAGGTCGAGGCCCCGGTGCGCACATTCGAACCGATGCCCACTTCGGCCACGTCGCGAACCTGGATGGGCTCGGTGCCGGACCGGAACTTAATGGGCAGCTCGGCGACTTCCACCACCGACTTCACCCGTCCGGCAGCCCGGATGACGATCTGCTCCCCACCCATCTGCACCGCCCCACCCCCCGCATTTTCCACATTTTCGCCAACGATTTCCGCGATCTCGGAAAAGGTGATACCGGCGCTCAGCATCTTCTCCGGATCAGGCATGACCACGATTTGTTTCTCGTAGCCGCCGGATGTATTGACCTCGGCGATACCGGGCACCGCGCGCAACTGCGGCTTGATCACGAAGTCCTGCACCTGACCCAGCTCCATCAGTTGCTCGTAGCGGGTGGCCGGCTTGTTGGTGGCCTCCGGCAGGTAGTCCACCACGTAGTAGTAGATTTCGCCCAGCCCGGTGGAGATGGGGGCCAGTTTCGGGGTCAGTCCGTCCGGCAATTCGTCGATCGCGTTCTGCAGGCGCTCGCTGACCAGCTGGCGCGCGCGATAGATGTCGGTTCCGTCCTTGAACACCAGGGTGATCTGGGACAGTCCGAACTTGGAGAGCGAGCGCAGCTCGATCATGCCCGGCACCCCGGCCAGCTCCACCTCCAGCGGGAAGGTCACCAATTTCTCGATTTCCTCGGGTGCCAGCGAGGGGATCTCGGTGTTGACCTGGACCTGGATGTTGGTGATGTCAGGCACCGCATCCACCGGCAGGTGAAAGGCCGACCACACACCGGCGATCAGCAGGGCCGCGGTGGCCAGAAGGACGAAAGGCCGCTGGCGCAACGAAAACTCAATAATTTTATCAATCATAGGTATCTCTTAGTGGCTGTGTCCGCCGCCCTTGGTGGCGCGGAGCTCAATGAGGTAAAGGGTCTCGACCGGCCGCACCACGACTTCATCGCCGCTGTACAACCCGTCCGTGATTTCCGTGAAGTCGCCGCGCCGGGCGCCCGTGGTCACCGCGGTGCGGAGAAAAGATTCGCCGTTGACCACATAAACAAACGGGCCGTAGGCGGTCTCCAGCAGGGCTTCGCGCGGGATCATGGTGAAAGAGGTTTCTTCCGGCAGTACAGGCCGGGCTGGAACGAAATCCCCGATCCTCCACGCCCGCTCACCATTCTTCATCTGTAGCAGCACCTCCACACGTCCGCCGCTGGACGACATGGTGCGGTCCACCCGCAAGACCGTCCCCGTGGTCCCCGGTATGCGCAGGGGCAGGCCGGGGGTCAGGCGTTTTGCATCAGTGGGGTCCACCCAGGCGCTGGCATAGGCAAATCCGGCGGGTTCGCCTTGGTTCTGGGAGGCTTCGTGGGCCTCGCGATAGACCTGCGCCGTCAGTTGAAGCTCCACCGGCGATGAACGCTCCTCCACCTCGGCCACGTCCAAGCCGATGGCAGCCCTGGTTTCCGCCTCCAGTCGGACGCCCACCCCTTCCTTGAAGGTGACCCCCGCACGTTCGCCTTCACCGAAACACGAGGTGGCGATCATAAAGCATAATGCGACACCCCTCATGGCTGATCCTCCCGGGCAACAGAGCTCACCAGCCAATCCAATTTGGCCGCCATTTTCATGGCTTCCAGCCGGGCGTTATGGCGCAGCAGTTGCACCGATAAAAACTCACGCTGCATATCCAGGAACAGCTGCACCGGAATAGCCCCGAGGCGGTACTGGCGATCCGCCAGATCGGCCGCATCATGCAGGCTGTCCACCAGGCTGACTGGCAGAGCCTCCACCTGTGCAACCGCGGAGGCATAAAGGCGAAGGTGCCGGGCCAGGTCACCGCGGGCAGCCAGGCGTTCGGCCTCCAATTCAGCGGCCGCCCGCTCGCGTTGGGCATGCGCGGCTTGGATGGCACCCCTGCGGCGGTCACCCCAGGTCAGCGGCATGGATAGGACCAACCCGACGGTGGTCTCCACTTCGCCGGCTTCCTCGCGGGACAGAAAAGGCCCCACGCGCACATCGGGCTCGGCCTCCAACGCCGCCGCCCTCGCCTCGTGGGTGGTCCGCTCCATGTCAGCCAAGCGCCTCATCATAGACGGTTGCTTTTCCAGGCTCTTCTCCAGCGTGGCGAAATCGATGACGGGCGCAGGTGAATCCGGCGGATCGGTCAACCACAGGGAGTCACCCTCCGGACGGCCCAGCAGGACGTTCAAGGAGGAGCGGGCGACATCGCGCTGCGTCTCAAACTCGCGCGCGGACTTCTGGAATTCCACCAGGCTCCCCTCGATCACCCGGAGTTCCAGCAGAATAACCGGACCTGCGGTCGGGCGCTGCTTCAGCAAGTCGATCATGGCCCGGCTTCGCTCCGCGATCTCACGGGCGATTTCTGCATCGGCCGACGCGGTAAGATATTCATAAGCCAGGGTGCGCACTTGGAGTTCGATGTCCCGTCGCTGCTGCTCCAGCGCGACCTCAGCCAGGCGTAGCTCGCTTTCGGCTACGCCCAAGCGGGACTCCCGTTTGCCACTGCGCTCGATGGGAAAGGCCAGTTCCACGTCCACGGCATAGCCGGTATCCGTCTCCGTGTCCTTGTACCCGAGTCCCGTGGAGACCTCGGGAGCGGGTCGGACGCCGGCCTGTTGGGACCGCGCGCTTGCCGCCCGAATCTCCGCTTCCAACGCAGCGATGGACGGATGGCGGGCGGCGGCCGCAGTCACGACATCCGCAAGGGTCAACGGTTCGGGGCGGGTTTCCGCAATGACGGAAGCGGATGCCAAAATGGTACCCAGAAGGAAAAAGAAACGAGACACACGACCTCCAGAAAAAAAGGGACACGACGGAACAATGCAGGTAGACGGAACGCGGCACGGGCACCGCGGTGCGCGGTGCAAGCGTTAGGCGCGCGGAGGTTGGAATGGCACGCTGGAGGCGGCGATGCCGGTGTTGGCGAGCGGTCCGGTCACCACGGAAGCGGTGAGGACGGGCAGGACCGGGATCACACAAACAGAGGAGGCCAACGCCGGGGCATGGGTGGGACAACAGCCATGCGCGGCCGGACAATCACTGTGCTCACACTCATGCTGATGCGCATCAAAAGAGCGAGGCAGGGCGGCGACCGAAAGCACCATCAGCACGCACACCAAAAGGGCCATGCCTAGGCGGCCTGCGCGGTACGACAGCCAATGTTGAACCAGTGAACACATCAGGGAAAACCCTAGGTCCGGTTCCGGCCCCTGTCAAGGAGCCAAGAAGGAAATACCGGTTTGGGGACGTTCCTTGTATCTATTTATATGATAGCTATTTACAGCTTAATTGTCACACTTATCGACTTTATGGGCCACGCTATTCCAGTTCGAATCAACATTGCATGACGCGCAATATAGTGCGTTTATTACATTGCATTTCATTGATATAATGTTACTTAGCTAGAGCGTCCCTAATATCGCTGTTATAGATGGCAGCAAATGGCGTAGGTTGCGCTGGCATGCAATCTTTTGTGATCGGGCAAAGATGGATTAGTGAGACGGAACCGGAACTTGGTCTGGGCCTGGTGGTGAAAACGGAGTTCCGGCGCGTGCAACTCGATTTCCCCGCCAGCGGGGAAACCCGCCTCTACGCTGCGGATCGCGCCCCCCTCCGCCGGGCACGCTTTGCAACCGGGGATACCGTGCACGGACCAGCGGGCCTGGCCTTCAAGATCGAATCGGTGCAGGAGGCCCAGGGCTTGTTGACCTATCTCGGCCACGGGCATCGCCTGCCCGAATCGCAACTGGTCGGAACCCTGCGCTACGACAAACCGGAACAGCGCCTGCTGGCCGGTCAGGTGGAATCCATCCGCACCTTTGATCTGCGCCTCGAATCGTTGCAGCACCTCCATCACCAGGCCCGATCGGCTGCGCGCGGTTTCGCGGGCGGGCGCATGGACCTGATCCCGCACCAACTCTACATCGCGCACGAAGTCAGCCGCCGCGCCCTGCCCCGCGTGTTGCTGGCCGATGAAGTGGGGCTGGGTAAAACCATTGAGGCCTGTCTGATTTTGCACTGTCTGCTGCGCAGCGGACAGATCACCCGCGCCCTCATCGTGGTACCCGACGCCCTCGTGCACCAATGGTTCGTCGAACTGCTGCGCCGCTTTGCCCTGACCTTCAGCATTTTTGTCGAGGCTCGTTGCGGCGCCGTCACATCTAGCGATGCGGAG
>CAYTVN010000026.1:0-18069 GCA_964441655.1 uncultured Verrucomicrobiota bacterium | reverse complement strand
CAATCTACCTCACGTGCGCGCGACTTCAAGCGCCCCTCCCCCGGGGGACGTCGCAGGTCAGCGATCGTCCGGATTCAGAAACTTGAATACGAGGCCCGCCACCAGACCACCCGCCAGATTCGCGGTGATATGAATCCAGATGTCACCGAGGGCCACGAGCTTCATCAGCGCAGCACCCACCGCAACCGCTGGATTAAACGCGCCGCCCGAAATCGCGCCCACCGCAAATGCGCCGGTCATGACCGTCATGCCGATCGCCAGCCCATAAAATGAATTGCCCGCCGTGCCTTTGGCCGTGGCCGAATTCACCACTACATAGGCCAGCGCGAAGGTGAACAGAAACTCCGCAACCCACGCGGCCTTGATGTTTCCGATCACCATCGGCGTGCCGCATTTGCCCACCAGCCAGCAGGCCACCGTGGCCGCCGCCAGACCCGCGAGCAGTTGCGCCACCCAGTAGGGCAGCACATCCTTCGCCGCGCAGCGACCGCGTACAAACACGGCCAGCGTCACCGCTGGATTAAAATGCGCGCCGGACACATGTCCGCCGGCAAAAATCATCACCATCAACGCCGCGCCAATGGCGAGCGGAGGGATGACCCCCGCCGCGCCGGGAATGACCGTGCACCCAATGGTCAGCACCAGGAAAAAAGTGCCGATAAACTCCGCCACATATTTACGCATAATCCGCCCCTTTGTTGGTTAACTGCGCGCCCACCATACCCTTGCGCATGGATGTTGATTAACTGAACACGCGGAGTCATGCAAGTTTTGTGCAAAGCTTCCATCCCCGCTTGCAATTCACCAGCTGCTGTGAAAAAACCGCCCTTTCGAAACCCATTCTTTTTCGGAGTACACGCATGTTGGCCACCAAACGTTATGACTATGTTCCGTTCGATTCCATTCAGGTGCATCCCTCGATCGCCAATCACCGGGCGGTGAACCCGGAGAAAGTACGGCACTACAAGGATGACATTCTCAAAAACGGGCTGCTGGAGCCGCTGGTGGTGTGGGAACGCAACCACGGCGAATTCTTCCTGGTGGGCGGTTTTCATCGCCGGGGCGCCATCCACCTGATCCGCCAGGAAAAGCCCGGCTACTACGACCGCGTAGATGTACGCGTGGTGGCAGGTGACCTGGAGGAGATGCGCGCGCTGAATCTCAAGCTCAACGCGGACCGCCTCGACGCGAAGATCACGGAGTATTTCGACACGATCATTTTCCTCAACAACGCCAACTGGGAAAAACAGCGCATCGCGGACTTCCTGGACAAGAGCGTGAGCTGGCTGGAGGACATCCTACGCTACGTGCCCTCCATGGACCCGCGGGTGCGGCAGCTGCTGCACGAGGGAAAAATTTCATGGGCCAAAGCGAAGGTGATCTGCAAGCGGGTGCTGGAAGCGAAGCCCGGCCAGGAAAAAGCCACGGCCGACGCCGCCCTGCGGGAACTGGAAAACAGCGAAGGCAAGCCGGCCCCGCGCCGCGTACTTTCGCCGAAGATTGCCACCAAGCGCCTGGAGCGCCACATCAAACAGAATCCCGCGTCCACCTTCACCATCAGCGCGCACGACCTGTTCGCGCTGCTCTCCCTGCTGTCCGGGCAGAGCAACGGGGACACCGAAGCTCATTTGGACCGCGTGCGCAGCAAGTTCCCGGGCCTGGTGGACTAGCCGTCTCCGGCCGGCGGGTACGCATCAGGGCTGGATGCTAAGGTCGCGCAGCGCTTCTTCGACCACCTCGTTCAGGCGCTCCTGGCGAAGCTCGACCGAAGTGTCGCGCAACAGGGGGCGCACGGCATAATTGCGCAACAGCAACTGATAAGTCTTTCCGTCCAGGATATCCACCACCAGGGTTCCCGCCTCGAAGGCATTGGGATTTCGATTGTTAATGGCCATGGCCTGATGAGCCACGTTGGCCAGCGCGGCAGAGTCCCGCCCGTAGCCAAAGTAGTCATTCACGGCGCTGGTGGTCGCGTTGTTGCCCACAATGACCAGGTAGGCCAGCGTGATGTCGCCGCCGGACTCCACCCACTGCACGCCGCGCTTGGCCAGCGCCTGCACCAGCGACTGCTGAATCAGCTCGTGCATGGCCACCCGGCGATCCGCGAAGGCGGGCACGCCCGCGGCACCCGGCTGCACGAAGGAGAAGGTGCGCGCCTTGACGGGCCCCTCGTTCACCCGGGTGGGGGTGGACGCGCAGCCGGACATCAGGAAGCCAAGCGCCAGCACAACGATCTGCAGCCGATAATTCATAATTAACCCTTTTTCTGTTCTTCCAGGAACAGTTTGTATTCCACGCGGTCCACCAGAGCCTCCCACGAGGCTTCGATCAAATTCGTGGACACCCCCACCGTTCCCCACGACTGCTGCCCGTCCGACGACTCGATGAGCACTCGGGTCTTGGCCCCGGTGCCCTCCTCCGGGTCCAGGATGCGGACCTGGTAGTCCACCAGCGACACCCCCTGGATGGCGGGATAAAAGCGGGTCAGGGCCTTGCGCAGCGCGTCGTTCAGCGCATCCACCGGGCCGTCGCCCTCACCCACCGTGGATTCCATGACGCCGTTGACAGAAAGCTTCACCGTGGCTTCCGCCAGGCTGGGCTCGCCCTTGTTGCGCTTTTCCACCATCACGCGATAGCCGTGCAAATCGAAGAATGGTTTGTGCTTCTTGAGCACTTTCTGGATCAGCAGCTTGAAGGAAGCCTCCGCCGCCTCAAAGGCGTACCCGCGCTTCTCCAGCCCCTCCAGCTCGTGCAGGATCTGCTTCACTTCGGGTGAATTCTTGTCCAGATCCAGACCCATCTCCACCACCTTCAAAAACACGTTGCTGGCCCCGGACAGTTCCGAGATCAGGATGCGCCGCTGATTGCCCACCGCTTCGGGATCGATATGCTCAAAGCTGGAGGCCAGCTTGCGCACGCCATCCACGTGCATGCCGGCTTTGTGCGCAAATGCGCTGTCACCCACGAACGCCTGCTTGGTGTTGGGGCGCACATTGGCCATCTCGTAGACAAACTGCGCCACGGCCTTGAGCTGCGGCAGGCTGTCCTTCTGCATGCACGTGAGACCCAGCTTCAACATCAGGTTGGGAATGATGGAGACCAGGTTGGCGTTGCCCACCCGCTCCCCAAAGCCGTTGATGGTGCCCTGCACATGCATGGCGCCAGCCTGGATGGCGGCCAGGGAATTGGCCACCCCCAGCTCGGAATCGTTATGGGTGTGGATGCCCACCCGCGCCGCGGGAAATTCCTGCTGCACATCCTTCACGATGGCTGCGATTTCTTCCGGCAGCGTACCCCCGTTGGTGTCGCACAGCACCAGCCGGTCCGCGCCGGCATCGTGGGCGGCCCGCAGGGTGGACAGCGCGTGCTCGCGGCTGTCCTTGTAGCCGTCAAAAAAATGTTCGGCGTCGTAGACCACTTCCTTGCCGTTCTGCTTGAGGAAGCGGACGGTGTCGGCGATCATGGCCCGGTTCTCATCCTCGGTGGTGCGCAGCACCTCGTGAACGTGTAGACGCCAGCTCTTGCCAAAGATGGTGCACACCGGTGTGCCAGCCTCGATCAGGGCTTTGCATCCGACATCATCCTGGGCCTTGATCTGGGCGCGTCTCGTGCTACCGAACGCAGCCACCTTGGCATGTTTCAGCTTCTCCTTGCGGATAGCATGGAAGAACTCCATGTCCTTCGGGTTGGAGGCGGCATAGCCGCCTTCGATGTAATCCACGCCAAACTCGTCCAGCCGTTTGGCCACCAGGATCTTGCCCACGCCAGAGAATGAGATGCCCTCGCCCTGCGCGCCATCGCGCAGCGTCGTGTCATAGATTTCCACTCGTTGGCTCATATCCCACTCATCCTATTTCTACCACAGATGGACACTGATGAACACGGATCGAGCCTTGCTCTTGCATCCGTGTAAATCCGTGTTTATCCGTGGTTCACTTCTTCGACTTCTTCCCCAGCCCGAACACCTTGTGCAGCACCTGCGTGGCGGCATCCGCCTTGTCCTTCTTGATCACCACCGAAATCTTGATCTCGGAAGTGGCAATCATACTGATGTTGATGTTGGCCTTGGCCAACGCTTCGAACATCCGATAGGCCACCCCGGAGTGGCTCTTCATACCCACCCCCACGATACTGACCTTGGCGATATCCTCGTCCACATGGACATTCTCGTACTGCAGGCCCTGGATCACCTTGCGCGCCTTGACCAGTTCCGAGCGCGGAACGGTGAAGGTCAGATCGGTGATGCCCTGGGCGCTCACGTTCTGCACGATCATGTCCACGTTGATGTTCGCTTTGGCCAGTTCCTTAAACAGGCTCGCGGCCACGCCCGGCTTGTCGGCCAATGCGCCCACCGTCACCTTCACCTGGTTTTTGTCCGCCGCCACACCGCGTACCACAATATCTTCCATGTCTTTTACCTCTTCCCGTACCAATGTTCCCGGCTTCTCGTGGAAACTCGACATCACTTCGAGTACCACCCCAAATTTCTTCGCCACCTCCACCGCCCGCGACTGCAACACTTCCGCGCCCAGACTGGCCAGCTCGAGCATTTCATCGTAGGAAATCTCGTTCAGTTTGCGCGCCTCCGGCACCACCCGCGGGTTGGTGGTGAACACACCGTCCACATCCTTCAGAATCTGGCAGCGATCCGCCTTCAACGCCGCGGCCAGCGCCACCGCCGTGGTATCCGATCCACCGCGCCCCAGGGTGGCAATGTCCTGATTGGGATTGAGCCCCTGGAATCCGGCCACCACGACCACCCGGCCCTGCTTCAACTGGGCCCGGATGCGCCGGGGATCAATCCCCATGATTTTCGCTTTCAGGTGCGTTGCGTCCGTGCGAATGCCGGCCTGCGGGCCCGACATGGCAACCGCCTCCGCCCCCGCAGCATGCAAGGCCATGGTCAGCACGGCCGATGATATCTGCTCGCCACTGGCCATCAGCATGTCCATCTCGCGATCACTGGGATCGGAATGAATCTTTTTCGCCAGCTCAATCAGGTCATCCGTGGTATCGCCCATGGCGCTCACCACCACCACCACCTGGTTGCCCGCGTCGCGCGTGTTGAGGATGCGACGCGCCACACGCTGCATGCACTCCACATCCGCCACCGAACTACCGCCATATTTTTGTACGATCAAGGCCATCGTTAACCTCCTACCAGTCGTCCAAACACATCCGTTGCATCCACATCCGACAATTCACCGGCGGCACACGCCACCTCGTCCCATCGCGCCACGGGATCCGGGTTCACATGGGCGCCCCACACCACCAGTGGCAACTCCAGCTCGTCCCGGTTTGAACCCGGAAGCGCCGCCGTCGGTACGGTAGCCAGAACCATGCGCCGATGCTTGATCTTTTTGACCGCCTCCAGCAACGGGCCGGTCACCAGCAGATCCAGTCGTTCCAGCAAATGCACGCGATCTTTCGCCGACCCCTCCAGCAGCGTTGCCGGAGCTTCCACATACACCACCACTACGTCGTGGTCCTGCCAGAGACGGGCCAGGGTATCGCCGGTCACCGCGGGCGTTGCCTCCGCCGTCAACCAGGGTTCTGCAAGCGATTCCACGGTCATGCCCATACGCAAGCCCAGGCCACGCGCCATGGCGCTCTGCGTCAGCATGGCGCCCCGCAACTTGCGGCCACCAAATTTATCCAGCATCTCGACAGGTGTGCCACCGGCCCACAGCCATAGATCCGTAGCCGGATTATCACCCAGATCCACCCGCACGTCGTTGATGGTCTGCCGCGCCAGCACACGGGCCGCCACCTCCATGACTTCGCGCGCGAGCCGGGCCCGCTTGCCCTCCAGCCGGGGTGCTTCATCGCTATCCGCCACCAACCACGGGGCAAATCCCGTTTCCATGCGCACGTCATCCTGCTGCATCATGACCACGGCATGCCCGGTCTGGATTGGCTTGATCCGGACATTCAAGGCATCCAGTTCGAGCTGCAACGACGCCACCAGCCGCTCGGACTCCGCCAGGGTCAGCCGGGCCAGATGGGCGTCGCGCATGACCCCCTGGTCCAGCGTCACCAGATCGGCGCGGTATGCGTAGTTGAACGTCTGCCAGTCCGCGCCCGCCGACTCTGCCTCGAGCGCGCCGCGCGACAAGCGCCACGCATCGCCGCGGGGCACCCCCAACAACCCGGCGAGCAGGGCTTCCGCACGAGGCCCCTCGCCTGCGGGCAACCGGGAAAGCAGACCGCACAGGCCCTCGCCCGCCAGCCGGGTGGCGTGGGGACAACGCGCCACCTGCAATGGCGTGCGGCCATCCAGCTCATCCATCGGCTCGGCCGAGGCATTTTCGTAAACTAGAAGCAACGACTTCATTTTTCTTAACCACAGATGAACACGGATTGGCCGGATGTTTTATCCGCGCCTATCGACGTCCATCAGCGGTTGAATTCTTCAGACAAAATCCTCGATGCGCAAACGCACCGTCTTGGCGCTCACCACATCCATCTGGTCAATTTCCGCCAGCGCGGCCTGGAAATTCTGCTCTACGGCGGTATGGGTCAGGATGATCACCGGCACGTAGTCGCCCCGGCTCTGCTCTTTCTGGATCATGGAGGCAATGCTGATCTGGTGCTGTCCCAGCACGTGGGCCACCCGGGCCAGTACACCCGGCTTATCCAGCAGGGACAGGCGCAAATAGTAGCGGGCTTCCGCCTTTTCCGGCGCGGCTAGAGCAACCGGCTTGCCCGGGTCGGGGAACACCGCCAGATCGGCGCGCGCACCTGCAGCCAGACGGCGTGCCACGTCCGCCACATCGGCCAGCACGGCGCTGGCGGTGGGCAGACGCCCCGCCCCCCGTCCGTAATACAGGGTATCGCCCACGATGTCGCCCCGCACCAACACGGCATTAAACACCCCGGCCACCGAGGCCAGCATATGCCCGTGCGGGACCAGGGTCGGATGCACCGAAACGCCGACCCCCTGCGGACCCTGCTTGATGATGCCGAGCAGCTTGATGCGATACCCGAGTTCGGCGGCGTATCGGATCTCCTCCTGGGCCAGGCCGCGGATGCCTTCCACATGCACACTCTTCATGGGCACCGGGAAACCATAGGCCAGCGAAGCCAGCAGCGCCGCCTTGTGTGCGGTATCGTGTCCGTCAATGTCCAGACTCGGCTCCGCCTCCGCATAACCGGCGGATTGGGCGGCCTTCAACACCTCGTCAAAGGCGAGCCCCTCCTGCTCCATACGGGTCAGGATGTAGTTGCAGGTGCCGTTCAGAATGCCGTACGCAGCGCCGATGTGATTGGCCACCAAACCCTCACGCAGCGATTTGATGATGGGGATGCCGCCGCCCACGCTGGCCTCAAAGGCCAACTCCGTCTTCTCCTTGGCGGCCAGGGCAAAGAGGGAGGCGCCATATTCCGCCAATAACTTCTTGTTGGCGGTGACCACCGGTTTGCCCAATTCCAGGGCCCGGGTTACCAGCTCGCGGGCAATGCCCGTTCCACCCACCAGTTCGATGACCACATTGACCTGCGGATCCTCTACCACGGCGCGGGCATCACGGGTCAGGATGGCCTTATCCACCACCACCCCACGGTCGCGCTCCAAATCCAAATCAGCGATCCAACGCAAAACCAGCCGGACCCCGATGCGACGGGTCAACAGGTCGGCGTTGCGCTGCAAGGCCTCGACCACGCCGGCCCCCACGGTGCCAAATCCCAACAAACCGATTCCTACTTCTTTCATCGTCTATTCCTTCTCACAATGCCCGCATCGCGGGTCACAAAAAAACCCCTCGTTTCCGAGGGGTTAGGCTAAAGCGCTCCAGCCGCGATCCCCTCAGGAGGTTCCCGTCGTCGTTTCAATCGTAATGGAGATGGCCGTCTGCATGGTTCACATCAAAAACAGGCGGTAAATGTAACGCTTTCCCGCCGACCGACAAGCGGAAAACCGCGCGAAACGAATTGCGTTTCGCCCCGCTACGCCAGCCCTTATAGTGCCGTCATGCGAACGCCAAACCGCTATGCGCCCGCCCATCGCATCCTGGGGGTGACGCTGTCCTGCCTGCTGTTCCTGTTCGCGCGGCCCGCGCTGGCCCAGATCACCGCTCCGTCCACGGGCACAACCCACCGCATTCAGGGTGGCACCGGCGCCTTTGCGACCAATGCCCCGACCCCGCCCACACCGCGACCCCTGCCAGCCACCCGCAGCGTGGACGGGTTTTACATCAGCGATTTCGGTTCGGTGGATTCCGAGGAGGCCGCCATCGTTGTTTTTGTGGTCGCCGGGGTGGTCGTCATTTCTGCAGCCGTTATTTATTCGGGCGCGCTGCTGGCCAATCTGGTACTGCGCCCGGAAGAAGCGAAGGTATGGGGCGAGATAGGTCCGCGCGCCATGTTTTTCTCAGGCGGACATCAACACGGCGTCATGTCCGGAGGTACGCTGGCCCTAGGCCTGGCCGACACAAGCGCGGAGGTCGGCCTGTTGCTGGAAGGCGGCTACCTCAACGCCGAGGTACAAACCCTGACCGGCGATGACGTGGAGGTGGACGGCGGCTATGGGATGGCGGGCCTGACCATACGCTGGCCCTTCGATGGCGGTGCGGACGCCACCGCCTTTGAAGCGGAAATCCTGGCCGGCAACGCCAACCGCTACAACCTGATCAGCCGGGCTGGCTTTGCACTCACCTGGAGCGTGCACGGACCGTGGCGCGCGGGTTTGCGCGTGGGTGCGTTGTATCTGGACGTGAAGGAGACCGAGGGCCCGGCGTGGGTGGCCGGGGAGGATTTCAACCTGCTGGGCGGCGTCGAAACCTCACTGCGCTTCTGAATTTTCCAAGGGGTGGAAATGAATCAGCCGCGGATTTCCCATCCTTGGAAATCCGCGGCTGAACAACTTACGTCGATGCCTACTTCTTCTGTGTGCCCTCAATCACAATATCGAGGGTGACTTCATCGCCCACGGCCAGACCGCCATTGTCCAGAACCTTGTTCCAGGTCACGCCGTAGTCCTGGCGGTTGATCTTGGTTTTGCCTTCGAGGCCAACCCGGACATTGCCCCAGGGATCGGTCACCGGCCCGTTCACGGTCAGGGGCAGTTGAATCTGCTTGGTCACGCCCTTGATGGTCAGGTCGCCGGTCAGCACCACCTGGTCGCCCACTTTTTCCGCCCGGGTGCTGACAAACGTAATCTCCGGATGGGTGGCGGCATCGAAGAAATCCGGACCGCGCAGGTGCTCGTCACGCTTCTCATTCCGCGTGTTCACGCTGGCCACCTGAATGGTGGCATTCGCCTTCAGTGAGGAGGGATCCGCAGCGTCGTATTCAAAGCCGCCGGTATACGCCGTGAATTCGCCCTTGGTGGTGGTCACCACCATGTGCTTCACCCCGAAACCGATACTGGAATGACTGGCATCCAGCTCATAGGAAGCCGCGCGGGCCGAAACTGCGGCCGCCATCAGAACCATCCATACCATGCGTTTCATCATATCGTCCTATCTCCTTTATTGTTTTCCAAGCTCACACCCCATTCATCGCACCCGTTCAAAAAACCTTACACCCGCAATCACCGAATTATGAAAAGGACGGTGGGCCGAAGCGGCAAGGTTTTGAACCAGGCCGGCGAATATGCAGGTGGGGCTTGTGGCAGAAGCGCTTTAAGCTGATTGGACCATTCGTCGTTTGTTTCCGCGCCCGGCCCCGCCACCAAAATCATATCCGAACTTTGGAAGGTGATGGATCCCTCCACCAGCCCGTTCATGTCCGGTCGCCCGGGCAGGATGACCACCTCGCCGGCCGTGGATTTCCGTACCGGCGATGGACAACCGATGGCGGCATAGGTCAGACGCTCCGCGGTAAAATCAAGTACCCCATACATCATGGCCTCCGCCCGCCTTTCGGGCTGCGCGCTTTCCAGCAACCGCAGCACCAGAGCCAGGGCCTCCGCCGGGCGGGTGGCATCCACATACGGCAGCACCGGTAAAGGTCCCTCCGCAGAGGCGGTAAGTCGTTCCTCCAGCAGATCCAAAGCAACGCGGGACAGGACGGAGCCCAGCGGATGGCTGTCCGGTCCGGCCAGGATGAACCCCAGGCGGTCATGATCCAGATCAAAGGAGCGGAAGTCCCCCGAGCCCTTCATCGCGACCAGAATATCGTATCGATCCAGCACCACCTCCGGGTCCACTTCCTCAGAATCGGTGGTGGCAGGCGGGGTAAGCAGCACCCTTCTCAGCAACTCATTCTGCGCGGCCAATTCTGCATTACGCAAACGGGTGCGTTCCTGACTTTCGCGCTGACCATGGTAAAGGTAAACCACCATCTGCCCCAAGAGCCCCATAATGAGCCACAGGGCCGCCATCATCAGCTTCAGCGACTTCAACTTCTGTTGCACGGTGCTCGCGGTGATATCCACGCCTACGATGGCCACCGTCTGACCATCGGGACCGCGCACCGGTGCATAGCCGGAAAGCAAATCGGGATACGGTGGGTCGGAGGAAAGCTCGGCATCCGCGATCGGGCGGTCCCACGCATCGACCATGGCGGGGAACCCCGAGGCATCATACGGCTGCCCGGGTGGTTCGCTGCGTTCATCTTCGTCGAGCACCCCGTTGCGGTTCCGGTCCCGGGCCGGCTGATCCACAATGTATTCGTAAGCGGTGCCGGCGGAAAAAGGCACCGTGGACCGGCGCATGGTGTAAATGTAGCGGACGTCAGGATTAAAGCGAACCGCATGATCCAACTGCTGTTGCACCCGAAGGAAAGCCTCTGACGTTTGATCCTGAAGGGTGTGGATCTGGGCCAGATCGTCCGGATTCAGGGCCGCCGCGGCCGCGAGGGCAACGCCCATGGCATGGTTTCGAATTTCACCCACCACCACATAGCGGCTGGCCAGAAAAAGGATGACAAATACCAGGGTGTTGGTAACCCACAGCATGGCTACGGAAGCCCATGCAAAGCGGCGGCTGTTGATGCTGGCTGCTTCTGGATGTGAAGTCACACGCCCTCCTGCAGCGTATATAACCGAACCCTATGGTCTTGTGAAGCAGCAGTCTCCGGGGAAAGGGCGCGCGACCACCGGCGCTAGCGCAGATCGTTTCGCAAACGCTCGAGTTCCGGCGGAGAAAAAGGATTGTAGGGGGGCGCCTTGGCCGCAAACACGCGCTCCAGACGGCGGACAAACCCGGCGGGCAAACGCGAGCAGGCCGCGTGCAGTTCAAGGCCCAAGGCAGGGACGCCCACATCCTTGGCCCGCGCATGCAACAGGTGAAGCACCGGCCCCAGGAAATGTTCACGCTCCAAGGCACGGGCCACGTGCGGCAGGGTTCGATTGAAGTCCAGCCGGGCCAGCGCGGCCAGGGCCTCGCCTTCCTGATCGGAATCCAGGAACCGCTCGACCGCGCGATAAGCCTCCTCCCCTGGATAACCCTGCAAGGCGGTGATCAAAGCCCGCGTCAGTTGCGACGGCACCGATTCGCGATCCAACTTCAGGGCCAGCACCGGACCGGCGGAAGGAACGGACACCACGGCGCACAAGACAATGTCCACCATGCTGCCCTCCGTGAGCAACCGCCGCAATACCACCGCCTTGAGTTCATCCCGTTCTTCCGGCCACAGGTGATCCTGATAGGCGCGCACAGAAGACATCAGCTCAAAATCCTCGCTGTAGTAGTGGGCCTGGATCAGATCGGCCAGTTCGCCCTCTATTTCGGCTGGAGTTTTCACGACCCCACCATACGACACCGCTAACCGCGTGACAAATAACGCGCCGACGAGCTAACCTATCGGCATGAGCACCGACCCACGGGCCGCCGCCCTGCACCGCCTGGAAAAAGACCACGCCCCAACCCTTCTTAAAGATCTGTTCGTCGACCATGTGCGTCGGGTTCAGGCCGGCGAGACGGGAATGATCCCCGAGGCCGAGCTGGAACCGGTGGCCGAATTACCATCGCTGGATTCCCTCACCTCGTGGTCAGCGCAGGGTGTTGCCGCTTTATCGCAGACGGTCGTCATTAAATTGAATGGGGGATTGGGAACGGGCATGGGTTTGGACAAGGCGAAATCCCTGCTGCCCGTAAAGCCGGGGTTGAGCTTCCTGGACATCATGGCCCGCCAGATTCTGCACCTGCGCCATCAGCATGACACCGCGCTCCCCCTGTTGCTGATGAACAGTTACTCCACCGAAGTGGATTCGTTGACCGCACTGGCCGATTGTCCCGCCTTGGTCGCCGGTCAGCCGGGCCTTCCGCTTTCCTTTCTTCAACATCGCGTGCCCAAACTCCGTGCTGACACCCTGGAACCCGTGGATTGGCCGGATGACCCGGACTTGGAATGGTGCCCGCCCGGGCATGGGGATTTGTACACCGCCCTGCTGGCCACCGGCCTGCTCGATCGCCTGCTGCGGGACGGTCGGCGCTACGCCTTTGTTTCAAATGCCGACAACCTGGGGGCTACACTCGACCTTTCCCTGCTTGGCTACCTGGTAAAAAACCGATTCCCTTTCCTGATGGAAGTGACTCGCCGTACGGATGCCGACCGCAAGGGTGGACATCTGGCCCGTCGACCCGGCGGCGGATTACTGCTGCGCGAGTCCGCGCAATGCCCAGCCACCGAGGCGGCCTCATTCCAGGACATCGACCGTCACCGTTTCTTTAACACCAACAATCTATGGCTCGACTTGCAGGCCTTACGCGACCTCATGGATCGCACCGGACGTCCCCCCGCCCTGCCCGTCATGGTGAACCGTAAAACCGTGGATCCACGAAATCCCAAATCCACCGCCGTCATCCAACTGGAAACCGCCATGGGCGCCGCCCTGGCCGTCTTCGCGGCCGCTGCCGCCGTATGTGTACCCCGCACCCGATTCGCACCGGTTAAGACCACGGACGATCTGCTGGGTCTTTGGTCCGATGCCTATGTTCTGGACGAGTCCGCCCGCGTAACGCTCCACCCCGCGCGCCACGAACAGCCCCCCGTGGTTAAACTGGACCCCCGTTTCTATAAGTTGTGGCCGGACTTCGATAAACGATTCCCGGCTGGCGCACCTTCCCTGCTGAACTGCCACTCCCTGACCGTGGAAGGTGATGTCGTGTTCGGCCCCAAGCTGATTTTTTCCGGCGACGTTGTGGTCCGCAATACAAAATCCCAGCCGGCCACCCTGGCCGATCAAGCGGCCCGCCAGGAAACCATCACGCTGTAGCCACGCGGAGCCCACCGCCAAAAAGCAGAAGTCCCAAGCCGGTGTTACCCGACTTGGGACTTTGAACATGGAACGCGGAACGCAGCTTAGATCGCGTTCTTCAGGGCTTCCGCCCGGTCGGTGCGCTCCCAGGTGAAGTTGTCGAGATCCTCGGTGCGGCCGAAGTGACCATAGGCCGAGGTGGCTTCGTAGATGGGGCGCAACAGGTCGAGCTGCTCGACGATCTGGGCCGGCTTGAGGCCGAACACCTTGCGCACCGCCTTGGCAATGCGGTCCTCATCCACCGTACCGGTACCGAAGGTTTCCACCAGCACGGAGACCGGTTCGGGATAGCCGATGGCATAGGCCACCTGCACTTCGGCGCGACGAGCCAGCCCGGCAGCCACAATATTCTTGGCCACATAGCGGGCCATATAGGCCGCGCTGCGGTCCACCTTGGAGGGATCCTTGCCGGAGAAGGCGCCGCCGCCGTGACGGCCCATACCGCCGTAGGTGTCCACGATGATCTTGCGACCGGTCAAACCGCAATCGCCCTGAGGCCCGCCGACCACAAAGCGGCCCGTCGGATTCACGAAGAACTTGGTCTGCTTGGTCAGCAACTTGGCCGGTACAACCTTCTTGATGAGCTTCTCGATGATGGCGTCGCACAATTCCTTGTGGCTGACATCGGGCGAGTGCTGGGTGGAGATGACCACATTGTCCACCCGGACGGGGCGGTTGTTCTCATACACCACGCTGACCTGGGACTTGCCGTCGGGCCGCACGAAAGGCAACTGTCCGTTGCGGCGCAGCTTGGCCAGGCCGGCGGTCAGCTGGTGGGCCAGCGTGATCGGCATGGGCATGAGTTCCTTGGTCTCGTCACAGGCGTAACCGAACATCATGCCCTGGTCACCGGCGCCTTGTTCGGCGGTGGCTTTGCCCTTGGCCTTCTTGGCGTCCACGCCCTGGCCGATGTCGGGGGACTGCTTGTCCAGCGCAACCAGCACGGCGCAGATGTTGCCATCGAATCCGATGTCGGAATGCGTATAGCCGATCTTGCACACCTTCTTGCGGGCGATATCGGCATAGTTTACCACCGCGTTGGTGGTGATTTCGCCGGCCACCACAATCATGCCGGTCTTGGCCAGCGCTTCGCACGCCACGCGGCTCTTGGGGTCCTGCGCCAGCAAAGCGTCCAGGATGGCGTCGGAAATTCCGTCGCACACCTTGTCGGGATGACCTTCGGTCACAGATTCAGACGTAAAAACATAATCACGCACGGACATGTCGTTCTCCTTGCCTCGTTCTTGCTTGCACCGGCGCCCCGGTTAAGACGGCACACGGTCCCTAGTTGTTACCCACAGAACTGTCAAAGTGCGGCATTTACCCCATTAATTCAAGCACTTCCGGAGCCACCCGTCCGACCAGAGCCCGGCATTGTTTCATGACGTCGGAGGCCGATTCCTGACGCAATACTTCGTCGGCCAGAACCTCCGCCTCGGAAAAGCGCAGTTTCCGGATCACATCCTTCACCACGGGCACCAGGGACGCACTGACGCTGAATTCATCCACCCCCAGGCCAATCAGGAGCGGGACCATGATCGGGTTGCCGGCCATCTCGCCGCAAATGCCGGTCCAGATTCCATGTTGGTGCCCGACATCCACCGTATTTTTGATCAGGCGTATGATGGCGGGATGGGTGGGTTGGTACAGGTAGGCGATACGCTCGTTGACCCGGTCCACGGCCAGCGTGTACTGAACGAGGTCGTTGGTGCCCAGACTGAAGAAGTCCGCGTGGGGCGCCAGCAGATGGGCGGTCAGGGCGGCCGAGGGCACTTCGATCATGATGCCCACATCAATGGCATCGTCAAAAGGCAGTCCCTTCTGGCGCAGTTCAACCTTGCATTCCTCCAGCAACTGGTTGGCCTTTAGCAGTTCTTCGAGGTTGCTGATCATGGGGTACATGATCTTTACGTTGCCCAGCCGGCTGGCCCGCAAAATGGCGCGCAACTGGGTCTTGAAGATCTCGGGTTGGGCCAGGCAGAAGCGAATGGCCCGCCAGCCCATGAAGGGATTGATCTCCTGGGGCATCTTGACGTGCGACACAAACTTGTCGCCCCCCATGTCCAGCGTGCGGATCACCACATGGGCCGGCTTCAGCCGTTCTGCGACCTGAGTGTAGATGTCCACCTGCTCGTCCTCGGATGGCAGGGTCTTGCGGGTCAGATAGAGATACTCGGTTCGAAACAGCCCCACCCCGCTGGCCCCGTGTTCCAGCACGGAATCCACATCCGCGGGCAGTTCGATGTTCGCCGAGAGTTGGACATGGTAACCATCCAGCGTTTCCGCGGGGACATCCCGCAAGCGGGACAAATGGTGCTGGATGGTGCGACGGGAGGCTTCCACCTTGCCGTACTGCTCCAGATCCTCCCGGGTGGGATGAAGGATAAACACCCCTTTCCCGCCATCCAGCAGGACCGAATCACCATGCGACACCCGCACGCTGACGTCGCGCAAACCCACGATGGCCGGAATGCCGAGCGCCCGCGCCATGATCGCGGTATGCGAAGTGGGGCTGCCCAGATCGGTGGCAAAGGCGATGACTTTATCCTTGTTGATGATGGCCGCCTCGGAGGGGGCCAGATCATGCGCCACCACAATGCAGGGTTGTTGCAGGTGGGCCAGGGTGGTGCTGGTACGACCGGACAAATTCCGCAGGATGCGCCGGGTCACATCGCGCACATCCACCGCGCGCTCGCGCAAGTAGTCGTCTTCCACGCGCAACAAGGCCTGGGCGTAACGATCCGCCACCACCCGCAGAACCGCCTCCACGTTCTTCTTCTGTGCGGACAGGCCGCGAATGACCTCCTCCACCAGCGAACGATCATCCACCACCAGTAGATGAGCATCAAAAATGCTGGCGCTTTCCTGCCCGACCGCCTCGCTGACCTGGCGCTGAATTTCATGGAGCTGACGCCGGGTGGCGATCAGGGCTTCTTCAAAGCGTGCGATCTCGCGCGCGATCTCGCCTTCGGTAATGGTGCGCTCGACCACCCGCTCCTCCTCGGTGGTCAGCAGGAAAACGGGCCCGGTGGCGACGCCCGAGGACACACCGATGCCCTGCAGGCTCAAGGGTGCAACTTCACTTTGTGGTTCGGACATGCCTTAGTCCTCAAAAAACTTCTTGGCCACCAATTCCCCGATGGCATCCAGGACCTGATCACAATCTTCGCCCGTGGCCGTGACCTTGAGCACCGCCCCCTGATACCCCTCCAGGGTCAGCAGGCCCATGATGCTCTTGCCCGACGCCACCAAGTCGTCCCGCTCCACCGTGACCTCGCTTTGGAAACGGCTCACCGTCTTGACGAATAAAGCCGCCGGACGGGCATGAATACCGAATTTGTTCAAGATCTTGAACTCCCGCACCGCCGAACGAGAACCACCCGATGTCACGCTATCACTCACGATGGCGTTCCCCGCTTCAGGGCGTAATTGCGGATCAATTTCTCGTCCAGCTCCTTGGCCGCATCGTGGCCGAGGTGCTTGAGTTTTTCGTTCAACGCCGCCACTTCCACGACATGGGCCAGATCGCGACCAGCCGCCACGGGAAGGGTGATCAGGGGCACCGAAACCCCGTGCACATCCCGATACTGCGGCGTTAAGCCAGATCGGTCATGCTCCATTTCGGGTGTCGGCCGCTGCAGGCGCACAATCAGGTCAAGCCGGGTATCGCGCCGCATGGAGGCCACCCCGAACAGGCTGGGCACGTGAATGATGCCAATGCCGCGAATCTCCATGTGATAGCGCGTGATGTCCACCGCGGAGGCCAGGATGGCGTTGTCGCTGGTGCGGCGGAGTACCGTTATATCATCCGCCACCAGGCTGTGGCCCCGCTCAATCAGGGTGAGGGCCGTTTCGCTCTTCCCGATGCCCGGTTCCCCCTCGATCATGACACCGATGCCCATGATGTCCACAGTCGTGCCGTGCACCCGCGAAGTGGGCGCGGTCAACTGGGTGATGAGCAGGGTGGCCTCGTTGATAAAGCGCCCCGTGATCTGGGCCGTGCGCAATACCGGAATACGGAATTCACCCGACAGCCGCTGCATGTGCTCGGTGGCACGCCGACCCCGGGTGATGACCAGGGCGGGAATATGTCGCTTGAACATGCCGCTCAGCCGGACTACCTGATCCTCGGGAGAAAGGCTCTTCAAATAGGATTGCTCGGCCAGGCCCAGTACCTGAATGCGGCGCTGGGCAAAATACTGGAAGAAACCTGCCAGGGCCAGACCGGGACGATTCAGGGCGGCCTCGGTGATGGGCTGATCCATGAACTCAAGGCCGGTCTCGATTTCCAAGCCCAGCGGTTCGCGCCCGGCCTGGTAAAATTGGCGAATGGTTAGATTCAACGGAACCTCATCCCGTCGCACCTGGCCGACCCGGCCCCTTGTGCGCGCTCATCTTTTCCCGCAACGTGTCCAGCTGGCGGACCAATTTGTCAGTCATGCCATCAATGGCTGCATACAAATCCGCCTGTTCATCACGGGCCTCCACCGTGTGGTGTAGAACCCGCAACACGGTCTCCGCCTGCTGCCGGTGTTTCTCCACGGAGAGAATGACATGCACATGGTCCACCCAGGTCAATCCATCCAGCGCACGGGTCACTTTGCTAACCGCATACTCATGCATGGCCGGGGTCAGCGTCATATGACGGGCCGTCACATTGATGTTCATGTCGATAGTTCCCTGCGGCTAAGCCGCTGCTACATGCTGAACCTGGGCCCCAGATACAACTGGCGGCTCATTTCGTCGTTTACCAGAAAGGTGCTGGTCCCCTCGCGCAAGACTTTTCCTTCGCAAATCAGGTAGGCCCGATCCACCACGGCCAGCGTCTCGCGCACGTTGTGGTCCGTGATCAGGATGCCCAGGCCCCG
>CAYTVN010000025.1:0-18901 GCA_964441655.1 uncultured Verrucomicrobiota bacterium | reverse complement strand
GCGTACGAATGAAACGAGTTGCCCCCGCGTGTCCATCAAACCGGAGCAACCTCACCCTTTCAACCTGCACCTCATCCATCCCAAGCCGCTTGGCGTTCTTTGCGGCTTGGCGAGAAAAACAAACGCCCAATTTCGAATGCCCGAAATCGCAAATCCGAAATTCCTAAAATCCCGGCAGCGTGAAGTTGGCGGGCAGGCTGGACTGGATGGGGGGGACCAGCTTCTTGAATTCAGGCAATTCGCGCAGGGCGTTAAAGCGTTGATCCTTGCGCAGGTGTTCCCGGATGGGCTCGCCGCCCAATTCCACGGCCCGGCGCAGGGATAGAATCCCTTCCTTGGGCTTCTGGGTCAGCACCTGGGTGGCCGCATAATCCACCCACACCTGGGCGTTGTTAGGCTCCTTCTGCAGGTACCGCTCCAGGGCCACGCCCAGCCAGTCGGCGCGGTTCATCTGGGCGTATTGATTGGCTACGCGCAGGATGACCTCGGGAGGCAGGTTGTCCTGACGGATCACGTTCATGGTCAGGCTCTCGAAGAGCTGGGTCAGGTTCATGCGGCGGTAGATGTCGGCCAGTTCCAGGGCCTGTTCCACATTGGCGCCGCTGGCCATCTGGCCTTCCAGTTCGCGACGGCGGATATCCGCGCTTTCCAGCGCCTTGATCTGGTTCAGGAATTCCTCGACCTTGTCATTTTCGGGGTCGCCGATCAGGAATTTTTCGATGACTTCGCGGGCCTGGCTGAACCGGAATTGCTGCATGTAGATGTCGGCCAGCCGGAAGTTGGCTTCCGGGCTGAGCGGGTACAGTTCAATAGCCTGTTTGAAGGCGTGTTCGGATTCGTCGAACAGGCGGCGGTAGGCGTAGAGGCCGGCGATGGCGCTGCGCAGCTTGGAGAAGGTCTTGCGCGCCACCACGTCGCGGTGGAATTTCGGGTTGCCGATCAACCGCGGCACATACCAGTTCCAGAACTCGCGGTCGTTCTTGATGGTGTCGGCATCCAGCTCCGCCACCGTCTCGCGGTTGATCTTCATGATCAGGCCGTGGGGGGTCAGGTAGGGATACATCCAGGGAATGACGTAGCTTTCCTCCACGTAGAAGTCGTGCTTGGAGCGGTTGGCCTCGAAGATCATCTTGGCCAGGATGCCGTTGATGGTCATCACGCCCTGCACGCCCTGCACGCTGACGCGTCCGCCCTCGAAGCTCACGTCGGCCCCGGCGGCGATGCGGCCCGCGCGCACGTCCTCCACGTATTGCTGGAAGGCGAAGTTGGAATCCTGTTGCGACGGGATCCAGATGGAGTCGCCGTACAGGTCGCGCATGACGTTCATGTACGTGTTGTCGGCCAGTGCGTTCTGGGTGATCAGGTAGACGTCCGAGCGGTAATGCGCAGAGTAGATCATGTAGGTGGGCACAAACCGGCCCGGGTCGGTGCCGCCGTAGAAGATGGCGTTGGTGGTCATGGGCGGCGGGTAATCGGGATTGGGGAAGGCGGCTTTTTCGTCCTCGCCGATTTCGGACAGGATGGCGCGGGCGCCTTCGAGTTGCCAGGCGCCGAACTGCCAGCCGAAGTCGTGTTCGTTCTGTTCCGCGCTGCCCACCAGGTTGATGAATTGATCGTCGTAGGCGTTTTTCAGCACCGGCACCACGGGCAGGGCGGCGACGAGCAGGGCGCCGATCAGCATGGGCAGGCGGCGTCCCTTGAGCAGGGTGTCGAGAAAGGCCAGGGCGAAGATGAGGCCGTAGCTGATCCAGATCGCGAACACGGCGTGGGCCTGGATGTATTGCACGCGTCCGATGAACAGGGTCTGCACGTCCAGCTTGGGCCACTGGAAGAGCAGGAAGACCACGGTGAGGGAGTGGAAGGCCACGTAGCTGGTGATCAGCCACTGCACGGTGGTGCCCAGCTGGTCGCGGGCGAAGTAGCGCTGGAGGTAGATGATCAGGATGCAGGTGGGGATGCCGCTGAGGATGACGATGAGGGGCGGGGGGATGGGGAAGGCCAGGGTGAACAGGGCGATGAAGAGCAGGGGCAGAACGGTCAGCACGGCCAGTCCGGCCAGCCACACCACGGCGCTGTGGCCGAGGGCGGTGCGCCAGGGTTTCCCGCTGCACACCAGGTGGTAGATGAACAGGCCGGGGATGAGGATGAGGGCCACCCCGGCGAACAGGGCGATGCCCCAGGTGAACTGCACCACCACGGAAACGTAGCCCTCGGGATCGAAGACCACGTCGTGCAGCATGCGCCAGAAAAAGCCGAGGTCTGCGATGGCCTGGCGCATGTTGACGGCGACATCGATTTTCTCGTACTGGCCGCGGCTGACCGCGTGGATGAAACCCTCCATGGTGCGCGGATAACCCCAGTTCATGGGGGGATTCTGCTCGGAGGAAAAGGGCAGGTAGGCGTAGAACGACAGGCCGAGACCGGCCATGCCGGCCAGGATGAGGATGCGTTTCCACTCCGTCATCAGCTTGCGTTCGACGAGGAAGAGACCCACCGGGGCGGCCATAAAAATGAGGCCGAGTGCAATCAGCGTCTGCTTCTCCCGCAGGGCCTCCGGGGTGCTGGTGGCGCCCATCTTGTACATGATGACAAACAGGACGGCGGCCACGAGCCAGAACACGGCGGCCAGGCTGTCGCGAAACAGCTTGGTGTCGCGGAAGGCGATGGCGGTGAGCAGGGCGGGGGCCATGAAGAGCAGGGCCTGGTGATTGGTCAGGCCCAGTCCGAAGAAGAAGGCGGTTAGGTACAGGGTGAGGTCCTCGTGGGGCCGGCACATCCACCGGTACATGAGGAGCACGGTGAGCACCATGAAGAAGGCGTTCAGGGCGTACACTTCGACGATGGTGGATTGCGACCACAGCACGGGACTGAAGCAGAACAGCAGGCCACCGGAAACGCCGGCCACCCAGCAGATCAGATTTTCCATTCGGACGCCGATGACGCGGGTGATGCGCTCGATGCTGCGCAGCATGTCGGCCCCGGAGCGGCTCACCAATTGGGCGAACAGGGCGCAGGCCAGCGCGCCGAAGAAGGCGGAGCACAAGCCCACCGACCAGGCCGGATTGGGGTGGCCCTGGAAGCCGCCGCCATCAAACACGTCCTTCAGTGATCTGGCCATCAGCATCAGGTTGCTGTCGGGCTGGCCGTAGTAGCGCACCCAGTGGAAAATCCACTGGAAGAACCAGGTGAGCATGGTCCAGATGGGATAGCCGGGCGGATGGGGCACGCCGAGGTAGTCGGAGGCCACGGCCAGCTCGCCGGAATCCTCCAGGGTGACGGTGGGGGCGATGGTGTAGAAATACGCGGCGAAGGAGACGGCAAACGTGGTCCAGAACGCGCTCCAGTCAACCCGCCGGAAGAAGGGCGTGTGGGCGGCGTCGGTGGGTGGCATGAGATCGCGGTCGGTTACGGATGCCGCGGGTGTGGTGTTCGCGTTTGCTGATCCCATAGGTAGCTCTTTCCGGTCGGTTATCTAGGCTCCAAGGCACACAAAACGTGAACGTTAGCGCGGTTCCTTCATGGAAGCCAAGCCTCATTAGCGGGGCCGTTGAAGTTGGACCCCGCGGAGCCCGTGGCGTTCAGCGGGTGAGCAAAATGGACACCACGGCCAGGCCGTAGATGGCCACCGTGGCCAGCAGGGGCGGGTCGGTCAGCAGCAGTTGTTCCGGGCGCCCGCCCTGTTCGTGGCGGTACACCAGATCGAGGTAGCGGAACAAGCCGAAGGCGACCACGGGGATGGTGAAGGCCAGGTGGGTGGTGCCAAATTTATCCACGGTGTCCGGCCACAGGGTATAGACGCCGTAGCAGACCAGGGTGGCGGAGCCGGTGAGGGGGATAAGGGCGTCGAGCAATCCCTGATCGTATTGCTGGAGGCTGGGGCGGGTGGTTCCGGTTTGTCCCGTCAACGCCACCAGTTCATGACGTCGTTTGCACAGGGCCAGGAACAGGGCGAGCAGGAAGGTGCAGACCAGCAGCCAGGGCGAGATGGGCACGTGGATGACCACGCCGCCGGCCAGCGCCCGCAGGACAAAACCGGTGGCGATGATAAAAATGTCCAGCAGGGCGATGCGTTTGAGGCCGAAGGTATAGGCGATTTGCAGCAGCAGGTAGGTCGCGAGGACGCCCGCCAGGCCCTGATCCAGATGCCAGGCTCCGAGCAGGGAGAGGGTCAGCAGGGCGAAGGACAGCAGGCGCACCGTGCCGGGTTCGATCTGGCCCGCGGCCAGGGGGCGCAGGCGTTTGACGGGGTGGGCCCGGTCCAGGTCCACGTCGCGCAGATCGTTCATCAAATAGACCGCGCTGGAGGCCATGCAGAACAACAGGGTGGCGGCCAGGGCGCGCAGGAGGGCGTGCTGAAAAAAGTCGCCGCCCAGGGCCTGCGACGAATCCCCCATGGCGAAGATCAGGGCGGCCAGCACCACGGCATTTTTGGTCCACTGCTTGGGCCGGAGCGAGCGGAGGATGGGGCTCAGATTCATGAATCAGGAGGCCGCGCTGCGCGGATGGCGGGACGGTGTATTGCGGCGGAAACCGGCCCGATAGAGAAGTTTCCAGACCATGTAAAGGGCTTCGCGCACAATGTCCCCGCTCATCTTGGATGCGCCTTCGCGGCGCTCCTCGAAGGTGATGGGTATTTCGTTGACGTAGAAGCCGGCCCGCCACGCGGAATGCGTCATTTCAACCTGAAAGGAATAGCCGTTGGAGTGAATGGAGGACAGGTCTATGGTTTCCAATACGGCGCGGCGGTAGCACTTGAAACCGCCGGTCGGATCGGTGAACGGCATGCCGGTGACCAGGCGCACATAGATCGCGGCGCCTTTGCTCAGCAGCAGGCGATGCATGGGCCAGTTGACCACGCGGATGCCGTCCTTGTAGCGGGTGCCCAGCACCAGGTCGGCGTGCATCGCCCCTTCGCGCAGGCGTTTGAGGTCGGCCGGGTTGTGGGAAAAATCGGCATCCATTTCAAAGATGAACTCGTAGGTGCGTTCCAGCGCCCACTGAAAGCCGGCGATGTAGGCCCGGCCCAGGCCTTCCTTGCCCTGGCGGTGCAGCACCTTCACACGCGGCTCGCGATCGGCCAGCGTGTCCAGAATCTGCCCCGTGCCGTCCGGCGAGTTGTCATCCACGAAAAGAATGTCGGCCCACGGCGCCTCGCGCAGGACGGCGGCGGCGATAGCCAGCGCGTTTTCCTTCTCGTTGTAGGTCGGAATAATTACCAGGGCGTCGTTCATGCAATTCGGACACTGTAAAAGGCGGGCGCGTTCAGGGCAAGCCGCGAGGCGTACGCGGCCGGGATGACCCACCCCCCGCTTCGCGGACCCCTCCAGTGGAGGGGATTGTCTCAGCTCATAAAGTCCCCTCCTTGGAGGGGATTTAGGGGTGGGTTCTTTCGCTATCTGATCTTTCGGCTCCTAGCCGCGGGGTAGGAGCTAGGATCGATTCCGATAGCGAAACCGATACCGACCCCGATGAGCAGTCACCGGCACGTGGACAAAGACTTGGAACCTGCAACTTGAAACCTGAAACTCGATCCCCTTCCCTGGAGGGGATTTAGGGGTGGGTGGTCTTCCCCTCGATTTGGTGGGCGCGGTGTCCGCGGGGTTGTGTGACGTGGGGGTGGCGCGTATAGTAAACGCCGATTTATGAGCTTAACTCTGCATTATTATGGCGATCCCATTCTGCGCACGCCGGCGGCCCGTATCGAATCCATTACGCCGGAGATCCGGCAGCTGGCCGAGGACATGATCGCCACCATGCGCGCCTCGGAGGGGGTGGGGTTGGCCGCCCAGCAGATCGGCCAGGCGCTAGCCATCTGCACCATCGAGGTACCAGTGGAATATGACACCGACGAGGACGGAGTGCGCCTGCATCCCAATCTGGCCATGCCGCTGGTGCTGGTGAACCCGGAGATCGTGGAGAGCTCCAAGAAAACCGAACCGCATGACGAGGGCTGCCTCAGTTTCCCCGACATTCGCGGCAGCATCCAGCGTCCGCGCGAGATTACCCTGAGCTACCAGGACCTACAGGGCCAGCCACACACGGTGGCCCTGCGCGACTTCACGGCCCGGGTGGTGCAGCATGAAGTGGATCACCTCAATGGGGTGCTGTTCATTGATCACATGTCGGTACCAAAGCGACTGGTGCTGAAAAAGAAGTTACAGCGCCTCAAGGCGGAGACCGAGGAGCGGTTGGGCCTGGCCTGACGTTCAACGCAGGAAACGCAGATTTTTGACCACGATTTCCTGGCTGGGAATGCGGCCACCGCCGCTGACAAAACGTACTTCCTGAATGCTGGCCCAGTTGAAGGGGCGGCGCGGAGGATCTTCCAGGTTCATCGGATTGACGGAATCTTCAATCAGGGTGGTAGCCTGGTTGGGAAAGTTGGTGAGCGCGATTTCCACCGTGACCCAGCCATCCCCGGAAAACGTGCCGTGTTCCTGCAGCCAGAAATCCGTCATGGCCTGCGGACTCGATGGTTGGGCGGAGCCGTCGAGCAGGGCCACGGATAAAAACGGGGCGAGGCGGGCCGGCCGCATGCGGAAGGATAGGCGGGTATAGTCGCGTTCGGCCGCCAGGTCCACCGGCTTGCGCAGTTCGATGCCAGCGTAGGCATAGCGCCGGGTCGGGAACGTCATGTGCCACAAACTTTCGGCCTGCGACCAAACCAGCTTCTGCCGCATGAAGGTCATCGGATAGACATAGTCCTGCCGCACATCCTTGGGCGAATTCATGAGCGGGATGGGTCGCTCGGTAAATGTGGCGTTGAGGGGGGAGGCGGAAAAGTTGGAGGTTGTGCGGATGGATTGGCTGGGCGACGCGGAGGTGGCGGCGCACGCGGTCAGCAGCAGGCAGACCACTGCCACCAACTGCCACCCGCCCTGGCCGGGGGACGTTTGTTTCGTCCTTTTTCTGGATTGCGCGCACATGGGTGTTATCGTATGAAAGCACGCCCTACAGGCGCGGTAGCCAAGTGGTTAGGCAGAGGTCTGCAAAACCTCTATTCGTGGGTTCGATTCCCTCCCGCGCCTCCAAGTTCCTCCTGCTTCCGCGGCCGATCGTGCTATAGGGCCCGCGTTCATGCTTAAAATATAAGCACTCCGCATGCCAATCCCTTCCGACCCTGTGCGGTGTTGGAGGAAAATCGTTTTCCGGCTTGCCCCCAAGGCCTGCGCGCGGTGTTAATCATGCACGAGGATGGTCGGCTGGTTCTCGTTTGTTCAAAATTGTTCAACTTATGAAAAAGCTCGTTTACTGCTGGGCTGCCGTTGTTCTCATCGTTTGGGTGGCCGGGTGCGTGTCCGCGCCAGACCGGGGCGCCCAAAGGATGTCCATGGCGCGTTTTGAGTATAACCGGATCATGCGAGAATTTCGTGTGCCGGCGGAGGAGGCTACCAACGATGTCCAGCGGTTGGCCATGTTGGAGCAGGCGGCGGTGGAGTATCTTCAGTTCACCCAGAACTACGGCGATTGCGCCCCGCTGGCCGCCGCGGCCTTGCGCAGCCTGGGCCAGATTCACCTCGCGTTGGGCGAAGGCAGGGAGGCCCTGTCCTGCTTCGAGCAGGTCGGGCAACGCTACCCCCAGGAGCACTGGGAAGTCATTCAAGCCTGGAAGCAGGCCGCGGACACCCTGTGGGACACCCGGCATCGCGGGGAGGCGACGCTTTATTATCAACAGATCGTGACCACCTACGGCCGTCCCGGTCAGCCGCCCATGTTTGATACGGTGGTGAACATTGCGCGCAGCCGATTGAAGGAACGCGGCGTGCCATGAATAGCCCGGAACGTCCGGCCTCCGCTTCCGTCCGGTCCGCCCTGTTCCAGCTCGCCTCGCGTTATCGGGGTGGGGCCACGCGCGATCGCTCGGTGCGCGAAGAGGCCGCGACCTACCGTGGATTTCCCTACACCGAGCGCCACCTGCAGTGCCTGTGGTTTGATCCCCGCCTGCGCCCATCGGTGTTGCACACCGCCGAAGGCGAGCTGCTGGAAGTCGAAGATTCGGGGGTGTGGAATCTGGAGGCCGGCCCCGATTTTCTCGGCGCCGTGGTGCGCGTGGGCCCGGAGCGGCGTCGTCTGGCGGGCGATGTCGAGCTGCACATCCATCCCCGCGACTGGGCCGCGCACGGGCACGCCCGCGATCCGCGTTATGCGCGGGTGCGTCTGCATGTGACCTATTTCCCCTGCGTCGGGTCCGGCGGTGATTTGCCCCCGGGCACACTGCAGGTGACCTTGCGCGATGCCCTGGCCCGGCTGCCCTCATTCTCATTTGAAAACATCGAGGTCGCGGCCTATCCCTTTGCCGCGCGGGCGGCCCAGCCGCCCTGCCAGATGCTGCTGAAAAAATGGGATGCGCCCGAAAAGCACGCCGTGCTGGATGCCGCGGGTCAGGAGCGGTTGCGTCGCAAGACCGAGCGCCTGTGCCTGCGCTGGAACGAGGTGGGCGCGGACCAGACCCTCTACGAAGAACTCATGGCGGGCCTCGGCTACCAGCACAACAAAGCGCCGTGCCGTCGCCTGGCGGAGATCGTGCCGATGGAGGCCCTTCGCGCGCACGCCGGGAAACCGCTCGATGCGCTGGCCCTTCTGTTGGGTGTGGCGGGTTTATTGCCCGAAAATATGTCGAGCCGCTGGGACGACGCCACCCGCGCCTACGTGCGCTCGCTGTGGGACGCCTGGTGGAAACAGCGTGAGCGGTGGAGCCGGCGCTTGATGAAGCGCGACGAATGGCGCTTGCAGGGTCGCCCGGCCAATCATCCGGTGCGCCGTCTCGCGGCGGCTGCGTGCCTGTTCACCGGCGAGCAGAGCCCGGCCGCGCAATGGTGTGCATGGGCCGATCAACCGGGCAGCCTAGCCCGGATGGAGGCGGCCCTGATGGAGGTGAAGGAATCGTATTGGAGTCGCCGATTGTCGTGGGGCGGGGCGAGGCTGGCCCGCCCGCTGGCCTTGATTGGTGCGGAACGCGCCCAGGCGCTGGTGGTCAATGTGGTGGTGCCGTACCTGGCCGCATGCGGCAAGAAGGAGGCGCTGCCGCCTGACGTGCTGGCCGGACTGCCGCGCGAAACCTCCAATAGCCTGGTGCGGCAAACCGCGTTCAATCTGTTCGGCGCCCATCATCCCGGCTCCCTCTATGCCACGGGGCTGCGGCGTCAGGGCCTGTTGCAGATATTTCACGACTACTGTTTGAACGATCGTTCGCGTTGCGCGTCCTGCGCGTTTCCCGCCCTGTTGGCGGCGTGGAGGAAATCATGAGCACGCCGCCCGTCATCCGCCGCGCCGTGCCCGCCGATGCGTCCCGCCTGGTGGGCATGATGGAAATATTCTATCGCGGCGCGCGCCTCGCGTTTGATGAAGCCCGCGCCCGCCGCATCCTCGACGAGCTGACCGATCCCAACACGTATGGATTTCTCTTTGTCATCGAACACGACGCCGAAATCGCCGGCTACATGCTGATCAGCTGGGGCTACAGCGCCGAGCACGGCGGGCCGTATCTGCTGGTGGACGAATTGTACGTGGAGGCCGCGCACCGCGGACGGGGCCTGGGCCGCGCCGCATTGGAGTTTGTCGGACAGCTGGCCCGCGAGCACGGCGCCGCCGCGATTAAACTCGAAGTCAGCGACCACAATCCCGGAGCTGCGCGCCTCTACCTGCGCCAGGGTTTCACCGACGAAAAGCGACGCGTGCTGGTGCGGCGGCTGCCGGCGAAATAGGCTCCGTCATGCGCGTCGCCACCTTCAACTGCAACTCCATCCGCACCCGGCTCGACACCGTGCTGGCGTGGTTGAAACAGCACGCACCGGATGTACTGGCGTTGCAGGAAACCAAGGTGGTGGATGAATTATTTCCCGCCGAAGCCTTCCGTGACGCGGGCTACCACGTTTCGTTCTGCGGCATGAAGGCCTACAACGGCGTGGCTCTGGTGTCGCGACGCAAGCCCGACGCGGTGCGATTCGGTTTCGAGGATGACGGGCCTGCCGATGCTCCGCGTTTGTTGCACGCGCGGTTCGGCGAACTGCACGTGATCAACACCTATGTGCCGCAGGGCCGTGACATCGAGCACGCCATGTTCGGTTATAAACAGCAATGGTATCAGCGCCTCGACGCCTACGTGCGGCGTCATTTGCACGCACAGGATCACGCGTTGTGGATGGGCGACCTGAACGTAGCCGCGGAATCCATCGATGTGTACAACCCGGAGCGGCGGGCCGGGCACGTGTGCTACCACGAGACGGTGCGAAAGGCGTTCGCGGCAACCAAAAGCTGGGGCTGGCACGATGTGTACCGGAAGCATCACCCGGAGCCGGGCCGCTATTCCTTCTTCGACTACCGCACCGATTTCAGCGCGGAATATCCCGAGGGCTGGCGGCTCGATTACATCCTGGCCTCCGCGCCGCTGGCCGAACGTTCACGCGACGCGTGGATCGATCTCCACCCCCGCCGCGGTGAGCGCCCGTCCGACCACACCCCGGTGGGCGCGGACTTTGATTGATTGCCTGATGGCACCGCAGAGGAGCCGAGGGCGCAGAGCAGAATTAATTTCGCCTATTCTTCTCTGCGAACTCCGCGCCTCCGCGGTGAATCTGAAGCCTCAGGGCTTGAGGCCGAAGCTGTAAGCCCCGGTGCGCTCGTTGAAGGTGAGGCGGTAGTAGCCGCTGAACGGACCGTTCAATCGGATGTTGGCCTGGTCGCGATCCGCGTAGCCGCTCACCGGCACGCTGGTGGAACCCTGGTCGCGGTCGCCCCAGTTCACGCCCCAGCCGCCGTTGGCCGCGAGCTTGAGGTCGATGGTGCCCGAGCTGAAGAAGGTGAAATCGATCTGCCAGGTGTAGTTGTCCACCAGGCGCATCTTGTAGGCCTGCAGATCCCAATTGTTGTAGGTGCCGGGCACGCTCATCGTGCTGTAGTCCGACTTCATGGCGTCCCACGCGCGCGGGTTGGTGCCGTTGCGGTATTCCTGCAGATTGGTGAAGCCGTCGATGTCCGGGTCCTGGGCCGCATCCAGCGCGCTGTTGGGATCCAGGCTGTACTGGATTTCCCACGCGTCGGGCAGGCCATCGCCATCGGCATCCGGCGGCGGCAGCAGGGTGAGCGTGTAGGCCCCGGTCTGCTCGTTGAAGGTGAAGCGGTAGGTCCCGTTCAGCGTGCCGTTGATCGTGATGTCGCTGTTGCCGCGTTCCGCATTACCCGCCACCGGCAGGTCGAAGTCGCCCTGGTTCTGCTCGCCCCAGTTGACCGACCAGTTGGCGTTGGCCACGAATTTGAAGCGTACCGCGCTGGCGTTATTCAGCACCAGGTCCGCCTGCCAAGTGTAGTCGGAAACCAGGGCCAGGTTGTTCAGGGCCTGGTTCCAGCCGTTGAACGTGCCGGCCGCGGTCATGGAGGTGTACGAGCTGCGGGGCTGGGTGTAGTTCACCACCAGCACGCAGTTCGAGAAATAGAGCGACTGGCTGTCGTAGGAACCTTCCCAGCCCTTGAGGCCCAGGGCCCACCGGTTGGCCGCCAGCTTGCCCTTCAGGTCGGGGCCGAACGGAGCGGGGAGGGCGATGGACTGCTCGCGCCCGGAGTTGGCCACCCAGCTGTTGGTGGAGAAGAAAATCCCGTTGGTGCCCATCTGGCGGTACAGGTTCTCCGCCTGGCCGGCCAGCGGGTTGCTGTTGTCCAGCGCGTAGAGCGTGACCACGGTCGGGCTCGGCACATTCGCGCCCGCCGCCTGGTAGCGCAGCACCACGCTCTGCACCACGGCGCCGTCCGGGATCTGCGTGGTGTCGAACTGCAGGTAGCCGCGCTCATGCAGGCTGTTGCGGTAGTGCGTTTCCCAGCCCGTGTAGTTGGTCACAAAGCCCCAGCCGGTGTTGGAGGGCGAGCTGTACTCGTAGGTGGTCCACAGGGTGCCTTGCAGGCTCGGCATCAGCACGGCCTGCGGGCCGTTGGGCACCAGTGGCTGCGCGTCGGTGGCATCGTTCACGCCGTCGAAATCGCTGTCCGCGCGCCAGGGATGTGTGCCCTTCTGGAATTCCTGCAGGTTGGTCAGCCCGTCGGCGTCGAAGTCCACCGCCGCGTCGCCCGACCCGTTGGGGTTGAAGCCGTAGAGGATTTCCCACGCATCGGGCAGGCCGTCGCCATCGGCGTCGGGCGGGGGCAGCAGGGCCAGCGTGTACGCGCCGGTCTGCTCGTGGAACGTGACCCGGTAGCTGCCGTTCAGGGTGCCGTTGATCGTGATGTCGCCGTAGTTGCCGCGTTCCGCGTTGCCCGCGACCGGCAGGTCGAAGTCGGACTGGTTCTGCTCGCCCCAGTTCACCGACCAGTTGGCGTTGGCCACAAACTTGAAGCGCACCGCGCTGGCGTTGGCCACGGTGACCGTGCCCTGCCAGGTGTAGTCGCTGGTCAGACGCAGGTTGTTCAAGGCTTGGTTCCAGCCGTTGAAGGTGCCCGCGATGGTCAGGGACGTGAACCCGGAGCGGGGCGCGTTGTAGGTGCGCGGGTCGGTGCCGTTCTGGAATTCCTGCAGGTTGGTGTAGGCATCGCCATCCGGATTGCTGCCCGCATCCGAAGCGTCGTCCGGATTCAGGCTGTACTGGGTCTCCCACGCGTCGGGCATGCCGTCGCCATCGCGGTCCGGCGGGGGCACGAATTCCAGGCGATAGACCTGCGACTGCTCGTGAAAGGTGATGCGGTAGGCGCCGTTCAGGGTGCCGTTGACCAGGATGTCGGGGCCATTACCCTGCTCCGACGTGCCGTCCAACGGCAGCGTGAAGTCGGTCTGGTTCACGTCGCCCCAGTTGACGCCCCAGTCATGGTTGGCCACCAGCTTGAAGCGCACCGCGCTGGCGTTGGTCAGCACGCCGTCCCACTGCCACAGGTAATCGCCGACCAGCTTCATGTTCTTCAGGTTCTGGTTCCAGCCGTTGAACGTGCCTGCCACCGTCATATCCTGATAGAAACTGCGCGGCACGGTGTAGCTGACCACCAGCGACACATTGGTCAGGCTCAGGATGGACGTGTTGCCCTGGTGCACGTAGCCGAGGCCCAGGTTCCACCGGTCCGCGGCGAGGCGTCCGGCCAGGTTCGCGGCCGCGTTGGCGTTGAGGATTTGCGTGGCCCGGCCCGCGTAGTCGCGCGGGAATTCAGGGCCGATGGTTTGCAGGCCCGCGCTGGTGGTGATCGCACTATCTGCGGCGGCGGGCGCGGTCACGGCGTCGATGCCGTCGAGACCGACCAGCTTCGTGTTGTAGCCCCAGCCCGGGCCGCTGCCCGCGTAGCGAAGGACCACGCCCTTGATGTTGGCCGCGTCGGGCAGGCTGGACAGATTGAAGCGCAGGATGCCCGCGTAGCGGTTCCAGCGATCCACGCCCCATTGCAGCCAGTTCGGGAACCACGTGGCCCCGCTGCCGCTGATGGAGCCGGACAGGTAGCCGGTCAACTCGGGGGCCAGCGTCACTTGCGCATACGCAGGCGTGGTGGGCGCGCCATCGGTGGCGTCGCCGATTCCGTCCAGGTCGGTGTCGCTCAGGCGCGGGTCGGTGCCGCGTCCATATTCCTGCGCGTTGCTCAGGCCATCGCCATCGGCGTCGGTCGCACCGTCGGAGGCGTCATTCGGGTTGAACCCGTTGGCCGTTTCCCAGGCGTCATCCATGGAGTCACCATCGGTGTCCACGCCGCCGGAGGTGAAGGACAGACTGGGGTCGCCGTTCATGCTGAAGTCCATGCGGTTCATCCACCAGCCGCCCGCCGCGCCGCCCTGCATGGTGGCCATGGTGGTGTACATCGCCTCCGCGAAGGTCAGGTTCGAGCGCACCGCGTAGTTGAAGATGTGATAGCCCACGCCCGCGATGTCGGGATGGCTGTAGGCGGGAATCCACGTGCCTGCATACCACGAAACCCGGGTGGCCCCGAAGGCGGCGATGGCCCCGTTTTTCAGCACCGAGTAGGACACGTTGTTGTGGGTTTCGGGATGCCCGCAGGTGCAGGAGCCCATGAACACCACGCCGGGAAACTGGTTGTTCAATTCATCCGCGTGGTCGCTGGTGAAGATGTTGCCGCTGCAGCAGACCGCGCCGTTCTGCCAGCCGTGGCCCATCCAGAACGTGAAACCGTAGGCGTTTTTCTTCCAGTGATTGACCGTGGAGCGGTCCAGCAGTTCCTCGTTGGACGTGAAGGTCGAGTTGTACTGCGTGCTGCACGAGCCCTGCTCGTACATGGTGTAGGCGCTCCAGCCCGCGGGCTGCAGGATGTCGCTCTTCACGTATTCGCCCACCACGCCCTCGTCCGTGTTGGGGTCCAGATAGCTCAGCGGAAGCAGCGCCTTCTTGCGCCATGCGGTGGAGGTGGATGTTTCGTAGCGGATGGTTTTCTGCACGATGCTTTCCAGGGTGGTCGGCCAGCCCGCGTCGGGATAGACGGGCAGGCGGCCCACGTACACTTCGGGGGTGAAGTCCACGCCGCCCACGCCGGCATCCGCGCCTTCTTCGCCGTAGTTGCCGTCGCCGTCGAGGTCCCAGTTGCCGGTCAGGTCGGCGAAGTAATAATCCGTGGGGCATTCGCGGTAGTACTCGGAGGAGAAGTTCGGCCAGCACATCTTCATGGGCAGGTCGCCGGTGTCCGGGGTGGGATCGCCCACCAGCAGCACGTAGCGGATGCGCATCGACACGTAGTTGGCCTTGAGCCACTGGCGGATTCTGTCCGCCTTGTCATTCGGGTACTGGCCGACCGTCTCGTTCCAGCCCGTGGCCGCGGGATTGCCGTCCACCTTCGTCTCGGTGGCCACGTGAACCTCGAAGCCCTTGGCGCGTTTGTGCGCGAGCAGGCCGTAGAGGTTGGTGCTCTGGTTCAGGATGGCATCCGTGGTCAGCACCAGGAAGACATCGCCCGGCGAGGCCTTGGCCAGGGCGGGCTTGGTGTACCAGGTGGACGCCGTGCCCGCGTTGGCGATCAGCCGACGCGCCGCATCATCCATCACCCCGTCACGCACGTTGGCGGCCTTGGTGGCGGTACGGGTGTAGTCGATGGCGAAGGAAATGGAGGAGGCTGCGGTCAGTTGGCCGGCGACCGGTTGGAAGAGGGCTGGATTCACCGCTACGTGCACGAGGACCCAGTCGCGCATGCGGGAGACGCCGACCAGTTGGGCGTGCGTGGCGGGGTAGGGTTGGCTCTGCCCGTAGACCTGGGTATCGAGTCCATTGACCACCGCCTTGGCGGCGCCGTAAGAGACCATGTTGCTGCCGTCGGTCGGCCGCATGGGAGCGCCGGGCCGGACCAGACCGGAGAGCTTGGTGGTGAGGGACGATACCTTGCCGAGGACCAGCTTCACCGAAGCCGGATTGGCGTCAGGCGGCAGCGCGTAGACCAGCGTCCGGCGGGGCAGTATCGGCCGGGCCGGCTCTGCGGTCAGATCCCAGCCTGACAAACGGACATCCAGCCAGCCATCGGCTGCGACGGCCGTCGAGACCGGGTCCACCGCGAGTGAAACCGGGATGGAATCGGCCCGGGACGAGGTCCAACTGGTCAAAAGCACCACAATCGCAATAATCGCGCCGTTTGACTTCATTCTCTACGCCTCCATGAAGGTAAATCGATTTAGTAAAACGTTTGACCTTGTATGGAATGATTAGCGCCAGGTAAAGAGATAAAGTCGGAAATGGAGCAGAATCAGGGAAACCCCGAGGTCGGTGGGGGAATTGCCGAGTTTCGAGTTTAGATTTCCGATTTGGGAAAAAATTGGCAATCGGAAATCGAAAATCGAAAATGTCTAGAATCGGCTGATATCGCGTCCGAACAAGGCGGTTTTGAACCAGTCGAACAGGACGAGGACCTTGTTTTTGAAGCTGACCAGTTTGGTGATGTAGGCGGAGCGCCAGAGGAGCCAGGTGCCGAAGCCGTGGCCTTTGACGTATTTGGTGTCGGCCAGGGCGCGGCGTTTGCCCACATAGGCCAGCATGCCGAGGTTGCGGTACTTGAAGGCGCGTCCAGGCTTACCACGGGCGCGGTCATTGAGCAGGCGGGCCAAATATTCGCCTTCCTGCTGGGCGACCTGGGCGGTGGCGGGTAATTGGTCGCCTTCGCGGGTGGCGCAGTCGCCGATGGCGAAAATCGTCTCCTCCTTGTCCACTGCGAAGCGTTCGTTGGTGAGCAGGCGCTGGCCGCGATCGGTGGGCAGGCCCAGGGTCTGCACCAGCGGGGTGGCGCCAATGCCAGTGGACCAGACGACCATGCCGAAGGGGATGACGGAGCCGTCGGCCAGGGTCAATTCGGTGGTGCGGACCTCCTTGACCAGCGAGCCGATGTGTACGCGGATGCGGGCGCGGGCGAAACGTTTGAGGGTATATTCGCCCAGCTTCTGGTCGAACATGTTGAGGATGCCCTTGGAGGCCTCGAACAGGCTGATGCGCACGTCCTGATAAAGTTCGGGGAAGGCATCGCGCAGGTCTTCCTCGATGAAGTCGTGCAGTTCGGCTGCGAACTCCACTCCGGTGGGACCGCCGCCGACCACCACAAAGTGCATGAGGCGTTGCCGCTCTTCGATGCTGACCAGCGGGGTGCTGGCGCGCTCGAAGCATTCGATAATGCGCTGGCGGATGGCGCGGGCATCGGACAGTTCCTTGAGAAAAAACGTGTTTTCCGTCACCCCGGGGATGCCAAAGGTTTTGTTGGTGGCGCCCACGGCGATGACCAGCACGTTGTAGCTGAGCAGGAATGTTTCGTGGTCGAAGATACCTTCGCAGGTCACCAGCTTGGTGGCGGGGTCAATATGAATGCAGTTGGCCTGGTAGAACTTGATGCCCAGCCGGTCCTGCATGTTGCGGATCGGTTCGATGATGCTGCGAAACTCGAGCGTGCCCACGGTGGTGCTGGGAAGCAGGGGCGAAAAAAGGAAGTGATTTCGCGGGCTGACCACGCTGATGTCGAAGCGTTTGCGGTCCAGGTGATGGAGCAGGCTGAAGGCGGCGAAGCCGGTGCCCAGGATTACCAGTTTGGGCCGGGTGCCGTGCTCGGCAGGTGTAGTTGTCATGGGTGGGAATATAAGGGGCCTGCCTTGGGTCGCAATATTTCACTGGATGTTTTGCGTAGCATCACCGCGGCGAGTGTTCCCGCGCGAGCAGGTCACTCGTTGCCAACTAGCTTTATACGAATCAGTTGCATGTGGATTGCGTTTCTATATCAGCCGTGGTAGATTGCCCTAATCGTTAAAGTTGATGAGTTAACCTGGAAGGTGAGGTCAACCATGAGAAACGCATGGCGATGGACGGCGGGGTGGGTTTTGATGGCGGCGCTGGCATTGGCGCAGCCGGGTTGGGTGATGCCGGTGGCTGCGGCGCAAGCAGTTATGGAGGGCATGCCCAAGCTATCCACCCCGATCAGCAGTTTGACCATTGTGGTATTTGACACGGAAACCACGGGTTTGAGCCCTTCGAAGGATCGGGTGGTTGAGATTGGCGCGATCAAAATCCGGAACGGTGAAATCGTGGAAGAGCGGGATTGGCTGATCAATCCCCAGCAACCCATTCCACCCCGCGCGACCAAGGTCCACGGCATATCGGACAAGATGGTGAAGGATAAACCGACTTTCGCCGCGGTGTACGCTGAATTTCAGGAATTTGCAGGGGATGCCGTTCTGGTCGCGCACAATGCCCGCTTTGATGTGGACATGATGCGCTCCGAGCTCACGCGCGCGGACCTCGAGTTGCCCCCCAACATGGTGTTGGACAGCCTCAAGCTCTTCCGCAAGTGGTATCCGGATTCCTCCAGCCACAAGTTGAGTGTGCTCGCCGATTACGTGGGGATCACGGGGGATGGCTTCCATCGCGGTGACGCCGACTCGCGCTACACCGCCCTGATCCTGTTCGATGGTTTCAAGCGCAATCCCAAGTGCGACACCCTGCGCAAGCTCTGTTCCGCCGCCGGCGGCGTCATGGTGTTTTGAGGCGCCGGGATTACGCGCTTTCCTCAATCCAGCGTCTGTACGCGCAGGGGTTCGGCCAGGGTTTCCTGAACGGCGCGAAGCATATCCTGCACCGGGTAGGGTTTTTGCAGGAAGCGGTACCCGTGGTCTCGAATGGCGGGCCACCGTGACTTGTCATCCATGTAGCCGCTGGTGAAGAGCAACCGCAGGGTGGGCTTTTCCCGGACCAGCTGGCGGGCCATGTCGAGGCCGTTCTGGTCGGGCAGAACCACGTCGGTGAAGAGCAGATCAAAGTTACCCTGTTCCGATTTAAAAAGGTCCAGCGCATGCTGCGCGGTGCCGACCGCGCTCACCTGATAGCCCTGGTTGCGCAGCGCGCGCACCGCGAAGTCGCGCACGCCATCCTCGTCCTCGGTCAACAGGATGCGTACCCCGGGGGCTGGTTTTTGCGCCGTGGCCGGTGCGGATTCGTCGTCGGACGTTTCGTCGGTCTTGTCGCTGTAAACCGGCAGATAAACGCGGAAGGTGGTGCCTTCGCCCAGCTGGCTGTAGACATGCACCATGCCATCGTGCTGGCGAACGATGCCGTAGACCACGGACAAGCCCAGTCCGGTTCCCTTGCCCGGGCCCTTGGTGCTGTAGAAGGGCTCGAAAATATGGTCGATCACTTCGCGGCTCATGCCGATCCCGGTGTCGGACATGGCCAGGCATACAAACCGGCCGTGCCGCGCTTCCGGCACCAGCAGGGTGTCTTCCTTCAGGAACACCAGGCTGTAGGTGCTGATGGTCAGGCGGCCGCCGTGCGGCATGGCGTCGCGGGCGTTGACGGCCAGGTTCAGCAAGACCTGTTCAATCTGGCCTGGATCCACGCGTACCCGGTCCAGGTTCGGGGCGAGGTCGGTCATCAGGTTCACATCTTCGCCCAGCAGTCGCTGCAGCATTTTTTGCAGGTTTTCGATCAGCCGGTTCAGGTTCACCGGCTTGGTTTCCATCATCTGGCGGCGGCTGAAG